>JBHLPN010000035.1:4779-16163 GCA_048939445.1 Promethearchaeota archaeon | reverse complement strand
TTTTTTGTAATATTTCGCTAGTTTTTTCTCATATAGTTTAACATTATTATTGCTAAGGGTTGTTTCAGTTAATATAACATTTTCTTTTATTCTTTTTTCACAAGTTTCTTGAACAAGTTGGCAATATTTTGTAGCAGCACTTATCAAATCCTCATTATTAAGTTTAGCTTTCAGCAAGGTATTTATATATGCCCGTAAAAATGCTGAAAAATCTTCTTCAAGACGTGACAATCTTGAATAGAGATATTTCGTAGAATCCCACCATTTCTTTACTTTTTCAAAAGTAAGAGAAATAGTGAATTTTTCAAAAGCTCGAATTTCTGTAAAATATAGCAGCTTTTCAATTCCATAATGAAGAAATGCTGAAGGGTTGATTATTGCATTGAGATTTTCTAGTACTGAAAAAAAGATAGGCTCTCTAGGACGTATTAGGACAGATTTTTCGCCATTAAATACGCGATCTACCCTCATAGGTAAGGGCATGATAGGGTTAGTGTTTATCTTCTTTAATAGAGCTTTTATACGTTCCCCTCTGAAAGCAGTAAGATCGGGAGGAAATATTTCTATATAAAAGAAAAAGGGTGCTGCGTCAGATTTAAATATTTTAAATTTATGAATGGGTTTCACTATAATCCCCAATTGAAAGATATCTTAAATATCATACGGCCATTTAACTACAATATTAATATATAATCTTTTTAAATATCTTAAATTATCGGTTAAGGAATTTTACTCGATATTAAAACAGGTTGAATTTTATTTTTTCAAAAAATAAATAAAAAAGTATGATAAAAATCTTAATTTTGTTTATTTAATAAAGTTATAAGCATTTTTCAAGCGCCTTTCCGCATCTTGGACAATATCTTCTACAATTTTTTTTACGGATTCTAAACTTTTAATAATTCCTATACTCTGACCTAATAAAACCGCTCCAGAATTAGTATCTCCAGTATATGCTGCTTCATAAGCTTTTCCTTCAGCTATTATGTCCTCTTGGGTCATAACAGCTTCTTCAGCCATTTTTTCTTCTTTATTTGCTACAAGCCCATGATGTAGAGAGTATTCATTTTTCCAAAGTCTAATTGGTCCTAATGCTCCAGTTACCAATACTGTATCTTGGGCTTTTGCAGGAGGCACAACCGCCTTATATGTTTCATGAAATTCACTCTCTTTAGAAGCAATGAATCTGGAACCCATTGCGATAGCTCCAGCACCCAGCACTAAAGCAGCAGCAAGTCCTTCACCTGTCGCAAAACCCCCACAAGCAATAATTGGGAAATCGGGATACTTTTCTTTTACTTGCTGAAGTAGGACTAGCGTACTAACTTTCTCAAAGGATTGATGACCTCCTCCTTCACCACCAGTTATTACCATTCCGTCAACACCAGATGCAACGCATTTATCTGCAAGCCATAATGCAGGTGCTACATGAAAATGTTTGATATTAGAACCGCTTTGCTTCAATTTTTGAAATGATTTTGATTGTGGTAAGGTTTTTGAAGATCCTGCACTCGTAATTGCGTATACACATTGTTCCTTTAGTTTAGGATTTGACATTATAAACTCAGGAATATCTTTAACTAACTGAGGTACATGAGTTTCTCTTCGTGAAGTCCTGATATTAAAACCAAAAGGTTTATCAGTATGTTCTATAACTTTGAGCATATTCTCCTTCATTATATCTATTGGATTTTTTCCTTTCATAAAATCGCTTAAGAGTTCACTATGACTTAACACCCCTAAACCACCTGCTTCAGAAACAGCAATAGTCAATTTGGTGGTGTAGAAGGGTCCCATTGGAGCTGCAATAATAGGATGTTTAACTCCAAACATTTTAGTTATATTGGTCTCTAAAACCATAATAATCACTCTTTTAATATTCAATAATTTTAATACTAAATTGTATTCTATTATTATTTAATTAAGAACTATTTATTAAATATACATATTTCATTTATGAATATTTTTTAAAAATGGGATATTTATACACTTGTATCTTAAGTAAATATGATTAAATTTTTATTAAATTAATTAGAAAGAGATATGTATTAAAATTAAAAACGTGTAATTCTAATTAAGAAAGTAAACCAAAAAAAATTTAAAAAATTGATGAGAAATGGTTAGAACAAAAGAACAGTATATGAAAGATTTAGGTAGAATGAAACCAAATTTGTATTACGATGGAAAAGAAATCGATAGGTTAGACGATCTTCAGATGGATTGTTTAAACACGATTGGAACTACCTTCGAAGCCTTCGATGATCCCGAATACAAAGATCTAGTACAAGTAAAATCTCATCTTACGGGTGAAATAATTAATCGGTTTACGCATATTCATCACAGTACTGATGACCTTCATAAAAAGCAAGATATGACGCGTAAACTATGTCAAAAAGTTGGCGGATGTATTCAGCGATGCATGGGTTGCGATGCAGCGAACGCAGTATATAATGTTTCATATGAGGCTGATAAACTAAACAATGGAGAATCACATTACCATGAAAATTTTAAAAAATGGTTGTTAAGATTCCAACAGGAAGATTTAGTTTCAGCTGGTGCTCAAACGGATGTAAAGGGTGATAGAATTAAAAGACCTGCTGATCAAGCGGATCCAGATATGTATGTTCATGTTGTAGAAAAAAAGAAAGATGGAATTATAGTTAGTGGCTGTAAGTTACATATTTCAGAAGCTTCTGTTTCTGATGAACTGTTAGTTATCCCAACAAGAGCATTAAGACCAGAAGATAAAGATTATGCAGTTGCTTTTGCAGTACCAGGAGATTATGAGGGGGTTACACAAGTGGTTACCATTCATAACTATCGTAAAAGGGAATATTTTCCTCGTGGTTTTCAACCAGGAGCCACGGATTCATATATAATTTTTGACGATGTCTTTGTACCCTGGGAGAGAGTTTTTTTATGCGGTGAATACCAGCATGGGGGTGCCCTTGCCTTACTATTTGGTCTCTTTCACAGGCATAGTTACTCGGGATGCAAACCTGCAATTGGAGATATAATGACGGGAACAGCAGCTTTGGCTGCAGAATATAACAACATAGCTAAGGCAACACATGTTAGACATAAGTTAGCAGAATTAATCTTGGTCACAGAACTTGGTTATGCTGCTGGATATACTGCTTCTGATTTGGGAAAATCAGAAGTTTACATGCCAGGAATAGGATTTATTCCTTATGGACCAGGAAGTTATATTCCAAACTCAATTTACTGTAATGTTGGAAGATGTTTAACTGGAGAAAATGTATTTCGAGAAGCTGAGATAATAACAGATATTTGTGGTGGCATTCCAGCAACATTCCCTCATGAAAGAGATTTTGTTAATCCTAAATTGACAGACAAACTCAATAAATATATTACTAGAAACCCAAAAATATCGCCTGAAAATGCCGCACAATTCTGGCGGTATGTTGGCGATATGATATGTTCAGCAACAGGAGGAATCCATCTCTTTGGTAGCTATCATGGAGGAGGAAGCCCAGTTATGGAGGAAATTGCAATTACAACCCAATATGATATTGAAGCACGGAAAACGATGGTTAAAAAAATAGCAGGAATAGATGATGAGTTAAATAAGAGAAGATTGAAATTTAATGAGACAAATACCACAAAATTGGTTGCACATGATTTAGATAAAACAGTCTCAAAAAAATAATGTAAGATTAATATAATTTTATTTTTTTCTTTTTTTAAAAATTAGATTTAAATGATATATTGAGATTTCATAAGCTTTTCTGTTTGAAACAATTTAAAAAAAACGAATTTATTTTAAATTTTCTTTTTTGGTTTAAAAATAATAGCTGGTTTAGTACGATCCGAGTATTTAAAATTATCAGCTTCTTTTATGTTGCCATATTTTGTTTTGAGTTCTTCTAAATTACCCGTATAGAGAGCTCTAGGTCTACAAGTTTGGACGCATACCGGTATTTTATTTTCGAGGTGCCTATCTAAACAAAAAGTGCATTTTCGCATCTTGGCCCCCTTTTCTGGTCCAAATTGTGGCGCATCGTAAGGACATGCTTTTAAGCATTTAGAATCACATTCCTCGTTGCCTATACATTTATTACTATCTACAATAACAATTCCATCTTCTTCTCTTTTTGTAATAGCTTTGACAGGACAAACGGGGATGCAGACGGGATCTTCGCAATGATAACAAGGTCTTACTAAGTAACTTACGAAGACATTTGGAATTTTTCCTTCTTCGTTGTAAAGTATTTTCATCCAAAATTCTGGTCCTGCTGGAACATCATTCCAATCTTTACATGCAACAATACATGCTGCGCATCCTGTACATCGAGTTTGATCAAAATAGAAACCAATCTGCATTTTATTTCACCTCTGGTTTATCTTTACTCACTTGAACAAGACATGTTTTTAAACAAGAGGCCCCATCGGGAGCGTAAGCATTTTTAGTCAGGGTATTAACGCATCCACCCCTATCAATGCCTTCCTTATCAGGATTATACCATGCACCTTCATGAATAATAATAACACCAGGTATTATTCGTTCCGTAACCCATGCTTCAATTGATAAAATCCCTCGATCGTTATATACATATATTAAATCTCCTGATTTAATACCCCTAGGTTCAGCATCAGCAGAATTAATCCAACACCTATGAGGATCAACTTCTTTAAGCCATTCAACGTGATATAATTCGGAATGAACTCTGTTCTTAGGGTGCGGAGAGAGCATTTGTAATGGATATTTATCAATCAATGAATCGAATCTATCTTCCCAAGTACTTAAATATTTAGGAATCGGGGGTAAGTTGGGATCATTTATGTCAGCTACTCGTTGTGAAAAGATTTCAATCTTTCCTGAAGGCGTATTAAAAGGATTGTTTTCAAGGTCTTCAATTTGTTTTTTAAATGCTACATAAGGTTCATCTAATTGTACTCTCCAAATTCCATCTTCTTTATATTTTTCATAATCAGTAACATGTTTTTTAATATCTGTTGTACCCCTCCAAAACCTTTTTAATTGCCTTTCCTCATCGTAATGTTTGAAATCTTCAATCCCTAACCTTTCTGCGAGTTCTTCAGCAATGGTGATATCATGCTTACATTCTCCTATCGGTTCAATAGCTTTATTCATGTATCCGAAATATGGTCCAGATGGCCATGGGCGAGTTAAATCCGATCTTTCAGCCATGCTAGTAGTTGGTAATACAATATCTGCATATCTAGCAGTAGGTGTCATGAATAATTCTACACAAACCATATATTCGAGTTTTTTTAATGCTTCTGCATTTCGATTAGTATTACCTAATTGATTTAAAAAATTATTAGCACAAAACCATCCAAACTTAATATCGTATGGAAAACCACCCTCCCTACCTTCTAAAATTTGATCAAACATCTTATTAGTATGAACTCTTGTGCGTAAGCGATGGCTCAAGTTTACAGATCCTCTCACTGAAATTCTATCGGGGTGATTTTCTTCAACTGGATTCCTACTTGGAGGTAAAATAAACGGTCCAAAAAACATGTGAGCGATTGGAATACCCATTAATCCTCCACAAGCAGATCCACCTTTTCGTCCAACATTTCCCGTCATTGCAGTCAAGGTCATGGCACCTCTAATATATTGTCCACCCATTGCACTACGTGCTGGTCCTTGGCAATCCATTAATGCAGCGGGTTTAGTGGTTGCGTATTCACGAGCTAGTTTTCTAATGGTTTCTGCAGGTACGTTACATATCATTTCAGCCCATTCGGGGGATTTTTCAACACCATCCTCTTGTCCCATTACATATTCCTTGAATTTATCAAATCCAACAGTATATTTATCTAGAAACGATTGATCATGAAGATTTTCTATTATTATTACATTTGCCATGGCAACCATCATTGCCACATCGGTACCCGGTATAATAGGTATCCATTGATCAGCTACAACAACATCTGTATCTGAGTATCTAGGATTAATACTTATAACTTTTGTACCTTTTTCATGCGCTTTAACAAGATTATACATAGCGTCTGTTCCGGAGTTCATTCTCGCCGGATCCCAGCCCCATAATATTATTAATTTTGAATTTAACATATCTTCTCGGCTATGACCCACAAAAGGAGACCCATATTGAGTTTGGGTGGCCCAAACAGCACCCTCAGAGGATACATTTCCATGATTTGTGGAAAAACCACCAAAATGAGTAAATAATCTCATCATTGCAAGTATAGGATGATGATATGCACCAATAAATCCACCACTCATAGGTAGGAATATCGCTTCATTTCCGTATTTATCTTTTGTATACTTGAGTTTTTCTGCTATCTCATCCAAAGCTTCATCCCATGAAATGCGTTTAAACTTACCTTCTCCTTTTGGTCCTACTCTCTTCAATGGGTATTTAAGCCGTTCAGGATGGTAAATTTCTTTTCGAATAGCGCGACATTTTAAACAAGTTCTAAGCTGATTTTCTTCATCAACTAAATCATCCCCCTCAACGCGGATAATTTTACCACTTTTCACATGAAATTTAAGAGGACATCGTCCACCACAATCGAATGCTGATGTAGTCCTTACAATCTTAGTCTTGTTAACTTCCTGTTGTTCGTCTTGGGATTCCATAATATTATCTCAATTTGGTTATTTATTACTTTATTATATCTTTTTTGAGAAATTTACATAGAATAAAGAAAAAAATAATTTCAAGATATCTTTATTCTATTAATGCATAACTATTATTGATAACAATTTTTTGCTCAGTACGAGCTTGAATTATGTATCGATTGTTATCTTTCCAGCCTTCTGTTGTAATCTTATCACCGGGATAAACAGGTGAAGAAAATCTTGCACTGAATTCTTTAAAACGAGAAATTTCGCCATTACACGCGCCATAAAATATAGCACGAGTAACAAAACCGTATGTACACAACCCATGAAGAATAGGTCCTTTAAATCTACCACTTCTACTTGCAAATTCAGGATCTATATGCAGAGGATTATAATCACCGTTAAGCCTATATAAAGCAGCTTGATTTTCATTAGTTTTATAGGAAATACTAAAGTCTGGTTCTACTCCTTCAGGAGGATTTAAAGATTCAGATTTTGGACTGGATTCACCACCAAAACCACCAGCATCTAGGTAAACATGCACCCATTTTGCATCAAATATATGCTCACCTTTTTCTGTGAAACCTTGTCTCAGTGAATGAATTACAGCATTTTTTCCTTTATCATATATATGTGTTATTTTACCTTTTCTTATTATCCTCCCTTGTGGGGAAAAAGGTTGATATAGCTTAATATACTGCTCTCCATGAATAAATCGTGAGAAATCAATTCTTCCAAGTTTTTCTAACGGAGCAGCACCACCTCCTGCAATTACTGCATAACTTGGAAACACTTTCACCCCCCCAGGTGTTCCTTCGTATAGAAATGGTAATTCCTCTGGTTGTGTTCCAATTCCTAAAGCATAAAGTACTACATCTTTCCATTTATATTCAAATACACTTTCTTTAATTTGATCTAATGCATTTATATTAATTCTTGGCATTTATATCCCTATTTAGAATTCAAATTAAAAATTATGCAAATCAATTTGCATTTTATATCTTGAATTAAATTTATTCTTTTAACAGCTGTTCTAATTTTTCTAAAACAAAATTTCGAAATTCTAAGCTTGTAAAATCAGCTTGCCCAAATTGTAAGATTTCACTGGTAAAATCCCCCTTATAATCAGGATTTTGTTCAAGTATCCTCATATTTCGTTCTACTATAGCAGCTCCTAATACTAAACTATAAGTAAAGAAAGTTATCAATCCCGCATTAGGGTTCTTAATTTCCCCCTTTTCAATTGCATTTTGCACTACTCTAGCTGTACCTCTCAAATAATTAAATTCGCGATATTCTTTTTCAAATCTCCCTATTTTATCAGAAGGGGGAGATTCTGTGAGATGCATCATGCCAAAAGCCCCAAAATCTTTATCAGCAAATTCTAAAAAGTTAGTAAAAATTTTCATTAAAAGCTCAGTAGTAGATCCATCATGCTCTTTAATAATCTTAATAGTTTCATCCCGGTATTGTTTAAAAAACTTGTTTCGAATAGCAATCCATAATTCTCTTTTACTTTCTACATAATTATACAAATTATTTTGGTTCATTCCAAGAATTTTAGCCAACCCACGTAAACTAAAACCATCTCTACCTTTTTCTAGGAATAGATTTTTACCTGCTTCTAAGATTTGTTCAAATTGAGCTGCCTTCTTTTCAGGGGAACGACTTCGAGATTGTTTTTTAGTAGGATTATTACTCATTTTAATTTCCATTGATTTCTATTTTAAATTTAATTATCAATTTATATGAAAAAATATAACAAAAAAATATTATTTTAACATAGAATTATTTTTCTTTATCGTGGTTTCTGCGTCCTTTATTATTCTATTAATGATATCATTAACATCATCAATGCTATCAATAATTCCAATTGATTGCCCAAGTAGAACTGCACCAGTTTCAGTATCTCCATTATAAACCCTATCATAAGCACCCAAATCATGTACTCTCTGCTCAGGAGTTATAGATTCTTCATAAGCTAGCATTTCTTCCTTTGAACTTGGTGCTGGATGAGCTAAAGCATATTTATTCTTGTACAAACGAATAGGACCAAAAGCTCCTGTGAAAAGCCCAGTATCTTGTGGCTTTCCTGGAGGAATTAATGCCTTATATTTTTCATTGAATTCACTTTGCTTGGATGCAATAAATCTAGAACCCATAGCTATTGCTCCTGCACCTAATGAAAGAGCTGCTGCCAATGATTCTCCTGTAGCAAATCCTCCGCATGCTATTTTGGGCAAATCAGGAAAAACTTTATTTATTTGCTGTAACAATACGAGTGTTGAAACTCTTTCATAGGATTGATGACCACCCCCTTCAGTACCAGTAACCACGAGCCCATCCACACCAGCATCTACACATTTCTGTGCTAGCCATACTGCAGGTGCAACATGAAAGTGTTTAACTTCTGATTTTTCCCTTAATTCCTGAAATGAACTAGAAGCAGGTAGAATCTTTGAAGATCCGGCTGAAGTTAGCCAATATATACATTGTTCCCTCATTTTTGGATTCGCCATAACTATCTTAGGTATTTTTCTAATCATCTGTCGAATTCCTCGATTATTACGAGAAGTAAGAATATTGAGTCCAAATGGTTTATCTGTATGTTCGATCATATATTCTATACTAGCAATATGTTCCTCAACAGGATCTGTCCCTATTATATTAACATTTGATAAAACTCCCAACCCACCCGCCTCACATACTGCTAAAGCTAGATCCCTCGTAAAAAAAGGACCCATAGGTGCGTTAAATATCGGATGTTTTATCCCAAACATTTTAGTAATATTTGTTTCTATCATTTTTTTCCCTCTTCTTGATTAAAAATATTAAAAAAAGTATTTAAGATTTGGATTAAATCATGTCTATAAATTTGCCAGATTTAAACAAATCACAAGGTTTTAAATAAGGTTTGCCTAATTCTTCAGCAGTTTCTTCCAAGAGTTTAGCGAGTCGTTCATAATGTTTAGTAGCATATTCCATTGGTCCTGGAAAATTCATACCTGCTAGAATTGCTTCATCAATTTCTTTCCAGCTTTTTACTACACCTTCTTCTAGGATCCTGCATCCTTCATTAGCATTAATTGCGTTAAAAATATCCTGATTAACAAGTCCTGCTTTTTTAGAGAGATCAGGTTGAGGTCTTCCCTTTGACCAATCATAGAATCCTTGTTCAGTTTTTTTCCCTAAAGTTCCTTTTTCTATTTGCATGGTTAAAACTTTCCCAGGTTTAAAATCTTGTGAAAGCTTTTTGTTATAGTAAAGTTGACCATGATAAGATATATCACGCCCTGTAAAATCCGCTAATGTTAATAAAGACATTGGAGTATTTGGTCCAGTTAGATCTGCATCTACTTGTTCCCAAGGAATACCCTTCTCATATGCTAAGTCAATAATGTAATTAAAATAAATACTACGTGGCGCAAGTACACGATTAACAATAAAACCTGGACGGTCTTTTAGTACGCGAGCAACATATCTTTCTCCTCTCAAGCATGGCAGTGATTTCGAAACTTCAACTCCTATATCCATAGATTCATCAGAGCTCTTATCACCCTTAATTACTTCAATAAGGCGCATTAATGGAGCTGGATTAAAAAAATGCATTCCTATTACATTTTCAGGTTTATTACATTTCTCAGCGATCTCAGTAATACTCATTGTAGAAGTGTTCGAGGCAAAAATACAATTATCAGGAGAATTTTCAATAACATCTTTACATAGGTTTTGTTTTATATCTAATTTTTCTACAACTGCTTCAATTACTAAATCTGCGTCCTTAACAACTTCAATGATATCTTTAGATGTTTTTAACTTTGCTAAATAATTTGCCGCACTTGAACCTTCAGGCAACTTAGCTTTTGATTCTAACTTCTCAAATCCCGTTTTTATGTAATCCAAACCTTTTTCAATAATTTCATCACTTATGTCAACTGCTGTGACATTGTAACCTGCCATTAAGCAAACCTGGGCAATTCCTTTACCCATATCGCCAAAACCAAGCGCAACAATATGCTTAACATTCGCCATTTATTTCAACTTTAGTTTTTTTGTTATTATAAATTATAAATATACGTTATACATTAAATAATCTTTCAATAAGGTTTAATAGAGTCTAAATAAGTGAGAGAAGTGAGAAGAAAATAGTAATAATAATGAGAATGGATTACACATAATCTAAAAACTTCTCTACCTTCTCTCTATAGAATAGCTAAAATAGTGATCAAACTTTCAATAAACCTTTTCATAAAAAATATTTAAACATCGCATATTTTTTTAGTTAAGATTCTAAAAGAAAAGAGATGGTTAGATTTAAAATAGCACAAGAAAAAAATGAACTTAAAATAATTTATACTGGGTGCTGTCATGATTGTGGAGGTCGTTGTGTATTAAGAGCTCATATAAAAAACGGAAAAATTATTAGACTTGAAACAGATAATGGAGAAAAGCCTCAGTTAAGAGCTTGCTTACGAGGAAGGGCATATAGACAACGAGTTTATTCTGATGAAAGACTTAAATACCCTCTACGTCGAGTTGGTGAACGTGGAGAGGGGATATTTGAGATAATATCTTGGGATGATGCATTGGATGAAATAGCTTCTAAGATTAAAGAGATTAAAAGAAAATATGGTAATTCAGCAATTTTACTTGTTCCAGGAGGAGGTAATCAAGGAATGCTCCATGGTATTGTATCTCATGGGTTAATGCTTAATCAATTTGGGGGATATACTCGAATGTGGGGAGCACCTTCCTATGAAGGAGCTCTCTTTGCTTCTATGGCAACTTATGGCACAATTATGAC
>JBHLPN010000035.1:0-4679 GCA_048939445.1 Promethearchaeota archaeon | reverse complement strand
GGACAACCCAAAACTCCGGAATGGGCCGAAAAAATCACAAAAGTACCAGCACAATCAATAATAGAACTCGCACGAGATTATGCTACAAATAAACCAGCAGCTCTTATTGCGGGATGGGGTCCTGCGAGAACAATGTTTGGTGAGCAATATTCAAGAGCAGCTAATTTATTATGTGCTATAACAGGCAATATTGGCAAAAATGGAGGGTATGCCTCAGGTTTTATGAGAGCATATTATAGTCGCGAGAGGATTGTTACAGGAGGGAAAAAACAGTCCGGACCTATCAAGCCAGAAGATAAAAAACCTAAAAAACCAAGAATTCAAGATAATCCAATTGATTTTGGGGCACCTCCTCGAGAAGATAGTCTATATAAATTAAAAGGTGGTACTAATCCAGCAAATACTCGTATTCATTATAATGACTATTACAATGCAATTTTAAAAGGTAAAAAAGGTGGTTATCCAGCAGATATAAAAATGGCTTATATTGTAGGCACCAATCGTTTAAATCAGTTTGGAAATGTAAATAAAGGAATTAAAGCACTAAAATCTCTTGAGTTCATTGTAATATTTGAGCAATTCATGACACCCACCGCTCAGTTGGCAGATATAGTTTTACCTGTAAACACATTCATGGAACGTAATGATATTGCTGTTCCATGGTTAGGGGCACCATATTATATTTATTTAAACAAAGCTATTGATTCGATGTATGAATCAAAATCTGATTTAGAAATATGTAAAGAATTATCAAAAAAATTGGGTATTGAGGAGAATCTTTTAAATTTACCAGAAGACCAAATTTTAAGATTACTTAGTGCTCCCCGCAAGGATATTAAAAGTTATAATAAAATGAAAAGAGATGGGTATTATAAAGTTAAGGTGGAAGAGCCATTTATTGCATTTAAAGACCAAATAAATGATCCTGAAAACTTTCCATTTCCTACATTATCAGGGAAAATTGAGATTTATTGTAAACATATAGCAGAAAAGAATAATCCATTGATACCTCCAATTCCAAAGTATCTTACCCATGAAGAACATTATGACTCCCAAAAATCTAAAATGTATCCATTACAACTTATTACACCTCATAATAAGAGAAGAACCCATTCTACCTTACATAATATTCCATGGTTAGAAGAAATTGAACAACATACTGTGTGGATTAATCCTGTTGATGCCTTAAAGCGGAATATTAACAATGGAGATTTAGTAGATGTATATAATGATCGAGGTAGAATTAGAATTCCTGTTAAGGTTACAGAACGAATAATACCCGGAGTAGTTTGTGTTTATCAAGGAGCATGGTACAGCCCAGATAAGGATGGCGTAGATCTTGGGGGTTGTGCAAATGTATTAACAAATGACAACTATTCACCAGGGGGCGCTTTTCCCTTAAATAGTTCTTTAGTTGAAATTGAATTATCTCCTAAAAATAAAATAGAGGTAATAAATTGAAACAAATTGGTTTTTACTTCGATCAAACTCGATGTATTGGTTGTTTCACTTGTTCTATTGCCTGTAAAGATTGGCATGATATCCCAGCTGGTCCTATTAATCGGATTCGCCTTACAGAAATTGAAAAAGGAACATATCCTAACTTATTTTTAACATATCTTGCTCTGGCTTGTAATCATTGTGTTGATCCCCCCTGTGTAAAAGCATGTCCTGTTGGTGCCATAACTAAAAGAGAAGAAGATGGAATTGTTATTGTTAATTCTAAGAAATGTATAGGTAAAGAACAATGTGGGGCTAAATGCCTAAAAGTCTGCCCTTGGGATGCACCCCAATTTGGTCCAGAAGACAATGATAAAATGGATAAATGTGATTTATGCTTAGATCGAATTGAACAAGGCCAGCAAACAATTTGTGTTGAAGCTTGTCCAATGTATGCTTTGGATGTAGGTCCTATAAATAAACTTAGGGAAAAATATGGTAATAATGTTGATGCTGAAGGTTTTAACTATTCAGAGAAATATAAACCTTCTATAGTATTTAAGCCAAGATTTTATAGTAATAAAAAAAAAGTTTAAAAAATTTTTATTTTTAAAATAAATAATTTCTAAATCTTATTACTTAGCGAGTAACCACTGTGTATCGCCTCTAATATTCTCTGTGCTTGAGAACAATCTCCTATAGTATGGATATTGGAAATTTCATTCTTTAGTTCATTGTATAAATCCATATTGGGTTCCATGCCTGTAGCGATTACTATAGAATCAGCATCAACTGTTTCAGATTTGCCTTCTTTTTCTATGATCACTCCTTTATCTGTGATATTAATAACTTTCGCTGAAGTCAGGAGTGCTATACCCCACCTTTTTATTCTCATTACAGTTGCCCATCTAGTGCTAGGACCGATATCACGAGCAATTTTCGGTAACATTTCTACAATGGTGACTTTTTTATTTTTAGACGCTAAAAATTCAGCTGTTTCACAACCAATCATGCCTCCTCCCAAGATCACAACACTATTTCCTGTTTTCACCTCTCCTTTTAATACTTCTATTGCAGAAACAACATGATTTTGATTTATACCTGGAATATCAGGGATAATTGGTGTGGCACCGGTAGCTATTATCACTTCATCTGCATTTACCTTCAATACAGATTCAGGAGTTGCCTTTTTGTTGAGCTCGATCTTAATTCCCAATTTTTTCATCTGGTAATCTAAATAATTTATTAAACCTTTGATTTCCTCCTTGTGAGGGGCAACAGAGGCTAAGTGTAAAGTTCCTCCAAGTTGATCATTTTTCTCCCATAAAGTTACATTATGTCCCCTAATCGTTGCAACTCTAGCTGCTTCCATTCCTGCAGGTCCTCCACCAATAATAAGAATATTTTTAGATTTTTCAACTTCTGAAATTTTTTTTCCTTCTTTACCAAGCTCAGCATTTATAGCACAAATAACCGATTGGGCTCTCGTTCCTTGGTCAAAACATCGACAACATCCTATACATATTCTAATATCTTCAAATTCACCTTTGAGAGCTTTTTTTGGAAAATACGGGTCTGCTAAAAATGCTCTACCCATATGAATCAAATCTGCCCTTCCCTCTTTTATCACTTGATTAGCCAATCGGGGATCGTTTATCCTACCACCTGCCATAACCGGAACACTCACGACTTTTTTCATTGCTTCTGCTAGATGAACGAATGCCCCCCTTGGAACAGACATGGGTAACATTGGTTTTGGAGATTCATGCCAACCTGCCCAAGCATGTATTACAGATGCTCCTGCCTGCTCTGATCTTTTCGCAATGATCTGAGAATCCTCAAGTGTAGTTCCACCAGGCATATATTCTTCGCAACTGATTTTATAGAGAATTGGAAAAGATGGTCCTAATTTTTTCCTAATATTTTTAATTATTTCCACGATAAAAGTTGCTCGTTCAGCAGGAGTTTCCCCACCAAATATATCTGTTCTTTTGTTTGTTAGTGGCGAGACAAACTGACTTATTAAATATCCTGTAGAGCCCATTAATTCCACCCCTTCAAATCCTGCATCTGCACATCTCCTCGCCGAATCCCCAAATCTTTCTACCATTTCTTCCACTTCTTCAGTAGTTAATGCTCTAGGCATTTCATCAAACAAAGGTAGGTTAGAGCGAATGGCAGAAGGCGCCACGGGTTTTTGTTTAGTTATAGTTGAATGACAATATCTCCCGCCATGAGATAATTCAATCATCGCCCTTGTACCCCCATTTTTGATCGCTTCTGCTAACTTTTTTAATCCTGGAGAAAATTTATCATCATCAGCACCTAGCATCATAAGACCAAGAGTGCTTCCCCGAGGAAAATCAGGCATGGCCATTTCCACCATGATGAGCCCCGGACCTCCTTTAGCCCTTTCTGCATAATAATTTACCATTTGATCTGATACCATCCCATTTTTAGCAAAACCAGTGGCCATGGGTGCCATCATTATCCTATTACTTAATTCTACATCTCCAATTGTTATAGGTTTAAACAAATCCTCTACTTCTTTAGGAATCATATTCAAATTTCCTTAATCATTTTATATTTATTATATTACTATTATTGACTTTTATATTTTAGATTTCTATCTTTTATATATTTTAAAATTTTTAAATATTCTTAATTAATTAAGCTATCGTCTTTTCTAATCAGCATTATCACTTGTTCTTAAAGGCTATCTTAATAAGTTATTACTTAGTGGCACCAACAACTTTTAATTTTTCCAAAACATTGAATAGATTTAATCATTAAAAAATCTAATTTAAATAAAAGACAATTAATATTAGAAGAAATTAAAACAAGAGGATGGAAATGTCTGAAGGAAAAAAGTTTGAACATGTTAAAGTAGAGAAAGTAGAGGATGGAAATTATGCTGTTGTATCAATAATACGTCCTGATAAGTTGAATGCCCTCCAAAATCAAACACTTAGAGAAATAGCTGAAGCATTAGAACCTATGGAAGTTGATCAAAGTATTCGTTGTGTAGTTTTGCGAGGTACAAAAGAATTTACTAAAAAACCAGCGTTCTCTGCTGGAGCAGACCTCTCAGATAGAGCGAGTGCGGATCTTGATCCAGATAATCTTAGGCATCAAAGTCATGCAATGTACAGAAGACATAAATATTATAATTTAATTGAAGCATTTCCAAAACCACTCATAGCTGCTATTGATGGATATGCTTTAGGTGGAGGTTTTGA
>JBHLPN010000034.1:0-16176 GCA_048939445.1 Promethearchaeota archaeon | reverse complement strand
GAAGCAAATTGAAATTAATTTAAAAAGATTAAGAGAAACATGCAATGAATTATATTATATTCCAATAGGCGGGACAGCATTAGGAACAGGATTAAATACACATAAGGATTTCGCTAAACATGCTATTTCTAATCTCTCAGAAATCACAAATTTACCTTTTAAAGTTAATCCAGTAAAAGCAGAAGGAATTGCTACACATAATACAATTGTTAAGGTTAGTAGTAATTTACGTTTATTGGCTTTATCATTATTAAAGATGGCTAATGACATTCGTTGGATGGGGAGTGGACCACGAGCAGGATTAGCAGAATTAATATTACCAGTAAATGAACCTGGATCTTCAATTATGCCGGGTAAAATAAACCCAACTCAATCCGAAGCATTAATCCAAGTTTGTCTTCAAGTTATTGGAAATGATTCTGTAATAACTTTTGGGGAGGCATATGGTAGTATTTTAGATTTGAACGTTTGCAAACCTATCATGATAATTAATTTACTTGAATCTATTGATATACTAATTGGAGGAATGAATTCTTTTATTGATAATTGTTTATTAAATTTGGTTGCCAACATTACACAAATTGATAAACAATTAGAACAGATGCTGATGCTGATTACAAATCTAACTCCTATTATTGGATATGATAAGTGTTCTGAGATAGCACAGCGAGCTTATAAAGAAGGAAAGAGTTGTAAAGAAATAATTAAAGATATAGGATTAAAAATAGATAACCTTGATGAGCTATTGGATCCAAAAAAAATGGTTTAATTGAAATGGCGAGATAATAAAATTATTTATAGATTATAACACCTCTTCGCTCTAAAGTTTTAATTGATTCAGGAAGCTTTTTTATTGGATTTCCTAAAATATTTAATTCTTGAAGTGCATCCAGTTCACTTAAAGATTCAGGGAGTGCTGTTAACTGATTAGCTGCTAAATCTAGTACTTGAAGCGATTTTAGATCTCCTATTGACTCAGGAAGTGTGTTCAATTCATTTTCAAATAATATTAACACTTGTAGTGATTCGAGGTTATTTATTGACTCAGGAAGCATATTTAACTTATTGCCTTCTAAATTTAGTTTCTGAAGCAACTTTAAGTTTCCTATTGACTCAGGAAGTGCAGTTAATTTATTTTGATATATGTCCAGCTTTAGAAGTGATTTTAAAGTACCTATCGACTCAGGAAGAGAGACTAAATGATTTTCTTCAACCTTTAATTTTTGGAGGAGACTTAGATTTCCTATTGTCTTAGGAAGCGTTGTTAATCTATTTTGATATAATTGTAGCACCTGGAGCGATTCTAAATTGCCAATTGACTCAGGAAGAATTGTTAACTGATTGTATTCTAAACTTAATTCTTTTAGCGATTTCAATTTACCTATTGACTCAGGAAGTTTGGAAATACAATTTTTATCTAAATTGAGAACCTGAAGAAGATTCAGATTACATATTGTATCAGGGAGTGTCGTTAATTGATTGTACTCTAAATTCAATTTTTTTAGTAATTTCAGTTTCCCTATTGAAATTGGAAGTGTAGATAACTGATTACCCGCGATATTTAATATTTGGAGTGATTCCAAGTTCCTTATTGTCTCAGGAATCGATATTAAATCATTTTCTCTTAAAATTAATTCTCTTAATTGTGTAGATCCAGTTAAACCTTTTATTTTGGAAAAATCTTTAATTTTTTTCCAACTTAGATCAAGTACACCATTTACAATTGAAGTTTTCTCTCCATCATATTCTATAAACTTATTCACGAGATTTAGAATGATTACGGATATTTAAAGTAATTATTATATTAAAATTACATAAGAATTATGATATCTTTTCCCAGAACCTTCACAAAACTGTTATTATATACCTATCATTTATATATACAAATTTGTCTTATCAGGGATATCGAATATAAATATTAATATAGTTTTTGATAAAAATCAAGCTTGGTTATGATTACATTTTTATAATCGATAAAATAAAAAGGAAACATATTTTTCCTTAATAAAAGAAGAATCAATATATTAGACTTTTTTATGGACTTTTTTACTCATTTAGTTTTTGGAGCACTTATGTATACTTTTTTCCTCAAGGAAATTACTTTTAGCTATTTAATTTATGCTTTGATCTTTGCTGTTTTACCAGATTTAGATGTGTTTCTTTCACCATTAAAACGAGTTTTTAAATCAAATTATCTTGAGCATCGTTCTGGTTCCCACTCTTATTTTATAGGAGTTATATTATCTACAATTATAGGAGGAATTTATTCAATTATAACACAACAATCCTTTTTTATCGTTTGGATTATAGGAATTATTTTTTATGGAATTCATGTGTCTCTTGATTTACTCACTACTACTAAAATACCCTGTTTTTATCCTATATCTAAAAAAGAATATTGTTTTTATGTTGAAAAGGCAGGGAGCTCGTTTACATTTCTGAGCTCTTGGATATTTATAACAAGCCTTTTACTGACCTATATTTACTCTCTGAACACAACCTTATTTATCTTAATAATTAATATCTATACATCTTTCATATTATTCTATTACATTTTCCGAATTCTTATGAAAATCTGGATTGGGTCTCACCTTAAAAGGAATCAAAAATATTTGCCCGGAGTATTGCCCTTTAAATTTTTTATATTTGAAAAAGAAATGGTAAACAATAATATATCATTACATCTTGAAAAAAAGTCTCTCTTTTCGAGAACCAAGCTTATTTATAAGAATAATTCAATCCTAACACCCCAAGAAATGGATTCTTTTAAGAAAGGATTGGAGTTATGCATGGAAAACTATTATTATGCGAAATGGACTGTTTTACCAATATTTTTTAGAAATGATGGTGTTTTCTCTATAAGATTTTTCTTTTTAGAGCCGATGGTACATTCAAGAGCTTTATTTGTTCAATATGATTTCGATATAAATACTGAAAGATTAATAGATAATAATCAAGGCTATAGCCGTTTTGACACTATACCATAAATATCAATAAAGCTGATGATATTAGATGAATAGTTTTTTTTATTTGCGTAATTATTGTTATAGTTTTTTAATTCAAACTTAAGAATCACAAGTTTTATATTTTTATAGCGTGTAATATCAAATTAATTAGTAATAACGTACTTTTACAATGTTGCTTAGATATGACCTATTTCTTCAAATTTATTGATGATGTATTAAATGAAGTTAGTGGAAAATATGCCTTTGATTGGGTATCAAAAATCTCACAATATAATCGAGTGGTAGGGTCTAGAGATTATCATGAAATTGTAGAAAAAGTAATGAAAGAATTAGGATCGTATGGGTTGGATGAGATTAAACTCCATAAATATCGTGCAGATGGAAAGGCTAAAACATGGGATTGGACAGTTACTCAAAGCTGGGAAATTACATCAGGGAATTTAAGCTTGATTGAGCCAAAAAAAGAAATCTTATGTAAATTTCAGGATATTCCTATGTGTATCTTAGGAAGATCAAAGGGTTGTGATGTCACCGCAGAGTTAATAGACGTTGGTAAAGGTATTAAAGAAGAAGATTTTGAAGGATTAAATGTCGAGGGTAAAATTGTATTAATGGAAGCTCCAAGAATTATAGTTCCAACATTATATGCAGAAAAAGGAGCCTTAGGAGTTATAGTATATCCCAGTGCAGTTCGTGCAGGAGGAAACAAAGACATGGTCATTTATAATAGATTTCCTGCTATAGCTGAAGATTTAGAAAAAACAACATTTGGTTTTAGTATTTCTTATGAACAAGGTTTATATTTAAAAGATTTGTTAAATAAGGGAATTGTTAAACTACATGCTAAAATTGAAGCTAAAATTTATGATGGAGAACTAGAAGTAATTTCTGCTGCTATTCGAGGGACAGAAAAACCTCATGAAGAGATCATTCTAACAGCACATATTTGTCACCCTGCTCCTGGAGTAAATGACAATGCGAGTGGATCTGCTGGATTGTTAGAGTTAGCACGTTCACTTACAGCACTAATAAAACAAAAAATGCTAAAACCACCTAGAAGGACAATCAGGTTACTTTGGGTTCCTGAGTTTCATGGAACATTTCCTTGGGTTAAGGAACACCAAAATATTGTTAAGAATGCACTTTTTAACATTAATTTAGATATGATTGGGGAACACCCTTTAACAGTTGGAAATCCCTGTAATATTTGTCTTGGACCATATTCAAGACCTTCAATTTTAAATGATATAATTCAATATTTCACGAGGATATTAGCCGATCACCCTAAAGGTGTGGCAATAAATGGTACACAAATACAGATGCGATATCGCATAGTTCCCTATTCAGGTGGGAGCGATCATGGTGTATTTGTGGCACAACCTATTGGCATTCCTGGTATTATGATTGGACATGAAGATCCTTTTTGGCATAGTTCCCTTGACACCATGGAAAAATGTGATTCAACAGAATTAAAGCGTGTAATTGCTATTGCTCTATGTACTTCTTATATATTTTCAATACAAAATAGGGATACTTTGATATCTTTATGGCCAATTATAGAAAGTAATTTTTACCAACGACTTAGTAAAGCAAAAGAAATAATATTCTCTCTTTATAACAAATTTAATAAAGAAGCTACAATGTCTTCGACATTCAAAGATGAGATTACTTTAATGGGGAAATCTTTAATAAATGCTTTTATTAATTATGAAAAATCTATATTGGATTCAGTAAAACGATTTGAGACATTGTCATCAATAATAGAAGATTTAATTTTTGAAAAGGTTAAAGAATTAGAAGAATTAGAGAAAAATCTTGTAAGTTATTGGAATAAATTATGCAAACACGTGTCAATTGATATTAATCTTGTTGAAGAACCTGATCATTTTAATCAAAAATGGGTTTTAACTTATATAGGGAGAAGGAATTTGAAATATTATATGCCAATTCTGCTATCAACCGAGTATGAAGAGTTCAAAGTTCCAAAACCACCAGATTTATGGGGAGGGGAAGTCCAAGAAATGTTAAATTTTATCGGATTATCGTTAAATCTTAAGGAAATTAGTGCAATGTTAACACTAGAGTTCCAACATATTTATTATCCTAGTCAGGTTCAAGATTTTGCGAAATTATTAGAAGAAAATGGTGATATTAAAAAGGTTTACGAATAACACACAAAATTAAAATGATACTAACTTTTATTACCTAAAAATTAAATATATACCAAATTTCCCTTAAGATAGCTTTAAGATTTAGCAAAATTGGTAAAGTATAATGAATATAGAATTTAACTTCTATTATTTTAATTGACCACAAAATTATTATAACTGACCATAATAAACCTCAGTTTCGTATTCAAATCTAATGTGGTCATTTTTCTGGAACTTTTCGAATAGTTTTTTTAATTCAAGCAGCATATCATTGTATTTAGGATGATCACTTAAAGGTATATATGAAGTAGAAAGTAATCGACCCTCTAAACCTTCATAATCGAATATTTGATGGTTCTCAAATTTTGCTTTATAAAATGCATTTTCCCCTTTATTTCTCATAAAAAATTTATCAAAATCAAGTTTACTTTCTTCGATAGCTTTATAGTCTATTCCGTATTTTAGAAGAAATTTTTCATACTCTTTTAAGAATTCATTTTTGAGCTTTTTTCGGCGATTCCAAATAAGAATAACCCATCCTTCAGGCTTGAGAATACGTATAAACTCTAATCTGGTTAATTCTAAATTAAACCAATGAAATGCTTGACCCGCGGTTATAATATCAATTGAATTATCATCTAATTTTGTATCTTCAGCAGAACCGTCAATACTGATAAAATTTGAATATTTATTTAATAATCTTTCTCCTGCTTTTCTCATGTCAGCGTTTGGCTCGACTCCATAAACTTTATTCCCTTCCTTAAGAAATAATTCACTTAATATACCTGTTCCAGATCCAATATCTGCGATTATAGATTTGGTATATAGAATTCCTTTCTTTTTTAAGAATTCAATTATCTCTTGAGGATAACTTGGTCTATATTTGATATACTTTTCTACTCTTGATGAAAATCGTTTTTTTGGATCTTGTTTGAACTTTTTATCAAACATAATAAAGTAAGTACAAAAAAAGTAAAAAAAAATTTGCATTAATATATTTATTAAACATATTTTTGTTTAATATGAGCAAGTTTTCCCCCAGCTTTTAATTCTTCAATCTCAGTTTCACTCAAAGAATGGGTTAATGAAACTTCAGTTCCTTTGGTAAGATTTTTTAATATTACATTACCAGTTGCCAATGTGGTGAGATCGATCTCAAATTGATCCCCTTGTTCAATTTTGTGATAATCAAGTTTATCGACAAATATTAATGGTACAATACCAAAGTTTACTAGATTTGCTAAATGGATACGTGCAAAAGATTTCACTATCACAGCTTTAAGACCTAAGTATTTTGGTGCTATTGCAGCATGTTCTCTACTTGATCCTTGTCCATAATTTTCACCACCGACAATGAAACCACCATTCTTCCTTAAAGCTCTATCATGAAATGACTCATCCACAACATTGAAGACAAATTTACTAATTTCGGGGATATTACTTCGAAGTGGAAGAATCTTCGCACCAGCTGGCATTATATGATCTGTTGTTATATCATCCTCAACTTTAAGTAGAACTTCCCCATATAATTTATCGGGTAAAGGATTAAATTCTGGTAATGGTTTAATATTTGGACCCCTTATAATTTCTACCTTCTTAGCTTCCTCAGGAGGTAATGGGGGAACAATCATATTATCATTTACCATAAATTTCTTAGGCATCGAAATTTTAGGAACTTTTCCGAATGTTCGTGGATCAGTAATCTTACCTTCTAGAGCCGCCATCGCAGCAGTTTCAGGACTTACTAAATAAACATTAGCATTTTTTGTACCTGATCTTCCTAGAAAATTTCTATTAAATGTTCTTAGGGACACAGCATTACTCTTAGGAGCTAGACCCATTCCAATACAAGGACCACATGCATTCTCCAGTATCCTTGCTCCTGCTTTTACTAAATAACTCATCTCACCTGAATCAACCATGTGTTCTACTACTTGACGAGAACCTGGAGAAACAGTTAATACAGTATTTAGATTAATAATCTTTCCTTTTAGCATATTTGCTACGACTTTAAGATCTCTTAATGAAGAATTAGTACAACTACCAATACAAACTTGATCTACATTTAATCCTTCAAGTTCCCTAACTGTTTTTACATTTCCAGGACTATGCGGCTCAGCAATGAGTGGTTCCAATTCACTTAAATTAATTTCTATTGTTTCATCATATTCAGCATCATCATCAGGTTCTAACTTAATCCATTGTTCTCCTCTTTCTTGAGCTTCTAAAAATTCTTTAGTAATTTGATCAGAAGGAAAGATCGACGTTGTAGCCCCAGTTTCAGTTCCCATATTAGTTATTGTACCTCTTTCAGGAACAGTTAACGACTTTATCCCTGGACCAGTATATTCTAATACTTTATTTACAGCTCCTTTTACACCAATCCTCCTTAAAACTTCTAGTATTACATCCTTTGCTGATACAAAATCTGGAAGTTTACCCGTTAAGTATACTTTAACAATATTTGGCATTTTCAAGTGGAAAGACTCACCTGCCATAGCAGCGGCTACATCAAGTCCCCCAGCTCCAATAGCAATTGATCCCACACCACCACCTGTTGGTGTATGGCTGTCACTGCCTAATAATGTTTTTCCTGGACGAGCGAAACGTTCAAGATGTACTTGATGGCAAATACCATTTCCAGGTCGTGAAAAAAACAATCCATATTTCGCAGCAATACTCTGGAGATATCTATGATCATCAGGATTTTTAAAATCAGTCTGTAATGTATTATGATCAACATAACTTACAGATAATTCAGTTTGAACACGCGAAACGCCCATAGCTTCAAATTGTAAATATGCCATTGTACCCGTAGCATCTTGGGTCAATGTTTGGTCGATTTTGATGGCAATGTCAGCTCCCTTTTCTAATCTTCCCTCAACTAAATGTTGCTCTATAATTTTTTCAGTTAAAGTTTTTCCCATTTTCTTCAACAATTATACATATTTTAGTGTTTCTGGATATGAAAGACACTAAAATAATTAAAATTGAAATCTTATTAAATTTTTCTTTTAGAATTCACCCTTTTCTCTCCCTTTCTATTAAATATTAAATCTTTCTCTATTTAATAATTTTGAATTAATTTATAAATCAAAATATAAATTATTTAAATCAACCTTTCTTTTAACAGTATTGTGGAACTCCAATTAGAAACTTTTAATGTTAATATTGTTTTTGATAATAATAAACCTTTAGAAGGTTTTTTATCTAGTTTTGGATTTTCAGTCCTTATATACAATTCTTTATCAGAAAACTACTTACTTTTTGATACAGGTAGTGATGGTGCAATTTTACTTCATAATCTGGAACAACTGGGCATTGATGCTTCAGAGATAAGAAAAATAGTTATTTCACATAATCATATCGAACATTCTGGAGGTTTAAAGGATTTATATGAAAAAAATAATAATATTGAAATATATGTTCCTATAGAAGTTCTAAATATATTTAGGAAAAAATACTCAAAATCAATTCTTTATGGAGTTTCAGATTGGAAAGAAATTGATGAAAATATATATTTGACTGGACAATTAGGAACTTATTTAAAAGAACAAGCGTTGTTTTTAAAAACTCTTAACAATGAACTTATCGTAATGGTAGGATGCTGTCATCCTGGATTGGACGAGATTTTATCTCTTGGGAGACAGTTAGCTAAAATAAGAGCTATAATTGGGGGATTTCATAATACCAGAAATTTTTCTTGTTTAGAAGGTATAAAAGTTATAGGAGCTTGCCATTGTACACACCATGTAGATTTAATAAAACAACGGTTTCCAGAAGAATTTCGTGAAATATATGTAGGAGATTCTTTAACCTTCTAAGTTTTTTTTATTTTTATTCTAATGTTTTGAGATTAAAACGAATTATTAATTGTTTTTAATATGTCTATATTTAGATTAGGTTCAACTATATAAGTTATCTATAATTTTCACAATTAATTTTTTTAATTTATAGTATAGGATATTATGAGAGAAGATTTGGAATCACTTTCTAAAGAGGAATTATTGGATTATATTGAAGATCTTTCTAAGAATTGGTTAGCGATTGATGGTACATGGTTTCAAGTAGTTGAATCAGAATACGGGCTTGAAAAAGCGATAGAACTTGACGTAAAGCAATGGGAAAGATTTACCGTTATTGAAGCCAAAAGAATCATGAAGCGATTTAAAATACCTGAAAATGGTGGTATTCCTGCATTAATTAAAGCACTAAAATATCGAATATATGCGAATATTAATATTCAAGAAGTAATTGAAATTACAGATAAAAGATGTGTATTTAGGATGAATAATTGTCGTGTACAATCTGCTAGAAAACTTAGGGGACTTCCAGATTTTCCTTGTAAGCAAGTTGGTGTAATAGAATATGGTTTATTTGCCAAAACCATAGATCCTCGAATACAAACAAAATGTATTGCATGCCCTCCCGATGAACACCCAGAAAATTATTGGTGTGCCTGGGAGTTTACCATAATAAGGAATTAGTAATAGTTATTGGCTAAAAATAATCTTTTGAATTACAATATATAAAGTTTAAAAATCTACTTACCTTAAAACTACAATACCAAGCCTAAAATTTAAAAGATTTGATAGTTTTACAAAAATATCAGCAAAATAATTTAAGTATCAATAATTTAAGTATCAATAATAAAAATTGATGTTATTATGTCCGAAGAATATATTAGAGGTCAGATTAGCGCCAAAGAAGATGAAATAACAAGAATTGAAGAAGAAGCTTCAAAAAAGGATGCTTCAGCAGAAGCAGAAATCGAAGAAGAATATGATCCTCAAATTGAGGAGGCACAAACAAAATTAGCTGAAGAAGAACAATTAAGAGATGAAGCTATTCAAAAAGTAGAGGAATGGACACAAAAAAAGAAAGAAAAGATCTCATCTGCTAAGTTGGCTAGTAAAACACTTGCTCAGGTGAAAGCTGAAAAAACAAAAGCTTTGAATGCTAAATTAAAAGAAATTGAAAATGACAAGAAAAACCAGATTAAAGAAGTTCAGGGAGAAATAAAGGCTCTTCAAAAACAGTTAATTGCGTTAGAAAAGGAAAAGGCTAAATCCACTGACGAATAGAATTTAAAAATTATTATTCCATCTTTTTCAAACATTTTTTTAATTTTTTATCTAAAATTAATAAATTTAATCCAATTTTGATTATATTATGTGGTTTTGGTCCATATGGTAAATACACTACAAATTTAAGTAGTGAGATTGTAAAAAAACTTCAATTTGATAATAATAAACTTCAGATTGTACGAAAAATAATACCTGTAAGTTGGAAACAAAGTATAGAAACCTACAAGAGGATTTTATCTAACTTAAATTCAACACCTGAATTAGTAATTCTTTTAGGCATACATTCAAACACCAAAATACATTTAGAAAAATTTGGTTGGAACTTCAAATTTGGTGATGATATCGAAAAAAAATTCAAATTTGGTCCTATAAAAATATCTTCTTTTCTTTGGATTAAAACACTCTTAAATCTTAATAAAATTTACTCGAATCTTGAAAAAAAATCGGGTATTTCAATCTCATATTTTCCTGGATTGTATTTATGCAACTATCTCTATTTTTGGGCTCTTTATTTATCAAAAAAAGAATATCCTGTAGTGTTTATTCATATTCCAAGGAGAGCGGATATATTTGAATGTATTAAAAAAGTTGAGATAATTTTGAAAGTAATTACTAAAGCATATATTAAAAAGATATTATAGATTTAGTGGTAATTTTTGCCCTTGTTCATTAATAATATCTTTCAAAATTTCTGGTTGGAGCCTCAACTCGTCGTAAAGCCAGTTTAGAATTCTCATCTTAGAGTTATATATTTCAACTTCTTCTTCAAATAACTGCATATTTTATTACTTATATTCTTATTTAACTATATTCCAAGAGATTTGAATTTACATATTTATCAGTGTATTATCTAAATATTATTTAAAAAAAAGCACCTTTAATTTGAAATTTTGAAAAAACTGATAAATTAACTCTAGGGATTATGGTTTTAAGATCTCAGATATTTATTTTGAATTTTATCAAGATCATAAATAATATCTTCAATAGGGTTCCCATTAATTACTTTTTGCATTCTATATATCAATTCTTCAGGGAACATATCAAATTCAGCAACAGACTCTTTATAATCTTTAAATTCATTTGATACATCGTAAATATCTGAACTTCTTTTTCTATCGAATTCTCTTGAGACAATTATTACAAACGACTGAATTAGATCGTTAAAGAATTCATTTTCTAATTGTTGAGACGTGTAATTTATGTCATATATCATATGGTCATACTTAGTATTGATTTTTTGGATTTCTTCTTCTCTTTTTGAATTAATCTCATCAATTTTTGGTATTAGTTCCTTCTTATTCATCTCCAACTCTTTGAGTTTAGACTTCAACTGGTCGCTCATAATACTCTTAAATAAAGCAGATTATTTAAAGGATTTTTATATTTTGTCGAAAATGTGAACAATTGAGTGAAAAGAAGTTGAAAATAAAGAATTAAAAAAAATATTTAATAAAGGGAGCAATACCATTCTTGCCTTATTTCATCAAAAGCAGGTATTATTATTTTAGAGAGATTTAATCTTTCAATAGGAGGTTGAATGCGTTTTGATAGGTTGGGATTAAATCTCTCATAGAAAAATAGGGCTAAAGAAAGTAATCCTGTAATCAAGAATGGAAGGTTAATCCATATTATTGGTATTAAAATTGCTGGTCCAAACCTCGATTCTGCATAATTTTTTCATCTTAATTTGTAAAATAAACATTTTAGAATGGAATTAATTAAAAAACTTGATTAATTCATTAATATGATAAAACCAAGTGTTAATTAAGATGCCAAAAAAAGAAAATATTCCGGAGCCAGAAGAAAATATTAAATTTATCGATGTTCATTGCCATCTACCTTTTCACCGTCCTAAAAATGACCAATTACCTTCAGATAGAGAGCAATATTTAAATTTTTTTAACATGGGGGGACAATTTTTAATAACAAGCACAATAGATACGCAGACATTGAATTTAACATTGGATTTCATGAAAGAATCAACTAAAAACTTTGGTTTTACTTGTGGTTGGGCTCCGCAGACAGTAACATATACACCTAAAGAGAAGTATAAATCAGAATGGAAGAAATGGGTAGAGTTCGTCCAAAATAATCAAGAAAAATATTTAGCTATTGGAGAAATTGGTTTAGATTTTCATCATGCTAAAACATTAGAAAAACGAAATAAGCAGGTGGAGGTCTTTAAAGAAATCTTAGAGTTAACAAAAGATTTCGATAAACCTTATGTATTGCATGTAAGAAATGCCACTCAAAATGAATTCGATAGGCAATACCCAAAACATAGATTTAATAAAATCGATGGTGTAAACAAGGAGATTCTCCATATATTAAAAGAATTTAAGATTATGCCTCAAAGAGTATTGTGGCATTGTTTTTCAGGGCCTAAAGAATATGGTAGGACTTTGCCCAATCAAGGGTATATGCTCTCTGTTCCTAGCTCTGCATATGGTTTTGAAAGATGGCGTAAAGTAACAAGATTTACACCATTAGATTCATTAGTAACTGAAACTGATTCTTATTATCAACATCCATATAAAAGAGGACCTATAAATGTTCCTTCAAATGTAAGATATTCAATTGCGGCTATTGCTTATTCTCACAATGTTCCTCAAAAGGAGGTAGGTGAAAAAACAATCGAGAATGCAATTAAATTCTTTAACTTAGAAATTTAAAGTTAAAACCTTATTTATCTTAATGAATTCTTTACATTCATAAATTATATTTTAATTTTAAGTGTTAATTTTGAAAATTTTAATTACCTATTTTTCGAAGACGGGGAATACAGAAAAAGTTGCTAAAAGTATCAAGGATGGTCTAGTAGGTCAAGATATTGACTTAAAACCAGTTAAAGATGTTGATCCATCGAGTTTAACTAACTATGATTTGATTTTTTTAGGTTCAGGTATATATGCCAGTCGTGTTAATAAATCAATTCCGGATCTAGTAAATACTGCTCAATATTTACCCCAAAAATTCGTATTTTTCTCTACCCATGCCAGTTCCGACAATTATCAAGATGGATTTAAATTAGTTAAAAGAAAACTTGAAAAAATTAATTCAACCATAATCGGTGAGTTCGATTGTATGGGTGAAAATATTGGTATACCTAAAGCAAAAATCGAGTCCATGCTTGATAAATTACCACTTGAAAAGAGAAAAGAAGCTGAAAAACATCAAAAAAGACTTAAAGGACGTCCAAATGAAGAAGATCTTGAAAATGCGAAGAGGTTTGCTCAAGCATTTGTTAAGAAGCTATAATTATCGATTTTACAAATTGTCCTCGTTTAATAAAAAAAAACAATGATTAGTCTAAAAATTATTTAAATACTAATTAAGATAGGTTTAAATTAAAATATAAGTCATAAAATAAAGTGATTTGATTGAAAAGAGTTCATAGAATTGTATTAATTGTTGTCGCTGCTTGTATTGTAACAGGAGGAACTGCATTCGGAGTTTTAATTTTCGGGACATGGGGTACACTTGACTATGAAAATAACTATTATTATAATCCCAGCATACCTTCACCAATAGAACGAATTAATATCAATTGTGATATTGGGACAGTAATTATCAAATATAATAATACACCAACAAATTTCTATGCACAAGTTGATTTAGGTATTCATATTGAAGGAATTTTAGTAAAAGGATCGTCATTATTAGACTTTTTTCATCCTATAGTATGGGAAAATACGTCATCAGTAACAACATTTACCCTTGCTGCAAAGGCAACAACTTGGTTTATTTTTGGCTTTTTACAACAAATTGAGGTTAACCTAACCCTTAGAACTGATGTAATCTACGATATTAATTCTCAAACAAGTACGGGTGCGATTTACATGGCAGTTCCAAGTAATACCATTGTTAATAACACGTTATTGAGTACGGCTACGGGAGTAGTTTCCTTAGAAGCAGATGATAATACAATATTTCAAGGGAATGTTGGATTAACAACAAGTACGGGAGGAGTTGCTTTATATGCTAGACAAGTAAATTTTACTCACGATTTAATAATAAGTACAGCTACAGGAGAAATTTATTTAAACTTTTCAAGATGTATTATTGGGAGGAAGTTAATTGGAACAGTATCCACAGGGAGTATAACATTCAACAGTTATAATATGAAATATACTGGAGATTATCTTTGGTATTTACATACATCTACAGGAAGTATTTATGCTACCATTTTGCAATATAATGAAATGGGAGCTAATATTACTGGTTCAATGCAGACATCTACTGGTAGTATTAATGTATATTATAGAGATAATCTTGCAAGTGTAGGAGCGAAATTCATTTGTTCTACATCAACTGGATCAAATAGTTTTATTCCTATTGGAACTGGAGGATTTACCGACACTGGATCTAATCCTAAAACAATAACATCAGATGATTATGATTATACTGCCACTAATAGATATACTTTTAGTGCTGCAACTTCTACAGGTAGCATACAAGTGCTAGGAGAGAGTAAATAATTTTTAACTTTTACTTTTTAATTTTTTCTTTTTATTCTTTTATTTCAATGAATTTTTCCTAAATTATTCCATATTTCTTCTTAAAATGGTTAGAAATACTTAATTTACCAAAAGGGATTATTAAACAAATAAAAACTTTTAAAATACGCCAAATATATTTAATTATCTTTTAAAAAAGATATCTGAGAAAACCAAAAAAAAGAGGTACTAAAAAATGGTTAGTGAAGATCTACTTAAAAAGTTAAAAGATATGAGAGATGGGGTGGGTGAAAGAAAACCTTCTGATGCACTTTTATTATTAGAGGCTTTAAAACAACTCGCTCAAGAAAATGAAGAAATAAAAGAAGAAGTAGAAGATATGGATACACTTATCGCTCAATTTGAATTTACTGATGTCGGTTATAAATATTGGCTTAAAGTAGGAGAAGGTGAGGTAGATTTTGCTGAAGGTGACGCAGAGGATCCAAGTGTCACATTGAAAGCAACAGCACTTACGTGGGCTGGTTTAGGATCTGGTGAACTAGACTCTACTAGTGCTTATATGAGTGGAGATCTACAAATTGAAGGAAATCTTCAAGATGCGATAACATATGGAGAGCTCAATGGATTAGTGGGGGATGTTTTAAAAGAGCTTGGTGGAGAGTAATACTTTACTTCTTAATCTTTAATTTTTAAATCAAATTATATTTTTTCAAATTTTTAATTACTTGGTATGTGAAATTTTAATTACTTAGTTAAGGAAATATTCCTCTTAACTCAATTGCTTTTGCGATCCTTGATACTGCAATAATATATGCTGCAGTGCGTAATATTATCTTCCTTTCTTTCGAAAGAACGTACACTTCCTCAAATGCTCTTAACATTATTTTTTTCAATTCTTTATTAATTCTGTCCAATTCCCAAAAATATGCACGAATATCCTGAACATATTCAAAATATGAGACACAAACACCTCCACCATTAGCAAGAATATCTGGAATTACATGAATCCCTTTATCATATAATACTTTGTCTGCCTCAGGTGTAACTGGTCCATTAGCGCCTTCTAAAATTATGTTACATTTAATCTTATTTACATTATTTTGGGTTATTTGATTTTCTAGAGCTGCTGGAATTAACACATCACATTCGGTTGCTAGCAATTCATCGTTTGTAATTAACTTATACCTTTTATCTTTATAATCTTTTAAATCATTACCTTGTTGAGTCCATTCTAATAATTTTTCGATTTCCAAACCTTCAGAAAAATAGAGTCCCCCTGAAATATCCGAAACCGCCAAAACTTTGCATCCCTCTTTATATAATAAATCAGCAATCGTACCACCCACATTTCCAAAACCTTGGACCACAATTGTTTGTGATTTCAAATCCAAATTTAATTTTACACACATGGCTTCAAGCACATAATACAATCCCATTCCTGTAGCAGGCTCTCTCCCAACAGATCCTCCAATCTCAATTGGTTTACCTGTCACGACTCCTGGAACAGATCTTC
>JBHLPN010000240.1:0-5046 GCA_048939445.1 Promethearchaeota archaeon | reverse complement strand
AAAATTAAATATGGTATTAAATTGAAACAAAAGCTGAAACAGTCGTTTAAATTAATCAAAATTCAAAATCCTTATATAAGAGAATATTATATAATAATTTGAAGGATTAACTTAATATTATTACTCTTTTGAAAGGAAAAATAGATGATTGTAGAAGATAAATATTCTGTATCAAACTATGAGGAAATGATAAATTTGTATTCTCTATCTCCTTCAAGCAAATTCATATTATACTTGTTAAAGCAAAGAGGACCACTAAGCCAAATTGAAATATTAAAGAAAAGCCTTCTTCCTAAACGTACTGTTGCTTACGCTTTAAAAAAACTGCAAGAGAATCAATTTATAAAAAAATTTAAAGATAACTCTGACAAAAGAGTCAGTATTTTTGAAATATTAATTTAATTTCATTGTTTTTTAAAAAAAATGTTTTTAGAAAGGGAAAGATATTATGAAAAAAATAAAATTACCTGAAAAATGTGAACATTGTAATGCAGAATTGGTCTGTTGTGAGGAAAATACCCCTTATACTAAAGATTCTCACATAATCGAGGCACGGAAATGTCCCGAATGTGAGAGAGTGTATTATATGGGTTATACTAATTATAGCACTTGGGTGACAAGATAGCACATTAAATATGAAATCCGAGCGATTGAGACTTCTAAGACCTTAAATTAAATGACTTTTTTTATTAATTCTAATACATATTAATCATGACTGTCATTTACTAGTGTAGATCTCAATTCAACATTTAACCAGCATAATTCATCATAAGTTTTCTTTTAATATTATTCCCTCTTTATGATTCCTCCCAATTTTATACGCTTTTCCAATTTCTTCACCTAAACTCCAATATGTTCTATTCGAACTTGAATAGATTATGGGATTTATTTTTTTTATGTCTGGAATCTCATTTGTAAGACAACCTTTACTAACATAAGTATTTATTATTTGTCCGATATATAGATCCTTTCTATTTGCAAGTTCTACAATCTTTACTACTTTACACGCGTGATTAATGGAAGCTTCACTTATTAAAGGTGCATTTTTCAGATCTCCAAAAAATACATTAAAAATTTCCGACTTGTCAATTTCTTTCCCCGATTTAATACCAATGAAGTCTGTAACTTCTACCATTTCTATTGAAGGGATGTTTATACTAAACTCCATATTATTCAGAATACCTTTTGTTGTATGATGACTTGGACCACATTCAATTGAAATCATAGGGGGAATAAGATTTACAACTCCACAAAATGCGATTGTACAATAATTTGGCTTTCCATCAACCATGGATCCCACAATAACTACTGGTATTGGATATAATAGAGTTCTTGGTTTTGGTAATCTTTTCTTTCCCATTTTTTCAACCTTAAATTAAATACTTTTGATTATATTGAACCAATTTTTTAAGGATTATTTAAAAAAAACTGCAAACCTTGCACACAAATTATAAATTTTGAAACTGAATATCCCTAAAAAACGTGATTTTGAAAATTTTGCACTATTTAAAGTTTACAGAATTAATATCAGCTAGTCAAATTAAGTAGATACTAAGAAGTTAAAACACTTATCATCAATAAAAACTTAAAGATTTTAATGTTTGAAGGGTCCTAATTCTTTAATTTGGTTTGTAAATTCTGTAATAACCTCTGCAAATCGCTTCCCTTCAGATGCACTTACCCATTCTAACCGAACTCGTTTAGGATCTATTCCTAATTGTTTAATTAAAATATTATGTAATCTCTTGAATCTTTCTTGTGTATACTCATTTCCAGAAATATAATGACAATCTCCAATATGGCATCCACTTACAAGTACACCATCGGCACCATTCTTCAGAGCTTTTAATACAAAAGAAGGATCCACCCTCCCAGAACACATCACTCTTATAACTCTAATATTTGGAGGATATTGAAACCGTGAAACTCCTGCTAGATCCGCTCCAGCATAGCTACACCAATTACAGCAAAATACCAAAATATTTGGTTCAAATCCTCCTTTTTTTGCTTTAGATTTAGATTTCGACATAATTAATTTTCTACCTCCTCTTTTTCAAGTAAATAAGAGTCAATCATCGCTGAAATTTGGTCAAAGTCATAGTGCTTTACCATAATCGCTCCAACAGGGCAAGTTGCTGCGCAAGTTCCACATCCCTTGCATAATGCAGAATTTATCGAAGACTTTTTGATTATAATACTTATATCTTCAAATTCTTTTGTTGTTTCTAGAAGTTCTATAGCGTTATATGGGCAAATTTCTTCACATTTCCCACATCCAATACATTTATCTGGATTAACTTCTGCCACTAAACCAGATGTTGTGATTTCTTTTGCACTTAAAAATCTGCTTGCTCTCCCGGCTGCTCCACTTGCTTGTGATATCGAATCTTGTATATTTTTCGGCCACTGAGCACAGCCACATAAGAAAATTCCATCTGTAGCAAAATCTAGAGGTCTTAATTTAACATGAGCTTCTAGGAAAAATCCTGTTCTATCTAAGGGAACTTTTAGCATTTTTGCGAGTTCTTCTAAGTTATCTGCAGGAATCATAGGAGTAGCTAAAACAATCATATCAGTATCATATGTAATTTCATCTTGTAGATTTGTATCAAATACTTTAATTCTATATTTTCCTTGACTTTTCTTTTTAACTTCTGGTAATTTTTCTAAATCATATCGTAGGAACATAGCATCTTTCCTACGATTTCGATAATATTCTTCAAATTCCTTCTTAGCCATTTGTAGATCTCTGTAAAGAACTACAATCTCTAATTCTGGTTTTATTTCTTTTAAAATATTAATATTTTTAATTGAAGTTCCACAGCAAACATTTGAACAGTAAGTTATTCCTTCTTTTTGCCTAGCATTAGCACATAAAATAAACGTTATACGATTAACCTTATCAAGCCAGGACTTATCTACATTTTGGAGTGTTTGTTCCAATTCCAATTGTGTTATAACATCATTATTTTTATCTTTATATTCAAATAATCCTTTCGGTTTTAATTCCTGAGCTCCAGTGGCTACAATGATGGTTCCAATTTTTAGTTCTTCAAGATCTTTTCCAGTATTACTTATGGATACGTCATAATTACCAATATATCCTTTAATAGAATCAATTTTAGATTTCAATAAGATATCAATATTTTTATGGTTTTGAACTTTTTCTGTAATCTCTTTCAAGAATATCGAAGCATCCTCCTGGACAGGATATAAAATACTCAAATTATTTAAGTTCCCACCTAATTTTTCCTCTTTCTCAACAAGATATGCTTTAAATCCTTGATTTGCTATTTCAAGAGCAGCAGTCATTCCTGAAACACCTCCACCTATGATCAAAGCAGTTGGTGTTATTTGTAATTTTTCTTCTGATTGGGGTTTAATTAATCGTGCTTTTGCTACAGCCATTCTTAGTAGATCCTTCGATTTTTCTGTTGCTGCTTCTTTTTCAGTCATATGAACCCAAGAACATTGATCTCGGATGTTTACCATCTCAAATAAATATTTATTCATCCCAGCTTCCTGGCAAGTTTCTTGGAATAAAGCTTCATGTGTTCGAGGTGTACATGAAGCTACAATAAATCTATTTAAATTATGTTCAGCAATTAATTCTTTAATTCTCTCTTGTGAATCAGAGCTACAAGAATATAAATTATCTTCACAGTGTACTACGTTAGGTAGATTTTTGATATATTCTCTTACTTCAGGAACATCTACGTACTTACCAATATTAATACCACAATGGCATATAAGCACACCAATTCTAGGTTCATCTGTGATTTCTACTTTTTTTTCTGGAATTTCAAAAACTTTTTCTTTGACTTCAGTGAACTTAGCAGAGTTTAGTAAAGTTGCTACTTGAGAAGCTACTCCACTAGCATCAGCGACGGTTTCAGGGATGTCCATTGGACCTTGACAAAAACCACATAAGAAAATTCCGTCTTTTGAGGATAAAGACTTATTGAAGTAAGATTTTTCTTTATAAAAATCATATTGATCTAATTCCACATCTAAAATTTCAGATAATTCTTTTGTTCCTTTTGATGGCACCAATGGTGTGGCGAGTACAACTAGATTCGCTCTGAAATCTTTAAATTCACCACTCTTCAAATCCTCATAATGAATAATCAAATCTTTGGTTTCAGGATCTTCTTCAATTGTGCTTATTTTTGTCTGGAAATATTTTACTCCATATTCATCTTGAGCTCTCTGAGTAAATTCATAGAAATTTTTTCCGAAAGCTCTGATATCATGTCTAAATACATAACATTTAGAGTGCTCAGAATGTTCTTTTGTTATGATCGCTTCCTTAGCAGTATACATACAACACACTGAAGAACAATAAGGTACATTTTCATGCAAATCTCTTGAGCCCGCACATTGAATAAAAGCAATTGTCTCAGGTTCTTCCTCATCACTAGGACGTAAAACATGACCACCAAAGGGACCTGAAGCACACAAAATTCTTTCATATTCTAAAGCATTAACTACATTTTCATAATGATATCCCCATCTAGAAGATAATTCTTCAGCATACATATCAAAACCAGTCGCTACAACGATTGCTCCAACATTTAATTCAATTTCTTGGGGTAATTGCTCATAATCTATAGCCTCTGCTGTGCAAACCTTCTCACAGACTCCACAAACTCCTCTAGTTAATTTTAAACACATCTCAGGATCAATTAAATAAATGGGGGGTACAGCTTGTGGAAATGGAATATATATTGATCGTCTTTTTCCTAAATTCATATCAAAAATGTTGGGGGCTTCAATCTTTGGACACTTAGCAGCACAATCTCCACAACCTTTACATTTAGTTTCATCAATATATCGAGGTTTTTTGAGTACTGTCACTTTGAAATTTCCTGGTTCTCCTTCTACCTTTTTGACCTCATGATAAGTCATTAATTCAATATTAGGATTACGAAATACTTCCACCATTTTTGGAGCAAGAATACATAGGGAGCAATCATTAGTTGGGAAAGTCTTGTCAAGTTGAGCCATTCTTCCTCCAATTGAAGGAGTCCTTTCAACTAAGTAAAC
>JBHLPN010000239.1:0-5059 GCA_048939445.1 Promethearchaeota archaeon | reverse complement strand
AGGGTTTCTCCTGAAATGATTGATTGGTGGTGGGATCATATTGATAATTCTGAACGCTATAGATTATGGCATCCTAAAGACCATAAATCATTTGAATGGGAAGTCTCTCCTGGAGATGTGAAGGGTCATGTGGGAGCAATACATCGTGTTATTGAAACAATTGAAGGAAGACCAACAACATTAAGAATTCGATGGGAAGATCCTGACTCAATACCTATAAAGGCGGAGTTTAAGCATAAAAATGCAGCAAGTGTTTTAGATAATAAAGATAACCCTATTAGTTGGATTTTACACGAATATCACTCAATTCCAAATGGAACTCTCTTAAGATCGACATTTCGTTTACCTGCTCAAATCCCAGATACATTCATTGAACATTTGAGAAAACATAATGTTGAAGAAATAGGATATTTTAATGAGTTTTTGCCAAGATTATATGAAGAAGAACGGTGATCAGTAGGATATGAAGCTTATTTGGGGTATAACGGGAACTGGATATGTCCTTCAAGAATCAATTGATTTAATGAGGGAATTACAGAGAGAATATAACATTGATTTAACTGTAATTCTTTCAAAGGAAGGTGCCGCCGTCGTAAAATGGTATAAAAAGTGGTTAACTCTTACTGAGGCAGTTGAAAAAGTAAAAATAGAAAAAACACCTAATATTCCTTTTTATGCAGGCCCCCTTCAACTTGGAAAATTTGATTTTTTTTTAGTCTGCCCAGTTTCAGCTAATTCAATTGCTAAAATTGTTCATGGAATAGCTGATACCCTAATTACTAATTGTATTGCTCAAGCTATTAAAGGTGGACAAACAGTCTATATTTTTCCGTCAGATCAAGATACTGAGCCTATTGTAACTTCTCGACCCGATGGCTCGCCCTTAGTTCTCAAGATAAGAGATATTGAACTTGAAAATATTAAAAAATTAAAACAAATGGAAAGGATCGTTGTAATTTCAGATTTTGCTCAGATTAAGACTCTTATTCTTCAAAAAATTCAAGAAAAAAGCTAAAAATGCATAAAATTATTTTAAGCTTCAAATTTTACGGGTTTTATCGCACCTTCTGGACAAGTTAATTCGCATTTTAAACAACCCTGACATTTAGCAATTTGTCTATATTTATATCTAATTCCTTCTTCTTCTCTCCCTACTTTTTTCACGATGTCTTTATAAAAAAGGTTTTTAGGACAGAATTTTCCGTTTTCATCAAGGCATTTCTCACACATATTACATCTTTCATGGTCTATCTTGATACTTACAATTTGATCTGAATTTGTTATAGAAGATACCTCTATAGCATTTCTTGGACAAACTTGAACACAATTTAAACAAGCTTTGCATTTAAAGTAATCAACTTTTCTAATTCCATGCTCAAAATAAATTGCCTTTGCTTTACAGGCGCGTAAACACCGTTCGCATCTTAAACATAATTCTTGATCAATCTGAACAGGGATAAACTTTTCTTTAATCAGAGATTACCTCATTATCACTTTCTTTTGCTTTTTTATATTTTCTCTTCAATTTATCTAAATAAAAGTGGATTTTAAAATTAATTTTTATAGAATATCAATAAAATAAAGGATAGATAGAATATTGATTGAAATATAAAAATTTAATAAAAAAATAATTAGAGAATACAAAAAAATATTAGATTATTATTGAAAATATCTTGTATAAGCTTCTTTTTTGCCAGGTAACTGCTGTTGCTGCTGATACTCTTGCGCTTTCTGTGCTAGCTCCAACATCTTCGCTTTGATTTCTTTTCCCTGCTCTATAAGAGAAGCTGTATTAATTGATAAATTATAGATCTTATTTAATATTTCTAAAATGCTAGCAGCTCCCTCTGGAGTAGGTATTTCTAATACAGGTGTGAATAAAGCATATGCATTTAATCTGTTCGTTAGTGCCTCATTTAATACAGTAGCTTCTGGTCCCACTATAATTCCTTTCTCGACTTTTGTAATTCCAAACTTTTCAAGATGTTTCATCATTATCTCTTCAGCAGCAAAATATACTGGATATTCGTCAACAATGCCTCTTTGAGGGATTCCTTGAAAAATAACTAACTCTTTTGCTTTTACATCATCGGATAAAGCCCAATTACATATCGTCTTGCTCAAATCATTGTAAGCCGTAGTTACTTGGAAGGGTACCTCACAAACACCAATAATTAAATTATGTTGAGGAGAGTAAAGTATTCTGAAAGGATGTTTTAACACACCTTCATAAAACACTGATATGGGGGGAAGATATTCTGAAGTTATAAATCCAATTTCTTTTATATCCGGAATCTGTTCAATAAGAGTGTTGGCAACAATAGGTCCAATAAGCCCGATCCCTGCAAAACCCAAGATTAAAGTAGATCCTTCTTTAATTTGAACTGTCAAATCATCAATTATAACACTAGATTTCTTTCCTTTCTTACAAACATAAACCTTCTTTTCCATAATACTCACTTTTTCAAATAAATTCTAATTATATAAATTGTTTTTATGTTTATGTTAGAATCTAAGAATATAATATTAGAAGTCTATTTTAATTTATCTGATATAATCTATTTATGGACTTATTTTTGTGGTTTTTTAAATAAGAATAATTTGGAGATAATTTAAGTTTTTATTAAAAAAAGAATTTAATAACATAGTTGAGTTTTCGATATAAATTAAAAATACAAGATTTTGAGGGAACGATATTGATCTTAGAAGTGAAAAATTTGACAATACCAACTTTAGATCAACAATGTGTAATAGTAAATAAGGTTTCATTTGGGGTGAAAAAAGGGTCAATTCATGCAGTTATTGGTCCAAATGGTTCCGGTAAATCAACACTAGCATATACGATAATGGGATTAGAAAATTATAAACCCTCCGAGGGAAAAATCTATTTTGATGGAATTGACATAACTAATATGACTATAACTGAGCGTGCTAAGCTAGGGATAACTTTAGCATGGCAAGAACCTGCAAGAATTGATGGGTTATCAATTCCTAAATATATATCTCTTGGTATTAAGGATAAAACTAATCTTCAAGAAAAAATTACTGAAGCGTTAGAGATTGTAAATTTAGAACCTGAAAGATATATGAATCGAACAATTGATGAATCGCTAAGTGGTGGTGAGAGAAAGAGAGTAGAGTTAGCCGCTACGATCGCCATGAGACCAAGATTAATTATCTTGGATGAGCCTGACTCTGGCTTAGACTTTATTGTCATTGAAGATTTTCTAAATATCTTTGAAAAAATAAAAGAATTAAATATGACAATTTTATTGATTACACACAGAGAAGAAATTGGGATGGTAGCAGATTATGGTACTCTCATTTGGAGGGGTGATGCTCTATTAACAGATGAATTTCCTAAGGTTATGTTGAAATATTGTGCTAAAGCAGGATTAAAAGAGTTCTGTAAAAGGAAACTATTTAATGGAGAAGGTGCGTGTTTCGATGAAGATTATATTGATAAAATATTTAGGGAGGAACAGGGATTATGAGTAATATTGAATACCCGAAAGAAATATTAGAAAGTCTCGAAGATTATAATATAGATATCCGAGATTTTATGCCAGGACACGGGAAAGGTGCTAAACTTTTATTAGATTTTAATAAGATTAGTGGAGTAGAACAAGTTGATGGTGTCATTTTAAAAGGAAGAGAAATTGAAAATGGTATTGTTGCGGATGTTATTATTAAAAAAGGGACAAGAATTGAGGAACCAGTTCATTTGTGTTTTGGTGTAAATAAAGAAACTGGAATTCAAGAAATTTTTCCAAGAATTATTGCTGAGGATAATACAGATGTTACTGTACAAGCTCATTGTAGCTTTCCAAAGGCAAATGGATTAATTCACAAAATGTTTGGACATTTTTATATTGGTAAGAATTGTAATTTTACATATAGTGAAACTCATTATCATGGGGAGAATTCGGGTGCATTAGTTGCTCCAGTTGGTTATATGTATGTTGGAGAAAACAGTATTTTTGAAAACAATTTCAATCTTACAAGAGGAACGCCTGGAAAAGTCAAAATTATGATTGATATATATGCAATGAAAAATAGCGTTATAAAATCAAACATTAGGGCTTTTGGAAAAAGTAAAAAAGATTCTGTTAGAATTAGGGATTCTGTATTTCTTGAAGGAGAAAATGCAAGGAGTGTTATCAAAATGAAAGCTGCCGCACGAGATGGAGGGGAAGTTTTAATGTATGGAATTACTGAAGGAAATGCACCAAATTGTAATGGTCATGTAGAATGTAATGAAATTGTTTTAGGAAAGGGTTCTATTTGTAGAGCACGTCCTTTTATCAGAGCAATAGATCCAACTTCAAGTATTTCACATGAAGCTTCTCTGGGAAGATTTCCACAAAAATGGCTTGATGAACTACGAGCTAAGGGATTAACTGAAGAAGAAGCAACGCAAATCCTAATTGAGGCTATGCTTCAAGAAGAATAATTAAAGAAAAAAATATGAGTTAAAATGGAGAATTAAAATGAAAGAAAATACCAAATATCATAATTATCGTTTTATAGGAAAAATAAATGTAGATGAAATTCAACCATGGTTTGATTTTACTACAACAAAGCCATGGGATGATCCTGAAATTCCATGGATTTTGGATAACAAAGTAAGACGTGAAATCTTAATAATTCTTGCTAACGGTCCAAAAACATTTCAAGAAATATACGAAAGCGTCAACTTTTCACCTAAACCACTATTAATAACAAAAGAAGAATATGATTGCCAAATTTCCTACCAATGGACAAAAAATACAGTTGAAAATCATCTTATGAATCTTGAATGGTATAATTTGATTAAATCGGCAAATAAAAAATATGAATTAGCCATACCGATATTGTCAACTGAAGATTCTGAGAATATAGAAGATTATATCGTTAGATTTGCAGAACATTGGATCACTATTATTAAACAACTAAATGAAGAAGTACAAGAGAATTTTGGAGAGCTTAATAAGAAAGCTCCTTTATATGAAATTTTAATTGAAAAAGCAATTGAAAAATTATATAAGACTCTTAAGGAAGAGAATTTACTTCCTAAACA
>JBHLPN010000033.1:0-16270 GCA_048939445.1 Promethearchaeota archaeon | reverse complement strand
TATTCTTTGATTAACCTTATAAAGGTTAAATAAAGATCAGAATTGGGTTTTAATGTTTTTTTGATTAATGAAAAGTCGATCTTGATTAAATAAAGAAAAGCATTGATTTCTGCTTCCCTTTTATTAATGTCATGATAAAGAATTAAATTGAATCGGTAGGAAAGCATAAGAGACAAAATTGTTGAATATAAAAGTATTATAAGAATATTTAATTTTATTGTAGCTATTGAGAATAATACAGAAATGATAAATGAGGATACACAGACAATAAAACTTGCTTTATTAACATCATCTTTATCAATTTTATAAAGTTTTCTGTAAAGTTGACTGTATCGCTCATCTAGTTCCTTAAATCTTAACTTAGGGAAATAATAATTATGGAATTTTTTACAGAAAACTATGTAATTCTTAAGGTTTCTCATTAATATGCAATTCTTAGTATAATTTACCAATATTAACTTTTAATAAAGATGAACATCGAGAAATGTTCAAAAGATACGTTCCTGGGTAGAGTTGATGAAAGTATCTATCAAGAAATTCCTCATTATATTCTTTAATTTTAACACAATATTGTCCATCAATTAAAAATTCATATTTAGCAATGTTCACATAAAAACTTGTATTTAAATCAGAAGGGTATTCAATTTCCTTAAGATAAACCTTGTTTGGATTTTGTACCGCGTAATTTATGCCTTGATCGATTTCATTAATAAAGAACAAATAAGTTTCTAAATCATTCGTTTCATTTTGATTAAAATTTACTATTGTTCCTAAGAACGGGATGATAATAGAAAAAAAAATCGTAAGAGTAAAAATTCCAAATCCCAATAGTAAGGATTTTTCAATTAAATTTGTCATAAAATTGAATAAAAATTTAAAAATTTAAACTTCGATTCTTTTTCCATTTGATCCAAAATTTTTCTAATGAATTAATTGAAATTAGAGAATTATATGATAATTTATGAAAGAATTCAATTAATTCGGTGTTATTTATTTTATTTGTTTTTAATAAAAACTCGAAAACTTCATTATATACTTCAACCACTGATAGGAAGTTCTCTTTTGTTAAAGCTTCATACTTTTTTATTTCTGTAATCACGTTTGTTTCATAAAGAGATTTAGTTAATACCCAATTATTCGTTTGTGGATTATATTCAATAATTGAATTGAAAAGATTGTCTTTTTCATCAAGAGATTTACAGATTTCATATATTCCCACAGCTTTTCTTTCATTAAATTTTTTTTTCATCAAAATAATTAAATCCAAATCATTAAGACACGACTTATTTATTTTAAAGTGATAAATAAAACGATTCATAAGGGAATCAATATTTTTTGAATGTATTGTTTGAAAGCCTCTTAATCCAGCAGCCAAGCATTGGAACATAGCCTCTGCTTCCTCCTTTGTGAGAATCTCACCTAAATATATAATATCTGGTGTTCTATGTAAAAGAGTTTTAATCTGATTACTTTTTGAGTATTTCTCGATGATAGATTCCTCTAATGAATCTACTTTATATTTTAATTGGTGTTTACCAAACTCAAATTGATTTAACGATTCGGTAATATTTTCAATATAAATTTTCCTAAATTCTTTTGGTGTTAATAAATCTAAGGCATTAATTAAAGTGGTCTTACCCGTATCTGTTTCTCCTGTAACTGTAATATTTTTTCTTCTAAGAATATTGAAGTATAAAAATGATGCCATTAGTGGATCTATTGTCCCATTTTTTAATAAATCTTGAATAGTAAGAATATTTTTATTTAATTTTCTAATATCTAGCGCAAAATTATTTATTTGAATAGGTTCAACATCAATAGAAAATCTACAGTAAAAGTATTCGTTCTTAATAACAAATTTGATAATAGGGTTCCTATAATCAAGTCTTTGGCCACTATATAATCTAATCAATGCCTTAATCCGCTCGATTTCTTTCGAATTGAATCTTATTTCTGTTCTACAGCGACCATATTTTTGATGATTTATGTAAATCTCATCATAAGGAGAATCTAGAAATATTTCTTCAATGAAATCATCGATAAGCAGTGGAAATAATTTATCTAAATTCAATTTTTTGATTGAAGTCAAAAATGCGATTTTATTGCTCTCAAATTTAGAAAATTCATATTTAGAATTTATTATTTTTAGCGCTTCTCTTTCATAGAATTGTATTAATTTTTCAAGTGGAATTATTTGATCAAGTTCAGTGATCTCTATATTGTTATAAACATCTTGTATAACCTTTTCGAAGTAATCATCTTGTGATTCTCCTTTATAGAAGAAATCCACCGAGTAATTCTTTTCTACTCCGGATTGATTCTCAAAAATAAATACCTTAAAAATATCATATTTTCCAATTTTGTATATTATTAACAAATTTCTATCTTTATAAAAGCGCTTATCTTGAAGTTTTTGATTTTTTTTTAATAATAGGAAACTTCCCGAAAGAAGATATTCATAGAAATTACTGGAGTTACTATAAATTTCACTATCCGGTTTAAAACTTTTAAATTTTTGAATTATTCTTAAGTCATTTAAGGTTTTAAGAAGGTATTTTACTAAAGTCTCAATAGAGTTAGAACATTCATAACAAATTGAATCATTAATACTGCCCTTATCTAGATTTGACAATCTTTTTACATAATCATTATAAACTAGAATTGGATCAAGGTATTGAAAATCCTTAATTTTATAGAAAGAAGAATCATTAGGATAAATCTTACATTTGAATTCCTTGTATTTGCATTTTTGATGTTTAATCTTTTCTATTTTATAATTTATTCTTTTAATTGTTTTTAAAATCTTGAAATAATCTAGGAATAATACAATTTGATTAACATTAATTAAAATTTCACTCCATAATATTGATATATAATTAAATTTTCGATCTTTATATCTAAATAAGGTATTTAAAAAACAGTAGATGCATTTTCTTGATTTAAAGAAATAATTTTCTTTTTGGGGGCAATTATAACAATCTAAAACCAATACAATTTCTTTTTTCCCATCTAAATTCTCTTTTTCTTTAAAATATGTTTGATCTTTCAAAGACATCTAAACCTTTTTTCTAGCGAAAAATTTAAATAACCCACTTTTATCCCTTAGCGAGTTAAAATGAAATTGCTTTTAAATGAAAAAATTTATTTATTTTAAAAAATTCATTTCCAAAAGTAAATGTGAAAGATTATGGGCCATCGTAAAAAACACGCACCCAGACATGGATCATTAGCATTTCTACCTAGAAAGAGAGCGGTACAAATAAAAGGTCGAGTGAGACATTGGTTAGATAGTCTAAATGAGATTGAATTTCTTGGTTTTGCAGGATTTAAAGCGGGTATGACTCACATTACTTATATAGAGGATCAAAAAAATAGTCCATACTATGGAAAAGAGTTAATGAAACCTGTAACTATTATTGAGGTTCCACCATTAATTCTTATTGGTATTAGAGTGTATAATGAAGATGAGTATGGAAAGTATATAATTGGAGAATTATATACTCATGAATTTAATAATTATTTAACTCGGAAAATAAATCTGCCGAATTTAGAGAAAAATGAGATTAAGGAGATAAAAAAGGAGATATTAAAAGAACTTAATGAAACAAGTGAGGTAAGGGGAATTTTTCAAACCCAGCCTTATAAAACATCATTACCTAGAAAAAAACCGGATATTATTGAAGTTAAAATAAATTCAATTAACAAGCCGAAAGAAGAATTTAATTTCGCATACAAAAACTTAGGTAAAGAAATTAAAGCACGAGATGTATTAACTGAAGGGGAATTAATTGATGTGATCGCTGTAACTAAAGGAAAAGGATTCCAAGGTCCTGTGAAAAGATTTGGAGTAAAAATTCTCACTCGGAAAAATAGCAAAATTAGGAGGGCAGTTGCTTGTATTGGGCCCTGGCATCCTGCTAGAGTTCTTTATACTGTTCCACGAGCGGGTCAATTAGGTTTTCATCAGAGAACTGAATATCATAAAAGAATTATGTTAATTGGTGAAAATGAAGAAGAAATTAATCCAAAAGGAGGATTTATTAGATACGGGAAAATCCAGGGAGATTATATATTAATTTTAGGGTCCATTCCAGGACCTAAAAAAAGGTTAATTAGATTAAGAAAAACAATAAGACCACTAAAATCTTTTGAAATAGCTACTCCAGAAATTACATTTGTAAGTCGAGAGAGTCAACAAAGAAAATAAATTTCAAAATTCTGGTGATTTTATGGAAAAAATAAATGTTTATGATTTAGATGGAAAGAAAAAAGGACTTATTGATAAACCAAAAATATTTGATGTTAAAACCAGAACTGATCTCATTCAAATGGCGAGTGCAATATCTCAAAGTAAAAACAAGCAAATTCAAGGGAGAGATAAAAGAGCAGGATTAAGAAATATATCTGAAAGTTGGGGAACTGGTCATGGTGTATCAAGAGCACCTAGAATAAAAGGTAGCGGATTTCTGACTGCTAGGCATGTAGGAAGAGTTCCTTTTGCTAAAGGAGGTCGGCGAACACATCCAATAAAAAGAGAAAAGAAGATTAAGAAAAAGATTAATAAACGTATTAATAAATTATCGATAATATCAGCAATTTCTGCTTCTGGGGATAAATCTTGGGTTAAAAAGGGAGGGTTTATTATTGAAAATATACCTGAGATTCCTTTAGTTGTTGATGATAAAATTCAAACTATAAGAAAAACAAAAAAAATCTATTCAATTTTATGTAACCTAGGATTAAAAGAGGATTTAATTAAAATTAAGAAATATAGAAAGATAAGAGCTGGGAAAGGTAAGTCAAGAGGTCGTAAATACAAAAAGAAGAAAGGAATATTAATTGTAATAAAGGATGATTTTGGTATTCTTAAAGCCTCAAGAAATATTCCAGGAACAGATATCATTAAACTTGAAAACTTATCAATTAATGCTTTAGCTCCAGGTGGATCATCAGGGAGATTAATTCTTTGGACTCAATCTGCAATCAATGAATTACATAATTATGAGGTGTGAGTATATATGGAGATCTTTTATAAAATTATTAAAAAACCTTTAATTACTGAAAAAACTTTTGATTTAATCGAAAAAGAGAATAAATTAGTATTTATTGTTAATAGGAAAGCAAATAAAAACCAGATTAAAAAAGCTATTGAAAAATTACATAATGTTAAAGTGATTAAAATTAATACAATGATTTCAACTAAAGGGGAGAAAAAAGCTTTTGTCAAATTACATCCTGAATATTCCGCTCAAGATATCGCTATTGATTTAGGCATATTTTAATTATCCTTACTTTTAAATTCTTCATAATTAAATTTATGAATTTCAAGAGGATTAAGAATTTTTATAGTTTCTATTGATTTTACAGACTTAATTTGTTGTAATTCTGTATAACCTAAATTATTTAACATTAAAATATAAATAAAATATTTAGGATAATATTTCTCAATGATTCTATAAATGTAATCACAATCTAGGTCCTGTAATATTAAGAATAAATACCTTTTCTCAATAAAAAGTAAATTTTTGCTTAATCTTGTATAGTCAATTTGATTATTTAATAGTTGTTTTTCAAAAAATTCATTCATTTCTAATAAGTCCAATGAATTAGTGTAATTCTTAGAATAAAATAATTCATGATAATCATTAAAAAAAAAAGAGTTATCACATATTTGCAGTCTCCAAAGAAGATTGAAAATTGAATTTAGTTTAAAATTCTGCATTTTTAACAAATTACACTGAAAAAAATCGTTAACTTTTTCCTCAATATTCAGAGGGTTCTTAATATTATTAGATTCTACTACAAAATACGGGGATACTATAATGTTTTCTCTATTACCCAGCTTAATATTAAATATTAAATAACCTATTTTCCCATAATCAGTAATTAAATTTAAGAAGCTTGAGACAAACGATTTTTCTTTGTTTATAATAGCTAAATCAATAGTAAAGAAGTTTAAAGATTTTGATTTATTCTCCGTTGAAATAATAATTGAATTAGAACTTTTTGTAATGCATGTGTTAGAATTGATATGTTGGAATAAAATTGCTAAAAACATGTCTTCTAAGTCTTTTTCTTTTTGAAATTTAGTAAATTTATGATTTTCTGCTAAGATTTGTTGAACATTATTAAACGATTTGATTATGCTTTCTTTTTTATCCTCCTCAAAATTCAGTAGTAAGATTTTTTTATTTTTATCAAAAGTTTCTATTTGGATAGAGTAGTATTGAATTACTCTTTTTCTTAAAAAATCATTTAAGATTGATTCTATTGATTTATAATTTGAGTATTCCAAAATTGCGAATGCAATTACTTTAGTGTTTTTTGTTAGACTTTTATAATAAATTAAATAATTTTCAATAAGATATGAAAAAAGTTTGTACTTACCCTTTTTAACCATTTCATTAATATATTTAACAAAATTTATAAAAACATAAATTTTTTTTAGTGATCATAAAAATCAAAAGTCTATAAAATTCTTTTTTATTACTAAGTTTCAAATCTGATTTAATAATACTCCAATTCTTAAAAAAAACTTAAAACAATATCCATGTTATAATTAATTAGATTAATTTCGAATTTGGGTAAGTGAAATGCTAAAAACTATTAAGGATTTTTTGTTTAGTTTAAACCCAGATGTTGTAATTCAAGCACCATCACGAATAAATTTAATCAATCCTTTGGATGCTGTAGAAGGAGATTTTTGGATGCCCTCTGTCGCTATAAATGGTATAAATAACCCTCTATCTGCATTTTTTTATATTAAAAGTATAGCAAAAGGGAGTCGATTAAAAGTATATACTATAAAAAAATTAGAAGATAAATTTTATGTTGAATTAAAGCGTGAGGAGCAATTTTCGAAAAGTAGTATTGATATAAGGAAGAAGCTTCAGGGAAAAAATAAATTAATATACGCCAGCATTTATAGATTTTTTAAGATGAGTTCTTATTTTAAGAAAATTTTCTTAGAGTCAAATATCGAGATAGGATTAATTACAACAATTCCTAAACAAAGTGGTCTAGGTGGAAGCGCCGCTATCATAATTGCTATTCTCTTTGGATTTGCTAAGTATTTTGATTTGTATAATAATGTTAACAAGTTAGAAGAAAATGAATTTCCATTAAATAAAGACATAATAGCAGAAATGGCAACTAAGATTGAGGATGAAGACTTAAAAATTACTGCAGGGTATGGAGACAGATATGTAATAAGTAGAGGAGGTTTAAGCTTTTGCTCATACTATGGCAAGCTTTACCATAAGGACATATCAGAAGAGCCATTAGCTATCTACGATAGAATTGATAAAGTATATGAATTAAAGCATATCCCAATAATTATTTGTTATTCAGGAGTACTTCATGAAAGTGGGAACGTGCACAGGAAATTAAGAAGAATCTATCTCCAAAATAATCCGATTTTTTTAAATAGCTATAAAAAATTAGCAAAAATAGCTTGGAAATCTAGGTTTGCTATAATGATGCGTAATTGGAAGGAACTAGGGAAATATTTTAAGGAGAACACACAAATTATGAACAAAGTGATGAAGGAAGCTGGTTTTGAATATGGAATTGGTTTAGTAAATAACATTTTAATTGAGATTATAGAAGAACATCCAGATGTTTATGCTGCTAAGTTAACTGGTGCTGGGGGTGGAGGGTCCGTTTTTGCACTTTTTAATCCAGATAAAGCAAAAGAAATCCTAAATTATTGGCAAGATAAATTAAATGAATTAATTGAGAGTAAAAAGGCTTTTTCTTCAAGGTTTCCATCATATCCAATAGAAATTACAAACAAATTAAAAAACACACAGTTTTATCAAATTGAAATTGATAAGAATGGAGTGAAAAAGTTATAATTTACTAATAATTATATATATAAAAACAATTGGAGCCTCAATTTGAGTAAATTCGAAAGATACAAAAAAAAAGTTGAAACTTATATATATCCTCATAAACACTGCAAGAAGTGTGGTGAAATGATTTCTGAGGCATTTTCTTATTGTTCTGAATGTTATAAAACCTTAAAAGAAAAGAAAAAAAGAAAGTTATTTAGAAGGAAAAAGAAAGAGGTATAGTTAAATATCTTATTAATATTATAAATATAAAGTTTTTAGAATTAGACACTAAACCTCTCCAATAACCAACTTTTATCTAATAAAGATAGGAATGGTCCTAATCGTGGACCACTTTTCTTACCTAAAATAACTTGATAGATAGCTTCAAATAACTTTCTTGGAGGGAGATCTAAATCATTTTTTGCTATAGAAAAAATCATATTCTGAATAGAATTAGCATCTAAAACTTTAACAGTTTCTAAATATTCTTTTAACAATTGAATTCCTTTAATTTGATTTTTTTCCATTTTCTTTATTATTTTATCATCTATTTCATCAGGAATGGTAAATAATTCCAGTTTTTTTATGATTTCCTTGTTGATTTTAGAATTTTTTTCGGTTTCTAATATTTTCTTTACTTCTTGAATCCAATCATTTGTTTGGGTAAGAAGCATCTCAAATTCCTTAATAGTAATGTCCCTTTCAAAGTTATGGTTTTTAGCATAGATTTTTGCTTTCTCATAGAGTTTATCTAAACTTAAAACATTCTGAATTTGAGCCAGAAATGTTAAAAGTTTCAATGGTAATCTTTTTGATTTTGTTTTAGGGATATCGGATACTTGAGTTAAGGGAAAAATGTATTTGAAAAATTTGCTTTCTTGAGGATCTTCTGTTCTTTCTAGATCGTAATAGATATCTTCCATTCTTTCATAATAATCGTAATATTGGGGAAGCTCTTCAATCCTAAACGTTATATGTTTTGTTGGATTGGTTCTTAAAATTATTGTTCTATATATTACTGGATCCGCGATTTCTAGATAATTCTTTGGAGTAAAAACATGCCCTTTAGAAGTTCCCATATCTTGATCTCCTAATCTTAACCATTCATAAGGAACTTTAACGGGTCCCTCATAACCATATATAACTTGGCATAGTTCAATTCCAGTATCATAGGCACCACCCTTAACGCTATGATCCTTGCCTGCAGGTTCACATGTAGTTGTATATAAGGACCATTTAGCAGGCCAATCTATACGCCAATTTAATTTCAATCTCCCACTCCATATAGATAGTTTTCCAGTATATCCACACGCCTCACATACATATGAAACGGCTTCTTCATTTTGAAAATATTCTTTTATTCTATTTGGCTTGATAGAGCCCTCATTATCACGATATTGAATTCTATTACATTTTTCACATATTGCCATCACTGGCATCCAATTTTTCTGCATTGTAATGAAATCTTTTTTATCTTCTTCTTTTAATGTAGGGAGGATAAATTTTCTCAGGATTTCTTTGATTAACTCTGTATTTTCTAAGGCAATTTTTATTTTTTCCTGCATTTCTTTTGTTTTATACAACTCATGACACCAAATTACTTCTGTTTTGATTCCAAAATCATAAAAGACATCTATTAATTCATTACCAAAATGATGAGCATAACTCTCACAATTACAATCTTCATAAGGACATGGAATCATTGCGAACGGTTTCCCAATGTGTTTATTTTGAAAGCTTTCTGATATATATGGGGGAAATCGTTTAGCAGCATCTAGACTGTCAAAGAATAACAAATTATTGACTATTTTACCATCTTTTTCAAAAATTCTTCTTAAAGCATCACAAATTATTATTTCTCGCAATATTCCCAAATGGATATGACCTGATGGTGTTTTACCTGTAGATAATGTTATTTCATCGGGTTTACGAGAGTAAATTTCTTCAACAATTTCTTCTACCCAATGAATCGGAAAATTTTCATTCAATTTTTCTTCACTATACCGCTTTTTCTTTATTGGTGTAATGAATATATTTATTTATCATTTTTGATTTTAAATGATAGTGAGTTAATTAATGAGGATTGCTGTTTTAAATAAGGATTTCTGTAAACCGGATAAATGTAGCCCTTTTGGAGAAAAACCATGTATAAAATATTGCCCGAGAGTGAGGACTGGAGATAAAACCATAGTTTTAAGCCCTGATGAGAAATTTGTTATAATTACAGAAAGTTTATGCTCTGGAGAAGGTATTTGTATCAAAAAATGTCCTTTTAATGCAATAAGTATTGTTAATTTACCTGATCCCTTAGAAAATCAAATGTCATATCGATATGGACAAGATCAGTTTTCATTATTTCGAATGGCAATTCCCAAAAAAGGTAAGGTTCTTGGACTCATTGGTCAAAATGGAATTGGTAAAAGTACATTATTAAAATTACTTTCCAATGAACTGTATATAAATTTTGGCAGATTTGGTGAAGATGCCCCGGATTGGAAAGAAATCATTGAGCACTATAAAGGTTCTGAACTTCATCAATATTTTATTGATCTTAAAGAAAAAAAAATACAGATTATCCATAAACCTCAAAATATTACTGTAATTCCTAAATTTGTTTCTGGTAAAACTTCTGATCTTTTGAATAAAAATGATGTTGGAGAACAACTAGATTTTATCTCTGAGAAATTGAATCTAACAGAAATATTAGAGAGAGAAATTTCCGTGTTGTCCGGAGGAGAATTACAAAGAGTAGCCATTGCTGCTGCTTATCTTAAAGATGGGGATGTTTATTTATTTGATGAACCAAGTTCATACTTAGACGTAAGTGAAAGAATTAAAATGGCAAAATTAATTCGGACATTATCAGAAAAAGAGAAAACTATAATTGTTGTCGAACATGATTTAGCTATTTTAGATTATTTGAGTGATTATGTTTCAATTTTATATGGCCAACCTGGTGTTTATGGAATAGTGTCTCATCCTCAAGGTGTTAGAGTGGGGATTAATATTTATTTAAATGGATATATTAAAGATGAAAATGTGAGATTTAGAGATGATCCTATTATATTTCATGAGCGTCCACCCCAAGAATCATTATTTGGTTCCGGAGATGTTGTTTTTTCATATGGTGATATTAATATTTCATTAGGAAGTTTTCATTTGAGTGCTTCTGGGAGTGAAATCCATGCTGGTGAGATAATTGGAATTTTAGGGGCAAATGGAATAGGAAAAACTACGTTTATAAACTCTATAGCAAATATAGTAAATGCTGAGAAGATTAATCTTACTAAGAAAATTGAGATAAATAACGAAGAAGACAATAGACAGTTAAAAGTTATATTAAAACCCCAGTATATTAAAATTGAAGAAGATGGACTTGTATCTGATCTAATTGCAAAAATTAAATTAGCTCCCCATCTGAGCCAATCTTATAAGAAAAGATTGATTAATAATTTAAATTTGGAAAGTATAAAAGAAAGAAATCTCTCTGAATTAAGTGGGGGTGAGTTGCAACGAATAGCAATAGCAAAGTGTCTTTCTACTGAAGCTGATATTTATTTATTAGATGAACCATCTGCTTTTTTAGACGTTGAAATGAGATTACAAGTTGCTCAACTAATTAGAAAATCTATCGAAGAATTAAAAAAATCTGGATTTGTTGTAGAACATGATATAATAACACAAGATTTTATTGCTGATTCAATATTGGTTTTTGAGGGTATACCTGGAATAAAAGGTAATGCACTACCCCCTCAAAATTTGAGAGATGGATTTAATACATTTTTAAAAATGATGGGTATAACTTTTAGGAGAGATTCTACTACGAAAAGACCACGCGTAAATAAAGTAGGAAGTAATAAAGATATATATCAAAAACGTATAAATGAGTATTATTATATTCCCAAATAGTGTAGGATTTAATTCTAAAAGGCTATTTAACTAATTTTTGATTATTAATTATTTTTTTATACAGCTTTATTTCGAGTGGAATAATATTTGTTAAAAACAGAAGATTTAACTTATTTGTTTTTTAATAAAATAGTTTAAATAGGTTCTAGAAATAGTTAACTGGGCCCTATTTTAAAATTTATTAAAGATTGTTATTTCACTATTCTAAAATAGAATTTGCAGTGGAAATATTAGAGAATATATTGATATTAATAAATTGTAAATAATTTAGATTATAAAGAGAAAAAAAAATATTAATCTTTAATTTTCCAGAATATGAGAGGACGTCCTCTTTTTCCATCAGTACGTGAAAATTTTTCAATTAATCTTCTTTTTTGAAGTTTAACTAAATTATCATATATTGTAGTTCTTGGAATTTTAAGTTCTTTTACTAAATCTCGTCTAGTTAAGGGTCCTCCATTTTTAAGTGTTTTAATCAAATTATATTGTATAGGAGAAAAAAGCTCTTTTGATTCAGGATAATTTTCTATTGAGGTTTTATTTTCCATAATATATTCCTCCACATCGAAAATACATTTTAAAACGACAATTTTACGACGATTTAATTTTTCAAGTGAAAAAATTTATTCTTATGATCTAATTAATTCCAATTAATATATAAATGATGCTTATTTATGCATTATTATCATCAATTAGCATAAGCTTAAAAATGAGTATTATTCTTTAAATATTGTAGACCAAATTATTTTCAATCGTAAAATGACTGAAACTACCAGAACAACAGTTACGTTAAATAAAAGTTATATGAAGTTAGTTGAAGAATTAATAGACGTATTTGGAGCTACAAAAGCACAAGTAATTAGCAATATTGTAGAATACTTCTTTAATGATAGCAAAAATGATCCTCTTCTTGAGAAATTACGAGCTAGAAAAAGGAAAGAAAAAGTTCCTGATAAACTGGATCTTGATAATAGAATTAGAAAATATTTGAAAATGGCGGATAAAATACCATTTGAAGTATTTATTGAACATTTAAATTTAGATTCTGAATTTGTAATAAATCATCTAGATGAATGGGGAGAACAATATAATTTTAGGATTATTGATAATAAAATTATGAAAACTTAGATCTTAAGCAGCATTTTAATGAAAATTCGCAGACTCATCCAAATAAATTCAAAAAATTATTGCCCAGTCCCAATGTCCAATCTAGCAATGACGTAATAACTCCGATAATGACAAAGAAAATAAACAAAGCAAAGCCTACTAATAAAGCATATTCAATAAGATTTCCTCCATAATCATCCAAGAAGAATTCTTTTGTTTTAGATCGGAATTTTTTAATAAAACTTTTTAGATTCATTTCTAATTTAATTTTGTAGATACTTTTATAAACTAAACTAATTTTAATATGAATTAGCTTTGAAAATAAAGGTTTAAAATTTTAAAATTTCAAAAACTTGATTAAGCTCATCGTCAGATGCTTGAGTTCTTGGTATTTTAATTCTAAATCTATTATCATCATAGTTTCTGGGAATAATATGGACATGAAAATGTATGATCTCTTGACCTGCTGCCTTAAAGTTATTTTGAAGAACATTATATCCATCAATTTCTAAATTTTTATGAATCTTTGTCGCTAATTTTTTTACTATTTTATATAATTCAGTAAGTTCTTTATTAGGGATATCCTCTAAATTTGAATAATGATTTTTTGGTATAATGATTGTGTGTCCTTTAGAAATAGGAGAAATATCTAAAAAAGCAAGGGTCAGATCATCCTCAAATATAATTTTTGAGGGGATCTCTCTCTCTATTATTTTACAAAAAATGCAATCTTTTTCTTTCATATTTTTTTTTACCCATTGTAAGTTTTAAGATTTTTTCAGTTTAATTTATATATTTTAAATTTAAATTAAAAAATTTTTACTCAGTTTTATGATATTAAAACATATAAATTTTACATATTAGAACTTGAATAGAGTGATTCTAATATTCTTTCAAGAATTAGAACAGATATTATCAAAGAAGTTATCTCCAAAAGCATTCAGATTAAATTCAGAGATATATGGATTACATTATGATAAAATTAGATATAATAAAGTAATAAAAAAAGTATTGTTAACAATTGATTTAAGTTTAGAAGCTATACATTTTGCTATAAAGAATAAAGTTAGTATAATAATATCTCACCATAGTTTAATCAACAAACCGATAAAAAACTTTACTCCAAATATAATAAATAAATTAACTTTACTTTCAAAATACCCAATTTCGATATTTGTTTTAAATTCTTCATTTATTGCAGCGGAAGGAGGTGTTTCGGACACACTTGTGAATGCACTTTATTTAAAATTAGAAGATACATTAGAAATTAAGAATAAGAATGGAATGAGAATCCCAATAGGTAGAATATGTTCACCAATGAATTACCCAAACGAAAAAAATCCTTTCACGGTAGAAGATCTAATTAAACGAATAAAGGAAAATTTAAATTTAAGATCAATATCATATGTAGGAAATCTTGCAAGATCAATAAAGAAGATTTGTGTTATTGGAGGAGATATATCAATTCCAAAACTATTCAAAAATGCAGTAAACCTTGGATGTGATTGTTATATTTCAGGAAAAATTAATTATTTTGATGCTATTTTTGCTAGAGATGTTGGCCTAAATCTTGTAGAAGTATCACATTATAAAAACGAAATTCTAGCAATGAAAAAATTATATAATGTTTTAAGTTTAGAGTTCCCTCAAGTTGAATTTTTTTTATTCGAGTCTAAAGACCCTTTTAAAATTTATATTTAAACAGGTTAAATAAAAGTTTAAATTTCTTAAGATATAATTTGAATTTAAATAGTTATAATTTTAACTTGTTTTTAGAAAAAAATATGTAAAGTTATTATGCCAATAATAGAATATAATGGAAAAAAACCTAATATTAGTACAAAAAGTTATGTATCGCCAATGGCAACTCTCATAGGTGACGTACGTGTTAATGACAATGTTATAATTTGGCCAGGATCGATCATTCGTGCTGAAAATTCTCCAATTAATATAGGAGAATATACTACTGTCTTTGATGGAGTAATGATGTTAACACGAACTCAAAAAAGTTCAATAAATATAGGAAGATATTGTATTATTGAGTCTGGAGTGACACTTTTAGGATGTTTTTTGGAAGATTATGTTCAAATAAAAGAGGGTACACTAATATATGAAGAAGCATCCATTGGTGAGGGAGTTATCATTCTAAATCAAAGTCAAGTTCCACCAGGATTAACAATCCCGGCGAGGGCTGTGATGAGAGGGATCCCAGTTGAACCAGTGAGAGAGCAGACACGAAATGATGTAATTAAACAAAAAGAAAAAGCTGAAAACTATTCTCAACTATTTATTAAAATCAAAGATCAATTACCAAATGCTCAAAGTTACTTATTAACCTTACCGGATTTTATAAAAATATTGTTAAAAAAAGAAGATTAAAAAAAACCTTTAAAATTTAGTTAAACCATTATATTTAACATTTTTACAAGTTCTTTATATCTTGAGCGAAGAGTTACTTCAGTTACACCCACGAGATTTGCAATATCTTTCTGGGAAACTTTCTTATTTTTCTTCTTACAGACTAAATACAATGCTCCAGCGCATAAACCTTTAGGATCTTTACCGCTTGTAGAAAATTTAGATGTAAAATTTTTTAAAATCTTTATTGTTGTGTTTTCTGCATCTGCGTCTAACTCCAATTCTGCTATAAATCTTGGAATAAGGGAAATTGGATCTGTAGAAGGGGCTTTTAAATTTAATTCTCTAATTAGTGTTCTATAACACCTTCTCACATTTTTTGCACTTATAGATGTTTGTTCTAATATTTCTTGTAATGTTCGGGGGATTTTTCTTTCTCTGCAAGCAAAGTATAGACATGCGGCCACCATCCCATTTATAGATCTCCCCCGAAGCAATTTCTTTTTGAAAGCTTCAATATATAATCTTATTGCTGCCTTTTTAACATGGTTTGGTAAATTTAGATTACTACCAATCCTTTTTAGCTCTGTTGTAGCAATCAACATATTCCTCTTATCCCAAGTCATACGAGAATTCCATTTAGCTGCTCTTTTCAAATCAGGGCTTTTAATATTAGTTTTATCTATAATCGTACTCAAACCCATATCTGGTAATAAAATTGAAATTGGAGATCCTGTTCTTTCTCTACTTTCTTTTTCCTGTTTAGTAAATGCCCTTTTCCCGCTATGAGAAATATCAACAATTCTCTCACTAATAACTAACCCACACTGTCCACAGACGGTCTCTCCCCTCTCATGAAGTAAGATGATCTTGCCTCCACATTCTGGGCATAAATTTGATACATTACTTAAATCTGATTCAACTTCCATTATACTAACCATTTTTTGTTAATAATATTACAATCTTTCCAAATATTTGACTAATGAATCTTTCCAAGCAAACTTTAACCCATGTATAAACTAAAATATTGTTTTAAAACTGAATAAATTAAATGTGACTGA
>JBHLPN010000238.1:0-5071 GCA_048939445.1 Promethearchaeota archaeon | reverse complement strand
TCTAATTTGATAAGTTACTTTTTGAGAGAGTTTACCCATCCCATACAACGCAAAATAATTAGTGATCGCCATAATTAGGATTAATATCAGAAAAATTCCACTCATTATAACAACATAATAGGCATTTTTCGTAACAATACCGCTGTCAATTATATTTGCAGAAAAAATCGGAGTTAAAGCAGAAATAACAGTCGCTAATAAAAGAAAAAAAAAGAACAGGAAGAATTTCAGTTTTTGTGGCTTTAAATATGAAATTAACCAAGTCCATAATTCTTTTCTTGGATGATCTAGTTTCCTTTTATCTCCTTCTAACATAAAACGCTGACGAGTACTAGCACTTGGTTTAATTATTTCTTCTCTTTCTTCATCATCATTATTATATTTATTATTACTCATTCTTATGGTTGGTTAATTATGATTCTTGTCCAATTTGATTTTTTGAATTTTGTTTTTGATATAAAGTTTCATAGATTTGCTTATATAGGACATTTGACCTAATCAATTCATTATGAGTCCCATAACCTACGACCCGCCCCCTGTCTAAAATTAAAATGTAATCCACTCCTCTGATGGTTGAGATTCTCTGTGTGATAATAATAGAAGTGATATCCTTCATTATTCTTGTTAAAGCTTGTTGTATTTTATATTCAGTTTCTACATCAACAGAACTGGTACTATCATCAAGAATTAATATTTTAGGTTTTGTTAAAAGAGCTCTAGCTATTGATAAACGTTGTTTTTGACCTCCTGAAAGACGTGTTCCTCTTTCACCTACAATTGATTCATAACCTTTAGGTAATTTAACAATAAAATCATGTAAATCCGATATTTTAGAAACTTCAATTATTTCTTCTATTGAAGCATCTTCTTTTCCATATGCTATATTTTCCGCTATTGTCTTATTAAATAGAAAGGTTTCTTGGGCTACAATTCCAATTTTTTTTCGTAAATCATTTAATTGATAATTTTTTATGTCAATTTTGTCAATCCTAATAATTCCCTCATTCAGTTCATAGAACCGAGGGATTAAATTTATTATAGTAGATTTACCTGAGCCTGTTGTTCCTAAAATAGCAAGTTTTTTTCCAGCAGGAATTTTAAAGGCAACATTTTTTAAAATTCGATGATCTGAGGCATATCCAAACGAAACATTATCAAATTCAATATCTCCTCTTAAATTAGAAATTGGTAATGCATTGGGAATATCTTTAATTTCTGGACTTGAATCTAAAATATCTCTTACTCTAGTGAGTGCTGCATCAGCTTGAATATATACTAGCATGATTTGACCTAACATCATTAAAGGAAAACCTAGTGATGCTATATAAGAAAGAAGAGTTACAACTGCATCTAAATCCAATAATCCATTTATAAATCTAATACCTCCTATGAATAAAGCAAAAATTGTCATTACCCCGATGATAATATAAATAGATGGCATATAAAGTGAATTGAATTTTATAGAATTGATACTAGCTTTATAGAATCTATTATTGTTTTTTTTAAATTTTTTATATTCTTTAGTTTGAGTAATAAATATTCGTATTACTTGAGCCCCAACAATATTCTCCCTTATTGTTGTGGTTAAATCACCAAAACTGTTTCTTGTTTCTAAAAAGATTGGTTTTAGTTTTTTTGCAATATAATATGATAATATTAGAGAAATTATAATTGCTGAAACTAAGATAAATGATAAATCAACACTGAAAGCAAAAAAGCCAATAATAATTCCAATAATCTGAAGAGTTGATTGAAAGCCTAAAATTAAGCCCATACCAAAAATTTGACGAGTTTCTTCGATATCACTTGTAGTTCGAGAAATTAATTGACCCGTTTCAGTCTTATCGAAGTAAGAAAATGATTGACGATAAATTGTATTACTAATATCATCACGGAGATAATATAAAGCTCTTGATGAAACTTCAGCACCTTGAAGACGAGCAGCTCTATTAAAAGTATAAGTTAATAAACCTAAGATCAATATAATACAAAAATAAATTAAGAATAATATATTATTAAAGCTTGGAAGATTCGGATCTAATAATCCAACCATTCTCCCAATAAATATGGGAATAAAAGTAGCAAAAATGGTTGAAAGTGATAAAAATACTATTTGTAAGATAAAAGCTCTTTTCGACTTTAACCAATATTTAAATATCATTCGAGCAGAATTCATTTAACGACTAGCTCTTATTAATTTTGATCCAAGTTCTATTATTGTTGAATATAAAAAAAAATTAATTATTGACTTATTTCCATCTTATTAAAAGACTGAGCACCGATTAATATCAATATGGTTCCAAAACCAACTGTAATTAGCAGATCAACCCAAAATGGGAAGTATGATACCCCTAATAATACAAACCGGAACAGATCTACACTATAAGAGAAAGGATTAAACATTGTGATAAGTGGGGGTAGTGGAATTAATGTTCCCGAAAGCCACATCATTGGCATTATGATAAATGTTTGTATTAAACCAAAAGATTGCATATCTTTCAAGCGTGTACTTATCGTTAAACCTATCCCTACAATTCCTAGACTTGATAGAAAAGCAACAGGTAAGATAAGTATTACACGCCAAATTAAATTAAGGTCATATCCAAAAAATCCAAAAATAACTCCTAAACATATCATTATTACGACTTGTAACATCGTTTGCAAAGCAACTCCTGCAGTTCTTCCAAACATAATCGTCCTTCGACTTATAGGCGCTACTATCAATTCCTTCATAAATCCAAACATTTTATCTCTAAAAACTGACATCCCACCAAAGATCCCGGTGAAAAGTATAACCATTGCAGCAATACCTGATGCAGTAAAAGCTCTTGAGTCTACAATAATCCCTCCCACTTCTATATTTACTCTAGAAAATCCCACTCCAAATACAAAGAGAAATAAAATCCCTTGAGCAAGAGAAGAAATTACTCTCGATTTATTCCTCCAAAATTCCATCAATTCTCTTTTTGCTAAAATCCATACAGCACTATAATTCATTTTTGATTTTATAAGATTTAACTCTGACATTTTTTTTATCACTTCCTCAATTGTCTCATTTGAATTCTTCTCTTCATATCTTTTGTATGATTTGAAGATTCTTCTCGAATTGCAGTGCCTACATAATGTAGAAACACATCCTCCAATGTAGGCTGATGCATATTTATCGTTTTTATATTTAATTTGTTTTCATTTATTTTTTGAATAATATGTGGTAATTGTTTTCCCCCATTTTCGCAAGATATTGAGATTGAAGGTTCTTGCTCTTCATCATCATTAAATTCTCCTTTCTTAATTTTGATAATCTCTTCCTTTATGGTATCTGGTACTTCTTCTAAGAGGGATTCATCAAACATTTCGGCAATTTTCTTTTTAATTGCTAGAGGTGCATTTAAAAACATTCCAGTAGCCATCGGCATTTTCTTCCAAGCCATGATTAGTTTCTTTGGATCCGATAAGACATCTCGCATTCGTGCTTGAATCATTTCTGGATTAAAATTTCCAGGCATTCCTTTCGGAAGTTGTATATTAGGCATCATAGGTTGTTCTCCTTCACTAGTACCAAAAGAAACATTCTTTACACCAGGAATTTCCCTTATTTGACTGATTATCAGAGGGTTCTTAAATTTTTCTTCATAATTTTCAAATTTAATATCAATAACATCCCCACTTAATTGTTTTTTAAGATTTTCAGATGTATCCATAGCGATAATTTTTCCATGATCCATAATACAAATCCTATCAGCAAGCTCATCAGCTTCCTCCATATAATGAGTGGTGATTAAAATAGTCATTTTTGAATTTCCTTTATTCAATTCTTGTATCTTATCCCATATTTTTCTGCGTGTCTGAGGATCTAATCCTAAGGTAGGTTCATCTAAGAAAAGTACTTTTGGTTCATGGATTAGTCCGCGAGCAATCTCTAAGCGTCTTTTCATTCCCCCAGAATAATTCTTTACAAATGTATCGGCTCGATCTTCGAGATCCACTAACTTCAGAACTTCTTGTATTTTCGCATGCCTCTCTTTTTTTGGCATCCCATATAGTATTGCGTGTAATTCTAGATTTTCCCATGCTTTCATTTCACCATCTAAGGAGGGTTCTTGAAAAACTATTCCAATACTTTTTCTGACTTTATCGGGATCTTTATTTACGTTAAATTTATTCACGATTGCGTTCCCTTTCGTAGCAGATAATAATGTTGCTAATATACTAATTGTAGTAGTTTTCCCTGCACCATTGGGACCTAATAAAGCAAAAATTTCACCTTTTCTTATGTTGAAATTGATATCATCTACAGCTAATACATTACCTTCTTCATAAATCTTTGTTAGATTTTTTACTTCAATTATATTATTATTTTCTATCATTTTCTTAACTTATTAAAATGTTAATTCCAAAAATATTTTTTGATTTTATTTCATAAAACACAGGGATAATCCCTAAAATAATTAAATGATTATTTTCTAACGTTATACCTCGCATAATCATCATGTTCCACCTTTATAATATAAAAAATAATAAAAAATAAAAGGAATTTATTTATTTCTATACCTTTTTTTAATCCTCAGTTTTCTGAAAATTAAATAAGCGCCTAAACCTCCAATACAAATTATAACTACGATAATTATTGTATAAAAGACCCAATCTGAATTTATACTAACAATTTGGTATATTATATTACTTCCTACGTCTTTTACCACAAACAAAGACATCGTTCCTTCAGATCCATAAGTAATCTCTATAGTATAATCTGTTTCACCAGTAAGGTTTATTGTAAGGACATTATTGCTAACTGTTGAATTTTTACAATCAAGAGTAGTAATGAGTTCTTCTAAATATGAATTAAAGGGAATACCTAATGTGAGTCCATTGAAGATAAATAACCATAAAAATTCATCTGGTTCTAAGATTGGAAAGCTATATCCTGAAAATTGGATCGCAGGAAGGCTATTCAGTTTTGCTGATATATTATTATAATTATTTAGAATTTCATTGAAATCTGTAGGATTTTTGAATATTAAAAGTGCTTCATTTGCATTTGTAGGAACTTCCTCAAAGTCCCCAATCGTAA
>JBHLPN010000237.1:3483-5080 GCA_048939445.1 Promethearchaeota archaeon | reverse complement strand
TCTTATTATTTCCTTTAATATTGAAATAAGTTTGATGGGTTATTCAGGGAGCTGAAGTCTCTGTTTCTTTTAAACTCCAATAATAATTAAGTATAATACCAATAACAATAAATAAAACTAATCCTATACCAAGACCGATAAGTATGTCTATCCATAGGAAATTTATGAGATAAACATTATACAGATATCCAGGTTGAATTTCTGTTAATACCTTAAAATGAATAGCTGAGGTTACTAATATGCAAAATATCGCACACACAATAAAGAATATTATATTAAACACTTTTCTTGATTTTGATATTTTTTCTTCTTTAATTACCACATTTACACCCTCTTAGACTTTATAATTTTATTTTTACCTGATTTTTCCTTGATTTCATTAAAATGGTTTATAACATTTACATAATAAGATAGAATATCCCAATATAAAAAAATTTGATTAAAATTTAAGGTTAAGAAAAAATTTAGAAATAATTGTTTTAATAAATAAGAAATGCCTGTAATTTATCAATTATTTCTCGATAGTCAAAATCTTTTGACGTTTTGCTAAAATTTGCCATAGATATTCGAGTTTCCTTGAATTGTTTATCTCTTTCTAACATTTTTCTTGAGCTTTTTTCTAGTAATTTAGGGAGAATAGTCCTTTTAATTAATTCTTCTTCAATTTGATTAATATCAGAATCGACACTAATAACAGGGCTCTCTACAGGAATGATTGGGAAATCTTTGATCATCTTATGTTTTTTTAAAAAACTACCAACTTGTTTTGCTGTCTTTAAATTTAATTCCAAATTTACTATTAAATCATATAAAGTTGGTTTACTAATTTTTTCAATTATTTTTCTTCCTAGTGAGTCCAATTCTTCAATTTCATCTTTCTTATACTTCATAGATTTGTTTATAAGCTTATGATAATAATCTGTGTAATTAGTATCAACATTTAATTCCTTCACCATGTATTCATTCACTCTATCTACCCATTTTTTGGGAGGGATCTCTTTTTGATTTTCATACTCAAATTCTAAAATCTTTTTTACGATGTAATTATCTTTACTTTCCTTGATCATTTCTGTTATACTTTCTGTGGTCTCAATTTCACCTAAACCAGATGAATCTAAAAGTTTTAAAGCCTTTTCATTATATTTCAATGCGCTAAGATAATTTCCCTGTAAAAAATTAATTAAACCGATATTTCCAAGTGTATTGATTTTACTTTCTTTATCATCAATAACGTCATAAATTTTAACTACATCTTTAAAATATCTCAAGGCGTTGTTATAATCCCCTTGATCTTGACTTATTAACCCGAGATTATTATGACAGGTTGCTATTCCCCTTAAATCATTGATTTGTTCATACTTTTTAAGTGCATCCTTATATTTTCTCATTGCTTCTGGAAGATTTTCTTTAGTATGATAAATATTACCGATGTTATAGAAACAAGACGCTAACTCTGATAATTCACCTAATTGATTAAAAATCTCAAACGCTTTATCATATTGTCCTAACGCTTTGTAAAAATCTCCTTGTTCATGGTATATTAAAGCACTATAGTAAAACGCTTTAGCTACTTCTTTCTTTTCTTCCAAGATATCGA
>JBHLPN010000237.1:0-3383 GCA_048939445.1 Promethearchaeota archaeon | reverse complement strand
ATCTCCTTGTTCATGGTATATTAAAGCACTATAGTAAAACGCTTTAGCTACTTCTTTCTTTTCTTCCAAGATATCGAATTTATGGAATTTTAATATTTTATCATACTGCTTCAACGCCTTATCGTATTCTTTTTGATCTTGATATAACAATCCTATACTATTAAGACAAGCAATCTTTCCTGACAAATATCCTAATTGTTCATAGATTCTAAGTGTCTTTTCGTATCGTTTTAGAGCTTCATGATAATTTCCTTGATTATGATAAATAATACCAATATTATAGAGAGGAGTTGCCTTTCCAGGCAAATTTTTTAGTTGTTCATTAATCTGTAACGCTTCTTCAAAACAATTTAAAGCTTCTGAATAATTATTTAAAGTTTTATAAATTAATCCTATGCTATTAAGACAAGAAGCTCTCCCTAGAAAGTCTTCTAATTCGTCGAAAATCTGATAGGCTTTATTATATTGCTCTAATGCTTCATGATAATTCTGTTGATCTTGATAATTCATTCCAATCATTCTTAAAATTTCTGCCTGTTCAGTTAAGTTATTTAATTGAGTTTCAATTTCCAAAGCTTCTTTTAATTTTTTTAAGGATTTATCATGTGCTCCATGAATTCTATAGATATAGCCGATTTTTATTAAATGCTGAGGTTTACCTATGAAATTATCTATTTGTTCATCAATTTCCAATGCTTCTTCAAACCGGTTTAGGGCTACTTCATAAAGTCCTTCTTCAAGATTAATATCCCCTATGCTATGTATAATATTTGATTTTGTTTCTAAATCTAATAATCTTTCAGCAACATTCAACGCTTGATAAAAGTAATCTAAAGCCTGGGGATAATATTTTAAAACATGATAAAGACTTCCAATTATAATAAGCAGATCAACTTTTTCTTCATGGTTACCTAATTCATCTGTAATTTGAACTGCTTCCTTGAATTTTTCTATAGCCTTGAGTAAATCCCATTGATCTCTATATATATCTCCAATAATTTTAAGGCATTGTACTTTTTTTTGTAGGTTTCCCGTTTGTTCGGTAATTTCTATAGCTTTTTCTAATATATCTAACGCTTTCGAATCATTTCCTTCGTAGTGGTAATTAAATCCGATATTATGTAGAGTGTTAACTTTTCCTTCTAAATCCTTTTTTTTATCGAAAATAGCTAATGCTTTTTCAAAATGCTTTAAAGCTTTTGAATAATCAGGTATATCTTGAATAATCAAACCTTTATTATTTAGAATTTCTGCTTTTTTCTCTTGAAGTTTTATTTTCTTTATAATATTAAGCGCATGTTCATATGCTTCCACGGCTTCAGGATATCTTAATTGATCTTGATGACATATTCCAATATTTATGAAAGATTCTGTTTTCCCTTTCTTATCATTTAAATGGCTATAGATTTCGAGTGCTTCTTTGAAACAATTGAATGCTTTTGGATAATTTTTTTCTTTTAGGTAAACTAATCCGATTAAATTAAATATACCCGCTTTAGTATTATGGTCTTTAAGTAGTTCAAAATAGGGTAATGTTCTTCGAGCCCAATTTAGAATATTTGAATAATTTTTTCGTTCTTTACACATCAACTCCAAAGTATCAAGAGTTGAAGTTTCCCATCTTAATTCTAGGCCTTTTGATTCTTTAAGAATATGCAGGATTTTTTCAAAACATCTTAATGTATCATTGGATCTGTTATAATATGAATATATTGCTTGAGAAATCATAGTTTTGTTAAATTCGCTAGGTTCTTTAATATTATCCTTAAACCAGTCTAAAGGGTTAATTAAAAATATCTCTTGACTTATTTCTGGTTTGTATTTTGTTAGTTTTTTAAATAATTTAGTTGTATTAGTATCTACACGATAAATTTTATTAGTATTTTTCATATTATAAAGTTCTACTAATTTTTTATCGATTTTATCCAATTTATCAAATCTATCAGCTAATTTTGAATCAACCTCATAGACTTTTTCTTTGCCTTCATGGTATTCAATATGATTAATCCAAATAACATTTTGAATATTCTCAATTGCCTTTAAAGTAGGAATAATATCAAGATCATTATCTCCTGAATATCCCATTATCACTAAAGATCGATCGTTCAGGGCTTTCTTAAGGGATAAATATTTATATGGTTGCAACTCAAATAAATTAGATTCCTCCTTGTTTAAACCGATTGCACGTATAGAAGCAATTAAGGAATCTCTGGTATTTTCCTTAGTAATCACATTTTTAGTTGAACCATGAATCTTGTAAATTACATTCTTTTTCTTTTTTATTAATCGAAGTGGATCTCTAAATTTTAAGAAATTTTTCCCAGTTATAACTGGAACTATTTGTTTTTTCGGAATATTTAATTGAATGAGAGCTTGTTCAATTAAGAAATCAAAGTTAGTTGTTAAGACAATATTTCCTTTTTGCATCATTTCAGCTAAGAAATAATGTTGAATATTTGGTTTATCACAAAGCTCATAATAATCAATAATGTTTAGATTTGGATCTAACTCTTGAATAATCGCCAATAATGTTTCGAATTTAAGGTCTTCGAGTTTCTTAATTTTTTCAATTTCAGATTCTGCGCATGTATAATTAATAATTGCCTTCATCATTGACTTAGCATCAGGTTGTAATGATGGAGACGCCATAGAACACCCAGCACCAACTAGAAATGATATTTTTAGGTCATCTGATATTAAATCTTTAACAGAGATGTTCACTAAACTCATTTTATCCACACTCGTGAATTTCTAAATTAATTTTAAGTAAAGACACTATTTAATAATAATCATAGATGACAATATTGGCAAAATAAATAGAACTAGAAACAATATTTTTATTCCTAATATCAACACCAATTTCGTTTAATTATTTTAGTACTCCAAAATCCTCAACACAAATTATATTCCGTAATTTTAGATTCTTTTCTTTTGAACAATGTAATCAATATAACTATCTTTCATTACTCGATCTTCAAGTTTCTTGTGCAATATTCTTTTTTCTTTATACAATATCTCAATGTCTAGGTTTTCAAAAAATCCATCAGATTCTTCATCAGTAAAATAAGTATGCATAACTTTCTCATCACCATGAAGTTCCACAAACTCACCTGGATTTTGCTCTTTACCTTTACCATAAAACTCTGAATCCACTGAGAGGAAATTAACGAAACAAAGACCACCAGGTTTTAAGACTCGAATCATCTCATTTATAGATTTTTTAATATCTATTTTATTCATGTGAAATATCGTATTCCAAGAATATATATACCCAAAATAATTGTCTTCAAAAGAAATCGATCGCATATCATCCAACTGCATAGGTATTTCTAATTTATGCTGTTTTGCATAATTTTGTGCCATATCTAGTCTATCTTCGGAAA
>JBHLPN010000236.1:0-5091 GCA_048939445.1 Promethearchaeota archaeon | reverse complement strand
TTGATTATTTCAAATTTTAAAAGAAAATTTTTTAGAAATAATCTCATATTTGGTGGTGAATAAAGCATAATTTTTCCCACCAATTTAATATAATTATGATATAAAGCTAATTCGATGTTTTCGATAGTTTTTTCCTTAATCTTTAAATCTGGGTAAAAGGGAGCTATGGATTCTAAAAGTTTATTGACATTTTTAGCTTTCTTAAAATTCTGGAAAGAAATTTCATCAATATTCAAACTCCTTAAAAATGCTATTTTAATATATGTATAAGCATAAGAAGGAACGATACTACTCAAAAATATACCACCCCAGATTATAGAGAAGATAAAAGATTTTATAAATATAAAAAATAAATCTATGTATATCCAGGAATCTTTGTCCATAAAATTATTGCAATTATAAACCCATAGATGGCTAAAGCTTCACATAAAGCAACTACTAAAAATGCTTTAAAAAAAGTTTCCTCTCGCTCAGTAAGTGAAGAGATTGCAGCAGTTCCGACGGTCTTTAAAGCTATCGCAGCTCCTAATACTGCAGCTGCGACTGAGATAGAAGCTGCTATTGCTAATGATGCTGCGGTTATTGTATCATAATAATCAAAATTAGTGGGGGCTTGAGCAGAAACAAAGGTTATTAATCCATCAACTGAAAAAAATACTATGAAAACTAATACAATTTGGAATATTCCTAATAAAAGATAGAATTTTTTTTTGCCATTCAATTAAACTCATCTTAACTTGTTATTAAAAAATAATTTTTATTTTTATATAATTAAATTATACGTATAAACTTATCTACTAAGATTAGAAAGGATGGCCAAAAGGGATGAAGTATTGAATAGGTTACTATCTTAATGTAAATTTATTTTATGGAGTTCCTTCTACATATAATCATAAATTATTAGCTTATTGGATTGATTTACTTCGTAAGAGTTTGTGATATATTAATTAATAATTAAGTAATCTCACAAACATGCTGAATTTTTAACAGAAAGTCCAATAAGGAAAAATAAATTAAAGGGAAAATAAAGATAGCATTTACTGTTTTTTAAATTGATTAAATTATAATGAAAAAGTATTAATTTTTTTGTAATTTTTAATAAATTATTTATATTGTTTTTTTTGACAATGATATTTCAAGGATTATTTAATATTTTAGAATTGTACTTGAACAATATCGATTTTTTTTATAATAATATAAATAATCATTTTAAAGCGAAAATCATAGAAAATTATGGTAATAAAATAATAGAAAAAGAAGATCTAGATACTTTTCACAAAAATTTATGTTTATACCTTATAAATTATTTTATTGAATTAGGCTTTGAGCAAACTGAAATTGAGAATAAATTTACAGATCCATATTTGGAATTAAAGGATGAGGAAAAAGATAATATATCTTCAACAGTAGATCTTTATGAAAAAAAAATTGATCCCTTTGTTTATGAGATTTTTTTGGAAAAAATTATTACTTATCTTGTTGAGGAAGGAATAGCACCTCTTATGTTAAAATTCAAAAATGAGGGGTTTCTTACTCTTGAATTTATAATGGAATTACGAAATTTAAAAACCCTTATTGAAAAAGTTCCAGAAAAAATGGAAAATTTAAGAAAGTATATTCACATCCAAGAAAAATTAATTAGTAAAATAAGAAAAAACAAAAAAGAAATTGAAAGTTTAGAGGATTTAGAAGAACCTCAATATAAGCTTCAGCTAATATATTTAATTTATCGAATTATTGAATTCTTTCATCTCCAAAAAATGATTGATTTTTCTCATATAAAATCATATTTAGAAAAAAATGTTGATGAATGGCTGATAGATGTTCCATTAGTTTCTTTAAAAAATCCTGATACTTATTTCTGCGGAATTTATTTAGCAAAATCCTTGAATGTAAAGCTTGACAAAAATAAAATTACAGAATTTTTGTCGGAATTACTAGAAGAAGCTCAAGATAGATATGAATCTCCACTTATCGAGGCTACAGATGGTGCTTATTATTTTTTCAAATCAACTATGTTAATGAAATTATGGCTAAACCATGAACAAATAAATAAACTTGTGAGAACGGAACCAAGGTTTTTCGAGCCTAACTATTTGCAAAACCTTGAGACTTCACAATTGGTAGTAATTTTAAAATTATATAGACAATTAGGAGTTAGTGAAATGGAGGATGAAATTAAAGCAATTTTAGAAGAAATTGAAACTCGTATCAGTCCTCAAGGTATAAGACAATATCGGGATGGATTTATTACTTCTGAAGCTACTTATTATGTTCTTTTTTTAAATTATATGCTAAACACTCTCGAAAAGCTAACAGATTTTAAATTATTGAATAACATAGTTCAAAGAATTTATAGAAATTTAGAACTTCTTGATATTTCTGTAGATACAAATTATGATTTAATAAGTGAATTATTTTACTCAATTGAAAGTTTAAAATTATTGAATTGTATTGAGACTAAAGAAATGATAATTCATCTGGTAAAGTATTTGTTCCCAGAAGAAGTTGTTAATAAAATATTAACCAGTGAAGAAATCGCTCGAGGAACTGCTCGATTTCGACATCTAAAAGTTAATAGAATTACGGGAGAGACGATCTAGGACTATTATTTTTAAATCTTTTTAATACCTTATTGTAATATGTAATATTTTTTTATAAATTGACAAGAAAATAAGTTTTCATCAATATTAAAACAATTTGACTTTAACCCGCTTAATTAGTTTTTATTTGATCTTAAAAGATTTATTCGATCTCAGCACTCAATTTCTTGATTTCCCCGGCTTTTTCTTTTTTTAGATCGGCTAGTCTTTGCTTCAGAGCTTTTTTTTTGTTATTAGTTAATATTTTAATTTCTTTTTTAAATAATTTCAAAATATTTTTTAATTCTGAGATTCTATCTTTTAATTCTCTTTTTTCCTTCTTGATTTTCCCCAAATCCCGATAATCCTGTTCATATTTAGAATAGATCTTGGCAACAACAGAATCAAAATCTACTGAAATTTCCTTTTGAATTTCAGCTTCCTTTTCATTATATTTTTTTTTAATTTCATCCAAAGTTGTCATAATATATTCTTCAGATAAAAACAATAAAAATATACCGCCTTAAAATTTCAAGTTGCTGTCATACTTGTAACTCGTTTTATAATAGAAAGCTGGCTAACAGCATTATCCATTATAAAAATTAATATAATAGCAAAATTATTACCCACAACAAATCTTAAAAATCCAAATATACCAATAAATAATACTCCAATTATAATAAGAATCAATAATTTTATCATTCAATAAATTTAAGAGTTCAAATTTGCTGACTATGCTAAAATCTAATAATGAGAAAGCTAATGAGGAAGAATTACCTCGACCGGGATCAGTAATGTATAATTTCCATTATAAAGATGATCAATCTAAAAGAAAAACGTTAAAAAGATGGCAAAAATTAAATAAATATTTAATGGTTCCATTATATAGAATAAAATTATTACCCCTATTAGGTTTAGGGAAAATATTTTTAATCTTAACTACAAAAGGATGGAAAACTGGAAAAAAGAGAAGAACTCCTTTAGAATATAGAAAGTACGAGGGTAATATTATAATATTTGCCGCTAGAGGCGAAAATGCGACTTGGGTTAAAAACTTACGTGCATATCCTGAGTCTGTTTCAATCATGCATGGATTTCATAAATTTAAACCTAAAATTGATAGTATTTCTGATATTAATCAGAAAATTGATATATTGAAATGGTATATTGCAAAATATGAAAAAGCTGCTAAAATGCTTTTTGGTTGGAATCCCAAAGAAGATGATCTTGACAAAACCGATCTTTCACATTTAGCTAGATTAACTTCTATCTTTAAATTGAAAAAGTAGAGTTTATTATTTACTTCGAAGATTTAAATTTTTGTTTCGTAGAAAGCATTAATAATACTCTTGATATGATTAAAAAAATCATATAAATCAAATTTAATAAAAATTAAGATTAAATAATAAATAATGTCTGTTCCTATGTCTAATTATGTCTTATGTCTATATGAAATCTTTAGAGAATAAGGCTGAAAGGTATGATAAAGGGATTAATACTCTAACTTTAGGCAAATATCCTAAAATCAAGCAATATATCGCAGATAATTACTTAAACGAAGGAGAAAACCTCTTGGATATTGGGATGGGCACTGGTACTTTTGCCATCTTAGCAGCTAACAAAGGCTTAAATGTCACAGGCATTGATTATTCCGAAAAAATGTTAATTGTCGCAAGAAGAAATATAAAAGAAAAAAATTTATCAGAGCAAATTAACATAAAAAGGATGCCAATTATTAATTTAGATGAAGAATTTAAAAATAATTCATTTGATAAAGTAACTGCTATGTTAATGTTTAGCGAATTATATGAAAAGGAACAAGATTTTACTTTGGAACAAATCTATCGAATTTTAAAGGAGACTGGTGAATTTATTCTGGTGGATGAAGTAAAACCTAAAATACTATGGAAAAAAATTCTTTATTTCATTATAAGGGGTCCTCTTGCAATTCTAACCTTCTTAAAATCTCAATTAACTACAAAAGCGTTAAATAATTTTGAAGAAAGATTAAAAAAACATAGATTTGAGATAATTAACGAGAAGAACTACCTCTTAGATACTTTAAAACTATTTAGAATAAAAAAAATAGTTGATAGAAAGGAATGAGTATAAAAAGTGCATTGAAGTTATTTGGAGGATATTTTTTTAGATGGGTTGGATTTTCTACAGAACCAGATCTAATAAAAGTTGGAAATCCAAATAAAGATAGCCCAGTTTTTCTAACTTGTAATTTTAATATAACTGTGAAAAGAGTGATAAAAGCGCTCAAGGGAATTGATTGTTACTTATTAATCGCTCCTTCAAAGGGGATAAATGTATGGTGTGGAGCTTGTGGAGATGATTTTAATACAGATTCTGTAATTTCAATAATAAAAACGAGTGGAATAAATGAACTTGTGAGCCATCGGAGGTTAATTCTACCACAATTAAGTGCTCCTGGAATTGATCCACTGATTATTAAAAAAGAATTAGGATGGAATGTCGAATTCGGACCTGTTTACGCAAAAGA
>JBHLPN010000235.1:0-5098 GCA_048939445.1 Promethearchaeota archaeon | reverse complement strand
TGTGGGCATCAAGGAATTCATAAGATAATAGACCGTGTTGAAACTTTGTTTGATACTCCTATTTATGGAATTATGGGAGGATTACACCTTCCTATCCCAGAATTCCCCGGAGATGATATAACTTGGGCAGGACTTCCTATATATAAATTTATCGTAACAAGACGACCACCTTGGGAACCATGGCATAAGAATGACCGAGATGATACCTTAGATTACTTGAAGGCTAGAAATCCTAAGCTGGTTGCGCTTTCACCTCATGATAGCAGCATGGAAAGTATAAATGCTTTTAAAGATACCTTTAAAGAGGCTTACACTGACTTGAAAGTTGGAAAAGTCATTAAAATATCTTAATAAAAAAAAAGATTAAGAAATTTGATATAGGCTTTAGGTTGGAAAAGCATCAACTACTTTCAATTTTTCTTCCTTAAAATAATCTAATACTTTTTTAATACAATTATATGAACTTTGAAACTTCTGGATATCACACATTATTGTATAATTAAGAATTATTATATGTTTTGCTCCAATTTTAGCATATTCTTCGAATTTCTCAATAATATCTTCTGGTGTTCCAGCTAGGTAAAAATCTTTGCACATCTTAATGGGTATCTTATCATAGGCTTCTAGTAGAGCTTTTTTATCATATCTATTTGGAATATAATCTGTAACACCCTTAAAATTATCACCAAATGGGTGTGAAATACTATATTCCTTATATATCTTATCATCTAAAGCCAACATCCAATTTTTTACAATAGGACTCTTTACTAGCTTCTCACATTCTTCCTGTTTTTCATCAATAATCAAACTTAACTCAATAGCAGGGGTTATTTCATCAATATTACGCCCTTCCTTTTTAGCTGAAGTATGAATTATTTCAAGACACTCTTTATATCTTTTGGGATTTAATGCAAATGGTAACCATCCATCTCCTAATTTTGCTGTCATCTCGAGCATTTTAGGACCATGTGCGCCGATCCAAATAGGAGGAGCTCTACGTTTTTTGATTGGTCTTAAAGAAAGAACAGCATCTTTTAATTTCCAAAATTTTCCATCATAATCCACCTTTTTACTTTTTCTCCATAATAGTTTAATAATTTTAATAGCTTCCTCAAGTCTACTAAATGGTTTTTCCCATTCAATCCCATATGGAATAAGATTTTCTGCCTCACCGGCTCCTATTCCAAGGATCATCCTACCTTTTGAGATGTGATCTAAAGTTATAATCATATGAGCTAATAATGATGGAGGATGGCGAAAAATTTCTGTAACCGCCGTTCCTATATTAACTCTTTTAGTGTTGCTAGCTATGACTGCCATTACAGGAAATACGTTATATGAATCATGTGGACTTCTAAGATAAGATGCCAAGCTGGTAATATCTGGAGTCCAAATTGCATCTGGAATCCAACTCATTATATGATCTGAAAACCACAAAGAATCGAAACCATCTTTCTCATAAGTTTTTGTCATTCGGAGATTATTTTCAAAAGGAGGAGTATATGAATTCTCAATACCTATTTTCAAATCACTAATATCCATTTTTGATTTACCTTTGGATTTCTTATGTTGTAAGTAAAGTGATTATTTTCTAATATTTATACTATTTTGTGAAAAGTAAAACTCTGTAATTTTAGGGTTTCTAACAAAAAGACTATGTAAATAAATTAAAATAAAAATATAATGTATTTTCTTTAATTTATTCCATTAATACGCTCTTTCCATTTCTTTAAGTTCAATTAATTTAAGAGAAATCCTTCTTAATCTTATTTACGATCGATTACACTAATTTCCATAACAATTTTACCCCAACCGCCACATTTTAATCCTATATCAGGACACCCCACTCTATTGAATAACATCTCATTTGGATCTTGACCAGCAAACATTAATGCTCCTACAGAATTTATTAAATTTTCCGCAGCGCCCAATGCTGAAATACAAATTCTTTTCGGACAAAGTTTAGTTAGTAAATTCCCAAAACCATCAAAATAGAATTTGTCTCCAACTTTATGCTGACTGTTACAGCCATGAGACTCAACCACTTCTATTACAATTGTTTTATTCATTAAGTTAGGAGCTCTCTTGAGAACTTCAATATTCTTCGGATTCTCCATAAATATTTTCATTTCTTCATCTGTATACCCTAAATGGCTTTTCATAAAATCTAGAATTTCTTTAGACATGATTTTTTTTCCCTCAAAATGTTGTTATGTTTGTTTTTACAATTTATGTCTAATTAATTATTCCAACACTTATATTGCTTTTTGATTAACCATTCTTTCTAAAAGAAAAATACAAAAAAAATTGTTCTAAGTAAGCATTTTAAATTTTAATTGCTTCAATCAACATATAGTATGTGGTTCAATAAACAAATAAAACATCTTAAGCACTTTTCTTAATCATTTTAGTGAGAAAATAATGTCTGAAATAAGGAATAGAACATTTCAAACAAACGCGGGAAATCTAGTATATTATAAATTTATGGGTGGAAGAATTGATGTTATTATATTGTATATTCACGGTTTAGGACCCATAAATTCATTGTTTATGGATGAATTTACTCGTCAACATAATGAATATTCTCTCTCTGAATACTCTTGGATAATTCCCCATCTGATAGGATTTGGCGAGTCTGAAAAACCTGATAAACTTGAAGTATACACCATGGAAAATCAAGGTCGATATCTATACGAACTCTTACTTTTTGAAAAAGTTCGCAAGGTTATAATAATGGCTCATTCCATGGGGGGCCCTGTGGCAATTTCCCTCATCGATAAAATCCAAAATCAGTCAAATGGGGAGATTAAAGTAAAGGGATTGTTTTACCTTGAGGGGAATCTCGATAAAAATGATGCATTTTTGTCTTCAACTATAGCTCAATATCCTTTTGAAGAATTTAAAAAGAATTTTAACGTGTGGGTAGAGGATATGATTAACCAAATTAAATTAGATTATAGTATAAATGGACCCTTTTCCATCTGGGGATCGGCTTATGATTTGGTAAAGTTATCTGAGGCAAATGAATTGCTTCCTCGGCTACAAAAGCTAATTGATTTTCCAGTATTTTTTATATTCGGAGAGAAAAATAAAGGAAGATTCACTTCGGAAGAATTAGTTAAAAGTGAAAAATTACCAGTTATCTATATACCTAACACTGATCATAGTATGTTTTTTGATAATCCACAAGAATTTTGGAAAGTTATTAAGGAATTACTAAAATCGTGCCTATAATTAGTGAATTATATATTAATTAATACTTCTGAATAGGAAAAGAAAAATAAAAATTAAGCTTAATAATTGCTTAAGCTTTAATTACTTCAATTAATTTAGGAAAAATTCGGGGATAATGAACTGCCATACAATGTACACCAGCTAAAAGTCCTTTTTTCTTAAGCTCAGAAATAAAAGGCTTAAAAAACTCATAATTTGCTTGGTCATACAATCTTTTTTGTTCTTTTTTATCATCCTTAAATTCAGTTTTAATATTTTTCCATTTAGCTAAAATCTCTTTTGGTACATCAACTCCTGGAACAAATGTATCAAAACCCTTAGCAATACCATAACTTTTCATTGGAAAAATGCCAAGCAAAACAGGAACGTTATATTTTTTGATCTCACTCAAAAATTCAATAGTTCTGTCCAAATCGTAAACAACTTGAGTCTGTATGAATTCACATCCAGCTTCAGCTTTCCGGCCAATCTTTAAAATCTCGGCACCCATAGGATCTGCATTTGGGTTCGCAGCAGCACCTACATGAAAAGTTGGAGGATGTTCAATTTCATGTCCATTTATTGAACCTTTATCAACCATTTCTTTTATTAATCTAACTAAAGTTGCTGAATCAAGATCAAATACTGGTTTAGATTCAGGCATATCCCCTAGGGCAGTATGATCACCTGTAAGCGATAACACGTTTCTCAATCCTAATGCATGACCTCCCATAATCATACCTGCAATTCCTAATTTATTCACATCTCTCACTGTCAGTTGCCAAATCACTTCTAATCCGGCTTCTTTTTGTATAATATGAGAAGCAGCCATACTATTAATTGTTACTATCCCAAGCGGACTGTCAGTCACATTAGCAGCGACTACGTATGGGGCCATTTCTTTAGCCTCTTGAATCGTATGGGAAAGATCACAAGTCTTTTCAGGCTCAAGCTCACCTGTTAGTATAAATTCCCCATTTGCTAATTTTTCACCTAATTTAGAATACACTTTTTTTTCTACCATTTTGATTTTACCTCCATACTACTTCTCGTTGGTGACCAGATTCACTCCAATCTACTGGATCTCTCAACTTAGAGAATAAATCTAATCTCCCTATCTCTTTCAATCGATTATAAATTAATACCCAGCCACAATCTTTCTCATAATTACCAACCTCACATTTACCATTAACCATTCCGCCGCATGGTCCATTCATAAGCGATTTAGCACATGTAGTTATGGGGCAAATACCCCCTGTTTCATTTAATAGGCAATCTCCACATCCTCGACATCGCATATAAAATCGACCAATTCTTTCCGTCATTCCCATAAATTCTGTGTTATTTGTAACAAATACTTTTTTTTCTGGATATTTCTTAGAAAGCACCTGAATTGTAGATTGAACACCAAGTCCACAACTTAAAGTAACAATAGAATCTGCTTCTTGAATATCAGGCTCATTTTTACGTACTACTTTAGCCATCTCTCGATTATCACAAACATCATCTACAACTACGCCATTAACTATTTCATATCCTTCATTTTCCAGGATCTCTTTCCATTCTTCTAAACCCTGTTCACCACCTGTTTGACATAATGCTGAACAAACCCCACAACTTACAATAACCAATTTTTTAGCATTGTTATCTTTTAAAACATTCAGAACTTCCTCTACCGGCTTTTTAGTAGTTATAACAACCATTTTTTTCACAACTTTTTCGAAATAAGAATTTTTTAATCTTAAGTATTGAAATTAATCATGGTATTTATTGTTTTGAATTATATATTTAATGATTTCAAAAACGAAAATATTAAAAATAATAATCATGAGAAAAAAAAAATTGTCTATCGATGTAAAAAAATTTGATCTAAAATCGAAATTGT
>JBHLPN010000234.1:0-5108 GCA_048939445.1 Promethearchaeota archaeon | reverse complement strand
TTTTTAATTTTAATTCTAAAATCCTTTCTAATCGAACTTATGATATTATACCATAAAGCTAATAAAAAAAGAATTTTTATTTATATAATAATTTTAAGCTTGAAAATTCAAGTTATTTAAATCTTTAAATATTTATAATAACAAATGAAGCAATTAAAAAAGATTGTTTTGAAAGTACCTTTAGATTCACAGTCTAGGAAATTCTTTGATCTAATGGAAAAATATGAATTACTGCAAATACATCGTCAAGATGAGGATCAAATCTTTGCAACACAGAAGGTAAAATTCAAGGATCCTAAGATGCATCCGAAAATGTTGGAAGGTGAACATTATGGGATGTCATATATAGAAGTAATAAATCAAGATAAGGGGAATAATGAATTCATTTTCTTTTCTAAACATAAATGGATTAAGCAAATAAAAGAGTTCCTGGATAAATTAGACTTAATTATCGATCCTCCAATTATTTTGGATCAAGATCGTCTTTTAGTGAGTATTATAACGGTTAGCAAAAATGTAAACAAATTCGTTGAATCTTTAGATGCTTTCTATAATAATAAATTGGAGATTCTAAGCATATCTGACATTCAACCTAACTATGAAAATCTTTTTTTAAAATTAACAGACCGTCAGAAAGAGATTGTTTATTACGCTATTCAGCAGGGATATTTTGAAATACCTCGCAGAATCAATTCAAAGAAAATCGCTAATCATTTCAAAATTTCTCGAAGTGCATTATATGAACATTTGCGAAAAATAGAAAAAATAATTTATAATACAATATTCAGTTAAAAATTATCATCTAATAACAATTAGGCGTTCAATATTTTAGAAAGAGATAATTAATTTTTGTTACTATTCGCAACTAAAGCTTCTATTATTTGTGGTATGACTTCACGAGGAAAACTATGCCCCATTCCATCAATAATTAATAATTCAGCGTTATGTATGGTTGCTGCGATATCTTTACCTGTTTCTATAAGATTAAATGGATCTTCACTTCCATGAATAACAATTGTAGGTGCTGATATTGTGCTTATATAGGGCTTAATATTGCCAGGTACTGCCATCGCTGCTAATTGACGAACTATTCCGTCAGGGTAATAACACCGATCATATTCTCTTGTTCTATACTCTCTTGATTGCTTCTCATCAAAAGGGAATGCACCAGTAATTAAACTATCCCGTTTAACCATTTCATCTATATATGCTTCGCGTTCAGATGGAACGGGCGCAAAGAATTGCATCATTATTTCAGGTTTTGAAGGTGGAAGTTCAGGATTTCCTGTAGTGCTCATAATTATTGCAAGAGATAATACACGAGAAGGATGTCTATATCCTATGATTTGTGCGATCATTCCTCCCATAGAAGCACCACAAATATGTGCTTTATCAATATTCAAAGCATCCAATACACCGATGGCATCATCAGCCATATCTTCTAAAGTGTAGGGAATTTTGGGTATTTCTCCACGAGTATAAGCAGCACTAATCTCCATCATATCTGGTATACCATCATCATCAAATTTTGTAGATAAGCCAACATCTCGGTTGTCGAATCTAATAACAAAGAAGCCATTTTCAGCAAAATTTTTGCATATCTCGCTTGACCAAGCAATTAATTGACCCCCTAATCCAGCTATTAATAATAACGGTTTTGAGGTCGGATCCCCGATTGTTTCATATTCAATGGTTATATTGTTTATATTTGCTATTGGCATTTTGAAATACCTTATTCTTATACTAATAGATATTTGATGACTAAAATTAAAGATTATGATTAAATTAAAACTAGTAATTAAAACCATTTTTCTTTATTACGTCTTGATACCAAAGTGCACTTTTTTTCCACATTCTTTCTTGTGTTTCATAATCAACCCCAATTAATCCAAAACGCTTAGAATATCCATATGTCCATTCAAAATTGTCTAATAAAGACCAAACAAAATAACCTTTTAAATTTACACCCTCATTTAAAGCCCTATTTGCAGCTGCTAAATAGCGTTGAAGATAACTCAAGCGATCGTCGTCTTGTACTATTTTATCAATTATAATATCATCTTTACAAGCCATCCCATTTTCTGTAATGTAAATAAGGGGATGATCGTAATCTTTGTCCACCCGCTTTAAAAGATCGTATAGTCCATCAGGGCATACTTCCCATCCCATATCTGATATTTCAACTCCCTTATCTGGTGTTTTTGGTAATAATAATTTATAAAAATCTGCCATTTTTTTAATAGGTTTTTTTAGGTTTACACGATTACAAGAATAATTATTAATACCCAAAAAATCTAAAGGATTATCATTTAGTAATTGTATATCTTCGTCTGGAATTGAAGGAAAATCAAAAAATTTTTCGATAAGAGCTAAAGTATCGATTGGATATTCAGCTTTGAAGATCGGATCTAAAAACCAACGATTTAAAAAACCGTCTAAGATAATTGTGGCTTCCTTATCTAATTGCGAGTCTGTTTTAGGATATAGAGAATCTAAGTTGAGTACCGTGCCAATTAAACCATCAGAATTATCTGAATCATGATAGATCTCAATTGTCTTTGCTTGTGCTACATTAATGAGATGAGTCGCACGAAAACTTGCTCTAATATCCCTACCACCATAAAGACCAAGAAAGCAAAACCATACTGCAAAAACCAATGGTTCATTAAAAACAATCCATTTTTTAACACGATCTCCATAGTGGTCAAACATGAATTTCGCATAATTAACAAACGCATCTACAACTTCTCGGCTTTCCCATGCCCCAATTTTATTGAGTTTAAGGGGTAAATCCCAATGATAAAGTGTGACGAACGGTTCTATGTCGTTTGTAATTAGCTCGTCGATTAAATTATCATAAAATTCGACGCCCTTAGGATTTATCTTTCCCTTACCTTTTGGGAAAATGCGAGGCCACGACACTGAAAATCGATACGCTTGAAGGTTCATTTCTTTTATCAATTGAACATCTTCCTTATATCGGTGATAATGATCACACGCAATATCACCTGTATCGCCATCATGTATTACATTCTTTGTATGACATAAGGCATCCCACACGCTTTCTCCCTTACCATCTTCATTCCATCCCCCCTCAATCTGATAACTCGAAGTGGCAGCACCCCAAATAAATCCTTCTGGAAATTTAATTTCTCTCATTTTAATTTTTTCGCTTTTCCATATGATTTTAAATCTTAAAATAAATTGATTATTTATTCCAATCTTTTCTCATTTATTTCTTTAATCTCTTTATTTTTTTTGTATTCAATTAACTTCTCTTTATGGGCTTTTTTAATATAACTTTTCAGTTTTTTTAGATAATCTCCCTTAATTGGGTAGAATTTCAGAGCAATCATACCAAAAACATCTATTATTGAAGGAACGATGAATAATAGAAATTTAATGCCGATCATGGCACTTTCAGACTGAATAAATCCTTCTGGTGCATTTTGCATGAACCCAAAAAGAAGTAGAACGGTCACAGCGAGGATTGGCCCCGCACTTTCTGCAATTTTATTAAAAATAGCATTTGTGCCAAAGTACATCCCTTCTCGACGTGTGTCATATTTCATTTCGTCTTCGTCAGTAATTAATGTTAAATAAGGATTGACAAAGACCGAATAGCCTCCTAAAATGATTTTAACTATTAATAATCCAAACCATATTAATTCTGTGCCTTTTAGCAAGCTAATGAGAAACGCCACAACTGCAACAGAAATCTCTATCGTCCTTCCATGCATTATTAATACTTGCATCTCCTTTTTCTTGGATAATCGGACATACATCCATTGACCAATAATTCCCCCTAATCCAAAAATTATGAGAAGAATTGTTTCAAATCCTTTAGTAAAAAGAAGAGCGTACACAAACATAAACGAAAAAATCATTGTCTCATTAATGACGCGAAAAAATCGATAAAGCGTGAATGAAACAAAGGATCTTAAGCGAAGGCATTGTTTAAGAGATTTAAACCAGCCCGGTACATTCATTTCTTGATGTAACTCGGGACGTTCACGTAATTTAGTAGCTGCTATTACGAGGATTATTGCACTTATTATGGCTATGATACTTGAAAATAACTGAAAAGTGGTTAATCCAGCATTCATAATTGTTAAGGTAAAAAGGACAGGTAGTCCTCCAATAGCACCTACAATGCCTCCTAAGAAAAAAATTTTGTTTCGGTCTTCAATACTTTCTGCGATTTCCGGTAATAGTGCATCCCATACCAAGATAACCATCGTCAACATGTTATCATAGAGAACCATCATTATGATGAAATGAATAAAAATAATAATTTGATTATCATAGCTCCAAGGAAACCAAATAAGAAAAAATAATATCGCCCAAATTAGACCACCATATTTAATAAAAATTAAACGACGACTACCCCATTTATTCACGTCAACACGATCGCTCCACTGTCCTAATAACGGGTCATTCAGAGCATTGAAGATTCCATATATGACCATTCCAATAACAAAGGAAAGTTGATTCATGCCTAGATAATCCCAAAAGAAATAAACGTATGCTATATTGAATATTCCAGGCATTAAGGTAAATGGGATTTTAATTATCAAATAATAAAAATTTTGTTTGCGATAAGATACTTTAGCATCCTCATCATTGGTTATCGCTTTATTTTCTGACATTTCACATTAACCTTAAATTTAAAATAATTTAACAATCTAAAATATTTTAAATTAGACCTAAATTAATTCAATTACAAAAAAATAATCAAAAAAATAAGAATTCTCATAAATTTATTAATAAAATTGGGATAAAAAGAAATGATAGCAAGAATCTGGCATGGTTGGACCTCATTTGAAAATGCTAATGTTTATGAGGACTTACTTAAAAATGAAATATTTCCATCCATTGAAAATAGAAATATTAAGGGATATAGAAAAATAAGTCTCTTAAGACGCCCTTTGGAAAATGAAGTAGAATTTATAACAATAATGATATTTGATAATTTAAGTGCCGTAAAAGAATTTGCTGGGGAAGAGCATGAAAAATCATACGTTCCAAAGAAAGCACAAAATGTACTTTTAAGACATGATAAATTCTCACAGCATTATGAAATTATAATTGAAAATGAATATTAATTT
>JBHLPN010000233.1:0-5141 GCA_048939445.1 Promethearchaeota archaeon | reverse complement strand
CCAGGTTATCATATAGTTATTCTTATCGGTATTGCATTTGCAGTATCGATACTTCTATTTAAAAGGAAAATTTTTTTTATCGAATTTTTAAAAAAACTAGTGATCTAATTTCAAGCATATCCTAATAAGAATTTGTTTCCTAAATTAACTCTCTTTAGATATTTTTGAGCAACATCCAGGCATTTTAAAACTTGTTTTCGAGGAGTAATTCCTAAATCTCGCATTTGGTAATCCCCATGGAATATTAATAAACTATAGGGAATTCCTTTGTTAATAGAACTAACAAACTTAGCAATTTGTTCTACTTCTTCATGATTTGTATATCCGGGGACCATTAATGTACACGCACTCATTTCAGGCAAGTTTTTCCTTGTTCCGAAGTAATTCTCAGCAAGGTACTCAAAGTTTTCTAATGTTCTTTTGTTGCTTACACCACATAAAGCAAAATTGAGTTTTTCATTAAAAGTTTTCAAGTCGAATTTAATATTTCCTCCTGTTTTAATAGCGATTTCCATTGCTTTTTCTACCCAATCCTTATTTCCAGAACCGTTCCATTCCCAACAGATCCTCATAATTCTCTTCTCATTCTTAATTTTTTCGAGAATTTTCTCGGCTAAATTAATCGAGAATGGTAATTGAGCTTCTGGAGTACCTCCGAAATAACATAAACATGTAATCTTTTTATTTTTGACTATTTGTTTAGCTAATGTTTCAACATCGAATAATTGTCTTTTTGAAAAAAGTTTATGGGATGCATTTTGGCAAAATAAACAATCAAAAGTGCAACCATAAAGAAAAGCAGCGTAACTGTATGTGCCAAATTCAGGACCTTCATAATTCGAATATTCTGGATAGCCAGATGGAGATCCAGCAGGGCAAAACCAGCTGTTACAGCAATTAGTTGGATTAGGATCTGTGTAACCATGAATATATCCCTTAGATTTTGAAGGATAGGGTAATTGCCCTGAGTTTCTTAATTGAATATTTCTTAAGCCACAGTAACTAATATCGTATTCAGAAAGAGAACATTGATTAAAACATAGATTACATTTTAATTTTATATTTGGTCGTTCTGCCCTTGGAGGTTTATCTGGTAACTCTACAAGCTGGCGGACTTGTTTGTGAACATTGAATATATGTGGTTTTATTTGATCCCAATCTCCTTCTAAAATACATTTCCTACATACTTGTAGAACTTCCGAAATTACTTTCTCAGTTTTCCCACAAAATTTACAAATTCCCATACTTATAACTTTTTCTTTAATAACAAAAATGTTTGACCAGATTTTTGTTTTGGATTAGATTTCACCATAAACCCTTCAAATCCATTATTAATAAACGATTTATTAAACATTTTTAATTCTTGATCATCTTTAGGATAAAACTCAATAACAACTCTTCCCTTTTTTTTTAATATTTTGTTTAAATATTTTCCTGTGTCATTTAGAAGTTTAACTTTTTCACCATAATTCTCCAATCCATATATTACAAAATTGTATGATGATATGGAGATTATATGATCAACTGAATTGGCTTTAATAGGTAAAAAATTAATGTCTGCTAAAATTAATTCTAATCTTTTTAACTTTTTAGAACCCTTTTTCTTTTCTCCTGCTTTTAATAACATATCACTTAAAATATCTAAACCAACTACTCTAAAACCATTTTGAATTAAAACTTCTGAAGAATAGCCTGTTCCACATCCTAAATCTAAAATTAAAGAGGGCGCTCCCATTTTTATCCTATTAACATTAATATCATCTAATCTTTCGTCGAAAAGATACTGGATGCTTCGAGAGGTGGTTCGCTTTTGATTTCGCTCCATCCATTTTGAACTATGATATTCTTCCGCTTTATCTTCAATATAATCATCTGGAAATAAAGGGAGTCGATTTTTTCTTACCAATGATGATCACAAATGTAAAAATAATTTAAATATATAAATAACTAAACTCAATATATCATAAAAGAAATTAATTATATTAATAAGACAAAAAAAAGGATTTGGGATTTGCTTATGGCTGGAAAAAATACTATCCTTATAGTTGATGATGAACCAGATATTGTAAATTTAACTGAGAAATTCTTAAAATTAGGGGATTTTGACACAATTACAAGTAGTAATGCAAAGGAAGCTATGAAAATTATTGAAGAAAGTTATGATAAAATTGCCTTAATACTACTCGATATCATGATGCCAGGCCGATCAGGGTATTCAGTCTTGGAGGAGGTCAAAAACAATGATAAATATAAGGATATCCTTGTAGTATTATTTACAGTTAAAAGTTTCAATGAAGACGTTCAAAAGGGAAAAAAACTTGGCGCTGACGCCTATATTACCAAACCTTTTTCAGGTAAAGAACTTTTGAACAGAATTAAAGAGATTTTAGGTAATAATCACTAAAAATTAAGTTTTCCTTTTATCATTTTTTTGTTGAATTTGGTATATAGCTCTTTTAATTTTATTCATAATCTAAAACCTTTTATATGATTTGAGCAAATTATTTTCAACTACTAAGAATTTAATTCTAAAAAATAAAAGAGAGTTAATTAAAATGGTATATGAAGCTGAACCAGATAAAATTCCCTTTTTTAAGCAATACATGTCTGTAGTCATATTAGCCGCAAATATTATCGTTTTTATCTGGCAATTAACGGACTATCCGCAAATGCATATTGAAGCAGCTTTTGTTCCTAGAGATTTTTTTCTGGGTCAAAACTTATGGACATTAATTACGTCAATGTTTATGCATGGAGATCCTGTCCATATAATTATGAATATGTGGTTTTTCATTATAATAACTGATAATTGTGAACATGCTATGGGCCATATATTATATATAATTACCTACTTTGTATCAGGATTCTTTGGTACCATACTTCACGCTTTAAGCACGTTAATTATTCCGATACCCGGATTTGACGCTATTCCTTCTTTAGGAGCTTCTGGAGCAATATTCGGTTTGATGGGTGTTTATCTAATTCTTTATCCTGGCAATAAATTTTATTTACCATCCGCGACAGGCACAGCAATGCGAAAAGTAAGTGCTGGTTATTTCATAATAACATATTTCATTGCTGAATTATCTTATGCAATTTATTCAATAATAGATCCATTTAGCATGGGTGCTACTGCGCATTTCGCCCATGTAGGAGGATTCATTGCTGGAGCAATAATAGCTGGAATATTTAAAGGAATAAAAGGGACATCATACAAGAAAAAACCAAAATAATCTATTTTATTTCTATTTTTTTTTTTGTAGATTTTTTTTAATTATAAGTTTTTTTGTTTGAATTTAATTAAAGAAAGAGATAATTGTTTATCTCTAAGCTCTTGCGAAGCTCTAAATTAAATCCTAACGTTTAATGATTTAATTTATTGAGATTTTTTAATAATTTTTTTTTTAACTGCTTGTTCTTTTAGTTTTCGAAGTTTCTGTGCTCTTTGATACCACATATTAACTATTCCTCAACTTGTACTGTAGCAATCATCATCAAATTCAAGATCTAAATAATCTTCTTGGTCTTTCATTATTTATGAATCACCTATTCTCTAAGTGTTTCAAAATAAATAAAGGATAAAAGAATAGTGTTTATAAAAAATAAAAGCTCGATGAAAAGAATGAATTTTTCATAAAAGTTGAGCTATAAATTTTAATATCCAATAAAAGTGATGTTAATCTCGAATTCTTTGCGGAATTCATGGGATTAGAATCTAATATTTAACAATCTAATCCTTGAGATGTTTTGTATTAATTTTTGAGAGCTTTCTATTATTGTATCTCTTTTTGATAGTTTTAATACCTTGAATAATTCCATCAATTATACCTCATCCTGTACAATAGATTTCGTCTTTTTGTGACTCATCTAGTCTCTTTTTCCATTCTGACATGTTTTTCATTTGTTTATGTATTTTTATTAAAAAAAACAATTTCAGAAATAAATATATTATTCTTATAAATTTTAGGAAACGAGTTTTAAGAAATTAAATTAATCCATACTTATCTTTAAAACTATTAACTTGTTTCATATATTCTTTTAGTAGTTTATTTTTTTGTTCTTCAGGTATAAAAGCAGATTTTAAAGCAGTTTTATTAATTCTAACCAGATCATCAAGAGTTAAGGAAAAATAACTAAGTGCTTTTTTATAATCATCAGTTAAATCAGAGTCTTGAATTGAGGGATCATCTGAATTAAGCACAACAGGTATTCCTTTCTTATAAAGTCTGCCAAATGGATGATTTTTTTCATCTAACCATGAACCAGTTAAGTAGTTAGAGGTAATACACTGTTCTAATGCTATATTGTGTTTTTTTATATATTTTTGGAGCTTTTTATCGTGAATTATAGATGTTCCATGACCAATGCGGGAAGCATGTAAATCTTTTATAGCTGACCATATATAATCTGAAGGTGTAACTTCTCCTGCATGGATTGTAATTTTATAATTATTTTCATTAATTACTTTATCAAAAACACGCACAAACTTACTTGGAGGATAATTTTTCTCATAACTAGCAAGATCAATTCCTACAATCTCTTTTAAGTTTAAACTATGGAATTGATCATATAATTCTATCATTTCATTCGGAGTTTGAGATCGTCTACTAAAAGTTATTAAAAAACGAATCTCAATATTAATTTCTTGCGCAGCGGTATTTGCTGCTTCAATAATTACTCTTGTAACTTCCTTACGATCAAAATCATTAAAACGTGCAAAGTAGTGTGGAGAAAATCTTAGTTCGATATAAAAAATACCATCATCTTTAAATTTTCTAACAGAGTGATATGCAATGGAATAAATATCTTCCAAAGATCGAAACCAGTTATCTTTGAACTTAGATATAAATGTTAAGAAATCAGGTTCTGTATTTTTAGGAAATTGGAAACCTTTTTTGAATAATGCAAAGTCTTTAGGCGTATCAATGTTATTTTTAACTGAAATTTCAAAAAGGTTTTCTAATGAAAATGTTCCTTCAAGGTGACGATGGAGCTCTACCTTAGGAAAATTCTTTAAAACAGATTTATCTAATATTTTTTGCCGTAGTTCCTTGTTTTTATTTATTCTATTCATCTAAATCAAAATAATAACTAAAGTTAAAGTAACTGAAAATGGTAACCTAATTTAGAAATAATAATAC
>JBHLPN010000232.1:0-5144 GCA_048939445.1 Promethearchaeota archaeon | reverse complement strand
GATCTATTCTATGGAGAAAATGCTCCGCAATACAATATTACTATAGTTGAGGGTAATTTAGATACAATGTGGTATACATTAGATGATGGAATTACTAACATTACTTTTACTGAATTAACAGGAATTATTAATCAAACAGCCTGGGATAATAAAGATGATGGGCCAATAACAATTAGGTTCTATGCCAACGATACCTTAGGTTCATTAAATTATACAGATATAATAGTATATAAAGATATTACTACGCCAATATCTTCGATATATTATATACCCTTTGGAGAAAATAATATTGTAGATAAATCAACAATATTCTACTTAAATGCTACTGATGATCAAGGTTCTGGAGTCTCCCTAATAATGTATAAAATTAATAATTCAAATTGGAACATATATACAAATCATTTTAATTTGTCTAATTATGCTTATGGATATTATAATATCTCATATTATGCAATTGATAACGCACAGAATATTGAGGATGTAAAAACACTTTTAGTTTTACTAAAGAAACCATCTGATGTTAATTTAATAATATTAGGTTATGATCTAATTTATTTGAATAGTATAATTTATATTATTACAATTGTGCTCATTGTCTATTATAAAAAGAAAAAGTAAGCGAATAACATCTACCATTATTAAGAATAAAAGCTATTCTTCTATTCTTAGACGTTTAAATCACGAATTTTAAAATTAACATACATAATTTTAATAAACTAACAAGTATAAAATTACTAAAACGATTCTAAGGGGAACATTCAATTTGTTAAAAGCAATAATAATATATTATACACAAACAGGAAATACTAAATCTTTAGCTGAAAAAATTAAAAAACGATTAGAATCTCTGAATGTAGTGGCAGAGATTTATCAAGATACGAGGTTTAAAGAGATAGACTCGATTAAAGATTTTGATATTATATGTCTAGGTTCTCCGACGCATTATTACCAGATAGCGAAAGAATTTAAAGTGTTTTTACAGGAAATTAAGGATTTTAATTTAAGAGGAAAAAAACTTATAGTTTTTGGAACTGGTACTGCTAAAAGTAGTCCTCCAAAGATATGTAATGATATTATTAAAATAATGAAACCAACTGGAATCCATACAATTGCGAAAATAGGGTGTGTTAAAACACCAACTGATGAAATAGATTCAGAGATTGAACAAATTTTATCTAATGACATTTTTTAATTATCTAGTAAATAATTAATTTAAAGAAGAAATATTTCTAAAAACGAAATTTAAAATAAAAAAAAGAGAAGATAAAATTAGATTTATTGTACTTTTGAAAACTTTCCTAAATCTTTACTAAGTAATTTAAGCACTTTCTCTTCTAATTCTTCTGGAATATGCCTAAAAGAGAAAGCTTCTAATTCTGGTAAGAGATTTTGAATTGTCAATCTAGTAAGATAATCCAATTGATCACATAAAGCAAATAACTGAAAATGAGTTGAATTCTCTATTAAAATTGCCCCTCTTCGAGCTGTGAAATAATTAACTTGTTGTTGTATCATAGTTTTCCGTATATTATTCCACAGATCGTGAAATCCTACCAGATAAATAGTATCATTAAGAGATCCATTCTTTTCATTTCTTAATAATATTTCCCAAGCAGAATCTTGTGTGCCTATAAACAGAGAGTAAATAACACTTTTCTTTTTTGCTTTTTTGTCTTCAGATTTTCTGAATGTCAGTCGTTGAAACATTCTACGTAATACAGAATCAGCTGATTTTTCAATAATACCACTACTCAACATTTCTAAATTTTCATTTATCTCTTTTTCTAAACCTGATAAATTAAATTCTTGCGCGGTTCTTAGGGCTTCTTCGAAATAAATCTTTGCTTGTGCTGGTAGTTTACTTTCTGCTGCTAATAATCCTTTTAGCATAACTAATCTACAGAGATCTAGATAACTTTGATTTTCTATTGCAATAGTTTTTGCTAAATCCAAATGATTATATGCATGATTTAAGTATTCAAGGTTTCCAGTCTCTTGAAAATATTTAAAATAACCTTCACCAAGCCTAATTTCAATATCGCTCGCATTTTCTACAGACTGATTCTTAAACATAATTTCTCTTTCTTCTTTCAAGTTGTCAATCAATTTTGACCAATCACTACGCAATTCTCCCTCTATTGCTTCCAGATCATGCATAAAAATGTTACCTACCGGCGATGCTAAAAAGTCTGGATCATTTGGTAGATTATTTCTTACAAAATCTATCAATTCAAGAGAATCTGTTTTACCAGCAATTCTTTTCAAAGTAGAAAGTATATCGAGTTTGTAATAAGTAGGTATATTTTCTTCCGAGAGAAGTTTTTTGCATGTTTCTTCTGATTCATCATATCGTTCAGATATAAAAAGTGTTTCAGCGATAATACTCATTAAAGAGCACCTTATAAAAAACTCTTCATTCACGATTGGTAATTCTAATATAGCTCGTTGGCGTTTTAAAGCTTGATCATACAAGCCCTGCTTGGATTCAATGACAGACATATTTGAAGATATAACTGCATTAGTTCTTTCATCACCCATCTCTTCACTAACTTTTAATACTATTTCAAAGATTTTTAGTGCTTTTTCTAAATCTCCACTGGATTGATTAACAGCGGCATAAAAATTGCCAACAACCATGATTATTTCTCGATTTCCTAGAAGTTGGCCAAAATTAAACACTGGTTCTATTACCTCGATGGCTTCATTTATTTTCCCAAGAAAATATAATCTAAATCCATAATATCCTTGGAAAAGCATTAATCCTGTTTTTACTTCTATTGAAGTAAGGTCACCCCATTTTTTTTGCGAATCATCATATAATTCTTCTAAAAGATCATAAGCACTAAGTCGAAGAAAGACTTCAGATTTTGCAATAGCTTCTTCTATTTGAATAATTAATGGAGCAGACGTGAAATTTATCCTCTTAGCTATTTGAATTAACTCTGATGATGGCGCAAACCTCGCTTGTAAACGTAGATATATTAGATAACTCCAAGATGTAGGTTTATATGTATATTTTAAAATGTCTTTACCTCTACCAATTATAAAACCCCATTTTACAGCAAGGAAATTGATTAATTGGCTGTTTGGATTTTTTTGCCATAAATCAACTAAACAATAAAACCATTCTTTTGGCGTTTTATCAAATGGTTCTGATATGGACGAAAGAATTGATACATCCTCATCAATAGCTAAAGATAAGTATAACCGAAGTTCTAATGGTATATATCGTTGAAGCTTATTCCATTGATCAGGGACTCCTTTCACACTAAGACTTTCTTCATAATAATCTTTGTGAGCGCGATATTCTCCATTTTCATCAACAACAACAACATTAATATGAGATGAACCTGAATCAGTAGAATGACCTAATCTTATTGTAAATAATTTTCCAATCATTAAATTTCCTGATTCGGTTTTATGAAGGTAAGTATTGGGATTATTAGGATCAAACCTTATTACTTCATTACAAATTTTACAATTAATTTCCGCCATTTCTACACCCCATCTTAATCTTTTATTGAAGATGAGAGTATATTAATACTTATAATATCTCCCTAAACGGTTAAGTTAAGGAGTTTTCTACCCATAATAACTATTTTTTCTAATATCTCTTCAATACCAACTCCATATATAGAACTAGTTTCTACATAAGTATGGAAATACCGATCTTCACCAATTAAGGTCTGGATTAACGCTCTTGAAACATTTCTCTCTAAATCAACTTTATTTCCCACTAGAATGAATCCAGCATTATTATCTTTCAAATTATATTCTAGATTCATTAACCGAAGCCAATTATTAAGATTCTCAAATGATTCATACCGATCTAAGGCAAAAACAAAGATGTAAATATCAATGTAATTAAGTACCTGATTTTTTAAAAGATCTAATGGATGCATACCAGGGACCCTTTGCCCAGCTAAATCATAGCATTGAAAAACTATATCTTTATATGTCCAAGATTCGATTTCCATAAAAGGCGTGCGTGCGATCTTTTTTTCTTCCAAAAATTCACCATCCGAATGATTATGGTTATTTTCTTTTGTTTTTTTGATTAATGCTTGAACTAATGTAGTTTTTCCTACAGCTCCATCTCCTACTATAGTCATACGTATTAATCGGTGGGCTGTTTTTAATTGAGATAAGAAATTGGATATCTTAGCCAGTTAGAATACACCTATTATTTGATAAATTTGATTGTTAAAAAGTCATCCCTAATGAAGGAAGTAGCTATGAAACTATATGTTAGTTTTATCTAATTAATAAATTTATTTTTTATGAATGAACGTGATATCCACATACACAAGCGGGAAAAAAAAGTGAAAAAATTTCCTATAGGATTTTTCGTCGGTGACTTTTGCTAACATAAGCTTTAACTACTATACATTATATATTTTAGATATTCTCATTTTAAGTAGATAATCTATGATAATTAAAAGTCCATTCAACGGAACAATTCCTAAAATTCATCATACTGCTTTTATTGCTCCAGATGTTGTAATAGTTGGGGATGTGAAAGTTGGTCCTTATACTAACATTTGGTTTGGAGCGAAACTTCGTGGAGATTGGGGAAAGATTATTGTAGGAGAAAAAACAAGTATACAAGACAATGCTGTGCTACACTCAAGACCAAACGAAGTTTGTAGAATTGGTAATAATGTAAGATTAGGACACTCATGCATGTGTCATGGACCTTGTGATGTTGGAGATTATTCTTTGGTTGGAATAAACGCAACTATTTTACAGGGAGCTAAACTTGGGACAGGAAGTGTTTTAGCTGGAGGGTCAGTTCTACGCGATGAAGCAGGAGAATTTTGTTTATATGCTGGAATACCCGCAATTAAAAAGAAAGAATATCCAAATAAGCGATTAAATGAATTTAGTACTAATCTTTATGCAAAAAATGGCCAAAAGTTTAAAAAAGCAGGGTATGGACAAAAAATTCCAGAGGAATATTTGATTAATGGTTAAAGAATCGTATCATAGTCTAAATTATGAGAATCTAAGATTTTTCTAATCATTTCTTTAAAACTATGAAGGATATTTATATTTTCCTTTGAGGAAGTCTTAACATAGTCTTTTTCATTATGATTAGTTAGAAACTTTTCAATTATTAATTCATCAACTACCTGCTTCTTATT
>JBHLPN010000231.1:3575-5151 GCA_048939445.1 Promethearchaeota archaeon | reverse complement strand
GATGGCAATTTACCTTCATTCACTAGTATTTTTATTAAATTAGGCATACTATTCCATTGTTGAATACTTAAATTAAATTCATCTTCCGTCAAATTCTTAAATAGGGGAGCTCTGTAAGTTAACAATCCTAAAGAAGTTGCTATAAGATGTTTCACTTTATCACATGGAAAATCATCACATTGAGCACAGCTTTCTAAACCTTTATCTCGAGCACAGGGTCGGGCTTTGCAGTTTTTATCAGCAATTTTGTCACCTTTACTCTTACATCCATCACAAGCAACATTCTCAGCAGTATAGATTTCATGACCAAGATATTTTCGCCAAGCATCAACCATTTTTTGTCGAATATTAATGTCATCAGATCGAGCAGCACATAAATAACAATTATAGCCACAATAACCTATCATTTTATCTTCATTTTGAATCAAAAAATTGCACCTCAGAGGTATGAATTAAATTAGGTTTATATTTTTTATATACCAACCTAGGTAATGTGTCTATATTAAGACATTTTATAATATTATAATTTTTAGATTAATTCTTGATTTAATAAATTTAGATATAAATCAAATTGCTTTTTAACAACTTCATAATGAGTAAATTTACCTTTTTTCCACCCCCTAATTAATCCAGTACTTTCAAGGATTTTTAAATGGTGGGATATAGATGGTTGCGACTCATCTAATACTGCTTCTAATTCACATACGCATCTATCCTTTTCTTTTAGAATCTTGAGAATGATAAGACGTTTCTTATTTGATAAGGCATTCAAAAATTCACTCAAATCGTTAAACCTAGGATCTTGAAATAATTCATTTCCTAACATTCTTAATTGTTTGAAATGAGATTCTACGTTTTCTACATCTTCACACTTAATTAATTTATCTTTAATCTCTTTTTCATGTAAAATATCCATTTGAACCACTTTTTTTGTATTTTCAATAATTATAGAGGGGACACAAATTTAAATTAATATACTCAAATCAAAGAATTTTTATTTGAATAAAAATTTTGTTATCTAAGATTTTTATGAAATTTTTTAAATTAAATAAAAAAGATGAAACAACATGAGTAGTGAAGAAGGTAGGACAATCAGGATATCAGAAACAGAAGAAATTTCGGTAAATAAAGAAAAAGAGTCAAAAAAACTCGGATTTTTTGAGAAGTTTCTTCCACTCTGGGTTGCGTTATGCATTTTTATTGGAATTCTGTTATCCATATATATACCAGGTATAAGTCAAGCTATAAATGCATTTAGTATTGGTCAGATTTCACTCCCCATTGGCATTTGCTTATTTTTAATGATGTATCCTGCTATGCTAAATTTACAAGTCTCAGAGTTAAAAAAGTTGGGTAAAAATCCCAAACCCATAATTTTAACAATCGTATCTAATTGGCTGATTGCTCCATTTGTAGGTTTACTTATGGCGCGTATATTTTTACAGGGTTATGAACAATTGATAGTTGCTATTATATTATTAAGTTCAAGTCCTTGCACTGCAATGGTGTTAGTTTGGGGATGGATGGCAGAAGGAAACCAAGAGCAAAATGTAGTAAATACAAGCCTTAATACGAT
>JBHLPN010000231.1:0-3475 GCA_048939445.1 Promethearchaeota archaeon | reverse complement strand
GCAATGGTGTTAGTTTGGGGATGGATGGCAGAAGGAAACCAAGAGCAAAATGTAGTAAATACAAGCCTTAATACGATAACAATAATATTTGGTTATGCTCCAATGGTTACTTTATTAACAGGTATTCAAAACATACCTGTTGATTGGATACTCTTACTTATATCAACATCCATATTTATTGGACTTCCATTATTGCTTGGAATAATTAGTAAAAGGTTATTAATATCTATTAAAGGTGAAGATTGGTTTAACAACACATATCGACCGATAGTTGGAAAAATATCAATTATAGCGCTATTAACAACATTAATAATTCTGTTCTCTATGAATGGAAACGTTTTAATTACCAATCCAGGTTATCTTTTGTTGGTTTCAATTCCACTGTTACTTGGATTTGTGATTGTAGTCGGATATAATGTAATTATAACCAAAATCTTCAAATTAAAATATCGAGAGGCTATTATAACAGTTATTATAGGTTCATCAAGTCATTTTGAAATTGCTATTGCTACTGCTATTGCTATGCCAGGTTATGGGATTGGTTCATTAGCAGCTTTGGGTACCACCATGGGGTTATTCTGGGAAGTTCCTGTAATGCTCTCAATTGTCTATTTAGGTAAATTTCTAAGAAAAAAAGGTTTCTGGAAATCCTAATATTTTTAATTTTGAAACGAATTATTAAATAAAGAATAGAAATCTTGAAAAATCAGAAATTATTTTTACTGAGTAGCTATGAATGAAGAAGAAATGGATGAGCAAATTACCAAGATAATAAAAGAAGCTATTGGACAAATTTCTCATTCGAATTGTAATCACTCAGAATCGCATTGTGATAAAAATAGTCCAGATTATAAACCTAAGCATATTCATTGTGGTACTGATAGATGCAAAGGACTTCATAAAATAGATTAAAATAATTCAAAAGAGTGATAAAGATTAATAATAAAAAAATTTCAGAAAAACTAAAAGTAGATATTTATGTTCCCTTAGATGCATGTGCTTGTGAGTGGGATAAGTTTATGAATAGGGTATTTGTTGAACTTACACCATATATAAAGCATATTGACTACGATACTAGGAATCTTAATTCAAAAGAAGCAAGGCAACTTAATCTTCATAACAAATGTGTAGTAGTTGATGGTGAGAAAAAAATTGCTTCATCTTTTACTCTAAAAAAAGAACTACCTAAACTTCTTAAAGCTAAAGGGCTTATTTAATCTTAAAAAATCTCATTTTTTATTTTATTGGGGGTGATTTTAAAAATTAAAGAAGTGAAGTTAACTATATTTGCTCCAGATCCAGAAAAGAGGTTGTCTAAAGGGCTCACCTATAATTTAAATATTAGTAAAAATGGATCAATTGTTGAAACTTTAAGCGCTTTAGATAAAAAAATTTATGAAAATCCCGAACTTTCCATTTTCCCCATATATAAAGGCTTAATTCACAGTTATTTACAATTAATTTGGGATGCTGAGGAAAATGTAATCTATGAGGATTGCGCAGTGGATGCCTATGGACCAAATAAAAAATTCATGCCTTTACACGAAGATATTAATTTTAACTTATATAATAATAGTGAAATAACTATAGTTGTTCATGCTGATTGATGAGCTGATGTTATGAAAGAACGATTGGATTTTGGTGCCTTCAAGAAGGTTATTATGAAAACCTATGGAAAAGACCATGAAATATTTACTCACTATTTTAAAACTAAAAGAACTAATTATTAAATTGAATGAAACCTTTCAGAAAACACTAGTGAAAGGTTGACAATAGGATTGCTTCCTATAAAAACACAATTTATTCGAAATTGATGAATATTGCACTATTAGGAAATGCAATGATAAACTTGGGATGATTTTAATGCTAGAAAAAGAAAGATTATCACTTGTAAGAAAATTTGCATTTGAACACTCTGAAAGGGATGATATTCATGGATTTTTGCATGTTGAACGTGTTCTATATTTATGTCGCCAATTAGGAAAAAAATTAAATGCTAATTTGTTAATACTTGAAATTTCAGCCATACTACATGATATTGGTAGAAAATTAAAATATGAATCAAGTTCTAGTAAGAACCATGCTGAATTATCTGCAGAGATGGCTTTTAAATTCTTAACCTCGTATGATTTTAAACTTTCTCAAGAAAATATTGATATTATAATTCACTGCATTAGATCACACTCTTTTTCAAATAATTCAAATCCTCAGACATTAGAAGCTAAAATATTATATGATGCCGATAAATTGGATGCTCTTGGTGCTATTGGTTTATATAGGACAATTGGATTTACAATTAAGAATGACGGTAATATAGTTGATGTTATAAATCATCTAGAGGAAAAAATACTCAAATTAAAAGATAGGTTATATCTAGATATTTCAAAAAGGATTGCTGAAAAACGGCAGAAAATAATTTTAGATTTTTACAAAGAAATTAAAGATGAGATTTAAATTTTTAATGAAAATTCATGATAAAATCTTTAAGTACGTAGAAAATTATTCTTAGAAATGGTTATTCTTAAATTCTTTAAAAATCAAAAAGACTTTATTTATTATCAGAATCAGAAATAATCATATACTCAACAAGGATATGTATTAGATTTTCAATAATCTCAGGAAATTTTTCTCTCCCAATATATTCTATTGTCTCATCATCTAAACCAATTGTAAATATAGATTTCAATATACCTGCTAGAATTTCGGGATCTTTATTTATCATTAATCCCTGTTTTTGCCACATTTCAATAAATTGAGGAATATATTCATAGGTTTGGAGCTTTTGTTCTAGTTTAGGATTATTATGTAGTTTCCTAAGAAGGTAATCTCTTACATTTTTATTGGCTATTTGTTGTATGATTGGATTTTCTTTTGGAGCATTAATATGAAAGAGCAAAAATTCTTTAAAGGTTCCCTTTGGATCTTTCTTCATTTTTTTTAGTAAATGCGTTATTTTTTTTATTAAACCTTCTTCTGCTTTTCCTAGAACATCCAAAAATAATTCTTCTTTGGAATTATAGAAGGAATAGAAAGAACCTTTAGCAATACCTACAGCATTAGTTATATCTTCAATATTTGTTTTTTTTAACCCATAAGTTCCAAAAAATTCTACTCCTTTATTAATTATGTTATTTTTAATAATCTTTTTTTCTTCTGTTGTAAAAGCTTTAGGCATTATAATAATATTAAGGATTTTTTCATATAAAATTTATGACTAAATGACTGAGTGACTCACTGACCCAAAGGTTTATATAGTCATACTAATTATTTACTAATATACATAAATAATTGATGGTGATCAAATGTTTATTGAAAGATTAGGTTTATCCAAAAACGCACTTTTAAATAAGGTTGCAATTATTACTGGTGCAGGAAGAGGCATTGGTAAAGAACTTGCTAGAGCTTTAGCTTGGTTAGGTGCAAAAGTTATTATTGCAGAAATAAATGAATATGGAAAAGAAGTAGAAGATTTAAT
>JBHLPN010000230.1:0-5193 GCA_048939445.1 Promethearchaeota archaeon | reverse complement strand
ACAATTGGATGTATAATCTCATCTAAAATCAATACATATGATAAATATTCTCTCTTAATTGATATTGGAACTAATGGGGAACTTGTGTTAGGAAATAAAAAAGGATTAGTTACTTGTTCATGTGCAGCGGGTTCTGCATTTGAGGGCGCCCAAATTTTGCATGGGATGCGAGCTTCTGAGGGAGCAATAGAATCAGTCATAATAGACAGAGATACTTTGGAACCTTCAATTGGTGTAATAGGAAATATAAATCCACTTGGATTGTGTGGATCGGGGCTTATTGACACTATTGCTGAAATGTTGAAATCAAAAATTATCACTCGTGCTGGAAATTTTAATACCAAATCAAAACAAGTATTAAAGCATCGTCGTATCGTAAAAAGAGAAGATGGATATCATTATATTCTATATAAAGCAGATTGGGACACTAAGCAATTTCAATTAATTAATAATTATCGAAATACTAGTGAGATCACAATTTCTCAGAAAGACATAAATCAACTTCAATTAGCAAAAGGTGCATTTTTATCAGCAGCGAATCTATTAATTGAAATGGAAAATAAACAAAAAGAGTTTCTTGAACAGATAATTTTAGCAGGAGGCTTTGGAACCTATATTAATAAGGAAAACGCAGCTTTTATTGGATTATTCCCTGAGGTCGAGCAAAATAACATTTTCCAAATTGGAAATGCTGCAGGAACAGGAGCACAATTATTTATACGAGATCTTGAGCAAAGAGATCTAGCAAATAAGATCGCTCATGAAGTAAAATATAGAGAAATAGCAGCTTCCCCATCATTCCCCAAGGAATATACTTTTTCTCTTTATTTTCCTCATTATGAGCTTGATAGATTCCCAATAATAAAGCAAGAATATAATGATATACCTTTAAACTAAAGAGTATATTTTTACTATAGGAATAATTAATTTACAATAGTAAATAATCATTTTGAGAAATATATTATGAAAATAGGAAAAGGTAAAATTTCAAAGAAAAAGTCTGGTAACCGTGGATATGACAGCTATTGGGTCTATATTCCGAGCAAAGTTGCTAAAGATAATGAATTTCCTTTTAGAGACAAAGAGGAAGTCATAATAGAATTAAAGGGTGAGACTCTTGAAATTCGAAAGATATATAACCTAAGTGACTTGACAAAAAATTATAACATTGAGGACGCAACAATACCAAAAATAATAGAAAGTAAGGCCATAGTTAATAAAGATAAACCTTTAATTTATTATCATGATAAGGTTTATACTTATCATGATGTTAATGTAAGATCAAATCAGATAGCTAATGGACTCATAAAACAATTTCAAAAATTAAAATTGCATAATCCTAATATTGCAATGATATGTTCAAATTGTCCAGAGACGCTATTTTGTTGGTTTGGTATTGCTAAAACCAGTAGTATTTTTGTACCGATAAGTTATTTATTAAAAGAAGATTTATTGGATTTTGTATTAAGAAATAGCAATTCTGAAATATTAATTATTGATTATGAATATTTCGCGAATGTTCGAAAAATTTATGCAAATTTACCCAAACTTAAAAAAATATTTATTAGGAATGCACCAGCTAACAGAAAATACGATGATAAGTGTGCAAGTTTTACAGAAATCCTTTCTAAAAATAATGAGAATCCTAATGTACGTATAACTAGTTTTCATCCTCTCGAAATATCTTATACCGCTGGGACTACAGGAAAGCCAAAAGGAGTATTATATAGAAATTATTACGCATTATCTGGAATTAGTGTAGGAAGACAGTTAGAAGATTTAGGATTTGGTACTAGTTTTAATAAATTCTATTGTCCTCTGCCATTATTTCAGGGATTAGAACGATACTTCTTAATACTTCCAATAATTTATTATAATGGGTCAATAATAATTGCAAATAAGTTTGATATTTCAACTTTTTGGCACGATGTCAAAAAATATAAACCTGATGGTTTTTGTTATTATGGAGCACACTTAACAGCACTTGTAAATCAACCACCATCAAAGATTGATCGAAATCATTCAATTAAGTATGCACTTGGTGCTGGTGCCTCAAAGAGGACATGGGAAACTATAGAAAGAAGGTTTGGCATTCAAATAATTGAAACTTGGAGCCTTGTTGAGGGTATTGGTTTTACAATTAATAATATAGGTTCTAAAGGAGGAAAATTAGGATCAGTAGGAAAGCCAGCACGAGGTGTTGAAATCAAAATCATTGATTCAGAAGGGAAAGACCTTCCACCTGGACGAGATAATATAGGTGAGATTTGTGCAAGAACAAGACTTCCTTTTGAACTTGAATATTATAACTTACAAGAAAAGCCAATAACAAGAAAAGGAGAAGAAAGATGGATTTACACGGGCGATTTTGGATATGCAGATCATGAGGGATTTATATATTACCTAGGAAGGAAATCAGACATGATTCATAGAGACAAGGAGGTATTTTTTGCGGGTGACATCGAATTAGTAGCAAATTCACATCCCCTTGTAGTTGAAAGTGCAGTATTCGAAGTTTCTGATAACAACTCTTTAGAAAAACATTTAAAAATATGCACTGTATTTCAAAAAGGAGCATCAATTACTCATAAAGAGTTTTATAATTTTTTAAAACAAAATTTAGCATATTTTATGGTTCCAAGATATATAGAATTTAAAAATGAATTACCAAAAAATGCAAACGAATTAATTCAGAAATTTATTCTTAGAAATGAATGGAAATTAGGAAAGTCATTAAAAACCACATACGATACAACAGTTAGCACATAAATCTATTAATATCATATTGAAGTAAATACAACCAAATGCAATCTTATTAATTAATTTTATTTATAATTCTAATTAGTATATATTTATAATTTTTACAAATCTATTGAAGTGAATGAATTATTGAGGTAGAATATCATGCTTAAAGGAATTCACTTTCTTTTAACTTATGCTTGTAATTATACATGCGATCATTGTTTTTTATATTGTAGTCCTAATTCGAAGGGCACTTTTACATTGGCTCAAATCAAACAAGTGCTTGATGAAGCTGTAAAAATTGGCACGGTAGAATGGATTTTTTTTGAAGGAGGTGAACCTTTTCTCTATTATCCGATTATGGTGGAGGGTCTTAGAATATCTAAAGCGTTAGGATTTGAGACAGGGGTAGTCACTAATTCATACTGGGCTACAGATGTGGAAGATGCGGAAATTTGGCTTGAACCTATTTCAGAGATAGGAATTTCAGATTTTAGTATTAGTAATGATACTTTTCATTTTGGAGATGAAGAAGTCAATTTATCTAAAAGAGCTGAAAAGGCGGCAAATAACCTAAATTTACCTTTAAGTTCGATTACTATTGATGAACCAACTATAGAAATGGGAATTGATAAAGATCATGAAAAAGGTGAGCCTGTGATAAAGGGAGGTGCTATGTTTAGAGGAAGAGCTGTTGAAACTTTAATTGAAGGCTTACCTCGAAAATCATGGGATGAAATGAACAAATGTCCATATGAAGATTTAGAGGGTCTTGGAAGAATTCATGTAGATCCTTTTGGAAATGCTCATATATGTCAAGGGCTAAGCATTGGAAATTTTTGGCAGACTCCGCTTTCAGAATTAATTGAAAAATATGATGCAAATAATCATCCTATTTGTGGGCCTCTAATTCAGGGAGGTCCTGCTCAACTAGTCAGGAAATATCAAATTGAACATGAACATGAATATGTTGATCCTTGTCATCTTTGTTATTTTGCTAGATTACAATTGCTAGATAAGTTTCCAGAATATCTTGCTCCTAAACAAGTATATGGACTTGAATAATCTTCTTTTTATTCTCTTTTTTTAAAAATATATTTTACTTGATTTTAGGAGGAATTAAGCTTCTATATAAAGAGCAGGCTTGAAAGGTTTTGCTCTATTAGCCCTCTGTTTTGGATCGTATTCCGAGTTTATTATAATCGGATTATTTACTCTTTTTTCTATATAGAGTTTGTATTGATTTAATAGGGCAACCTCATTTTCTACTCGGGGGATCTTTTTCTCCCATACCCGATCTTTGAGCTGATTCTTTATATAATTAGTTAATTGATTATCAATTTTTAAATCCTTATCTTTTTTTAATTCTCCAAGTATTGAGTTAAAATCATTTTTCACTGAAAGTATTATGTCTAAAGCCTTATGTTTCCATTCAGGAGCCGTATAAAGATAAATTTGGTTAACTTTCTCAGATTTTACTATTTTTTTGATGTTTATAATATCTTCTATAACAATTGATATAAATTCGAATTCTCGTTCAAGGTCATTATCAATATACTTCTTATTAAAATCACCGAATGTTTCCATTGAGATAAAGTTTTCATTTCCAGCAATTTCCCATAATTCTTCACATAAATGTGGCATTGTTAACGATAGAAGTTTCAACCAGTCAACATAAATCAATTTAAATACTATTAGAAAGTCATTTTGATTTTCTGTATCCCTATTAAACTCTTGTACTTGATTGAAAACCTCATAGAATGAAGTCTGTAGATATCTCCTTATATTAAATTCTTCTAATGATTTTTCAGCTTCAATAAATTTCTTTATAATTTTTGATAGCATTACCTTTGAATAGTTGGATTTAATAGATTCAAATTTACCTTTAACATTTTTTGTTTGGATAATTTTATCAGCTATAAAAGTATAAAACTTAGAAATATGACTTTTAACAGTTTCTATTTCCTTTTCCCTAAAATCCATATTTACACCAAAATCAGCACCATGGGATATGTAGAATCTAAATAAATCAGCAGAGTACTTTTTTTGAATATCTGCAAGTGGAATAACACCCCCTTTTGACTTACCCATTTTCTGTGATTCAACAATTACTGGCTCAATTAGAGTAATAATTTTTGGCCAATGTTTTTCTGGGAAAATAGCAACATGATGAAATATATAAAAACTCAAATGATTAGAGATATGCATTATGGCAGTATGGCGATGATCGACTGGATACCATAATAGAAATTCTTCTTGAAGTTCTTTCAGGAGGTCTTCTTTTATACCGATCTTTTTTGAAAGTTTTTTTACATCTCCTTTCTCTAAAAATATATAGTCAAAGAATTCTAGATTTAGCTGCTCGAGTTTAATCTGATATTTTCTAATTTTATAAGAAATTGTATAGAATGCCATGTATATTGTAGAATCACTAAGTGATTCTATTATCCA
>JBHLPN010000229.1:0-5208 GCA_048939445.1 Promethearchaeota archaeon | reverse complement strand
TTAACTTATGGTTTTAAGGAATATAATTTAAGTATTGATTTAGAACCTTATCCACAACCCCCCATTATTAATTTATCGTCAGAATTGAAAGAAATTATTAAAATACCCATTATAGAATTAAACGCATATAAAAATTGGAAAGAAAATGAATCTGAACCAGTTGAATTCATTAGAGAGATCTCTTGGCTAGTTGATAAAAATTCAAGAATTAACTTTGAATTAGATTTATTAAAAGATCATTATAAAAATATAAAATATGAACCATCGACAGCAACTTTAAACATAGAAATGAAAGGTAAAATGAAAACTGAAGACCTAACTTTTAAATTTCAAATTGATTTACCAATTGATTATCCTATGAAAATGCCTGAAATAAAAGTACTAAACGAATTCGAGCTAGATGCTCATGAAAAAATAAAAAATGATTTACATGCCTCATTTAACGACTTTTTTGATGAATGGACACCTTTTAGTTATCTTGTTGATTTGTTTAATTTGATTTCCAAAAAGATCTTCGAAGTATCAGTAGTATCTTGTGTCATATGTCATAAAATAGAATGTCCTAGCTGTACTAAAAAAATAGCTGGTGAAGATAATTGTCATTCAGAGTGTCCACATTGTAATCGAGCATATCATCAGCATTGCTGGGAACAAACAATTAAATCCTTTGGTAAATGTGGTTTTTGCTTAAGATAAACTCTATTTTTTATCCTAGATTTTATAATTAATTGATAATATTTCCCTTTAGTTAAACATTTTTCATTAAACATAGTTTATTTGAATTTTGTTCATCTTTTAAAAAATTAGTCGGAATTATAAAATGATTTTGTTCATGGCGTTTCTAGCTTTAAATACTGCCCAATTCAATGATAGAACCTTCTATTGAATGATATTACGTTATTCGTAAATTGAAAATCCCCTTATATAAGTTTTTAGATGAATTAATTAAATTTTTTAATTTGAACATCTTATTATAAACATTCACATTTTCACTAGATGATTTTCGTGGAAGTATTAGATAAAAAACTGAATTTAACTGAACTAGAAGAAAAAATATTAGAATTCTGGAAAGAAAAAGATATATATTCACTGATTAGGAAAAAAGAAGAAGGAAAAGAAATCTGGCGATTTATTGATGGTCCTCCCTATACTACGGGTTCAATTCATCTTGGTACAGCATGGAATAAAGTTTTAAAGGATTATTTAATAAAGTACAAACGTATGAGAGGCTTTAAAGTCACTGATACGCCAGGTTATGATACACATGGATTACCAATTGAAGTTCAAATGGAAAAAGAATTAGGTATTAAAAACAAGCAAGAAATCCAAAAATTTGGTATTGATAAATTCATAAAGAGCTGTAAAGAGTTCGCTTTAAAAAATTTAGCAATAATGAACGATCAATTTAAAAGATTAGGCTGCTATTTCTGGGATTGGGAAAATCCTTATATTACATTTAGAAATAGTTATATTGAGGGCATTTGGTGGACTTTAAAGAGGGCTTGGGAGAATAATTTACTCTACAAGTTTTATCGTCCTTTAAACTGTTGTCCTCGATGTGCGACCGCTCTAGCAAAACATGAACATGAATATAGGAATATTAAGGACACTAGTCTTTTCTTGAAAATAAAATCAGCAGATATGGATGATACATATTTTATAATTTGGACTACTACGCCTTGGACGTTGGTAGCAAATTCAGCGATAATGGCAAATCCGATTGCGGAGTATGCAAAAGTATATATTGAAGATCTTAAAGAATATTGGATCTTATCAAAAAATTCTATTACCCATTTAATTTCAGGAGAACTAGGTTATAAATACAAGATTGTTGAAGATTATATCGGAGAAGAATTAGAAGGAAAGAAATATATACATCCTTTATTAGATGAGGTTCCCTACCAGCGAGAATTTGCCAAACAATCTGAGAAAGTTCATTCAATAATTCTTTCGGAAGAATACGTTTCGGCATCAGAGGGAGTTGGATTAGTACATACTGCGCCAGGACACGGTCCTGAAGACTTTGAAGTAGGTGTAGCAAACAATATACCAATTTTCAATCCTGTTACGATAAGAGGTATTTATAAAAAGGAGGCTGGCCAATTCGAGGGCCTAAATGTCTTTGATGCTAATCAGAAGATTTTAGATCTATTAAAGGAAAAAGGAACGCTCATATTAACTACTGAAATCGAACATGAGTATGCACATTGTTGGAGATGTGATTCAAAATTAGTTTATAGAGCAACAAATCAATGGTTTTTTAGGACAGAAAATCTAGTTCCTGATTTACTCGAGAAAAACGATGAAATATATTGGATACCTGAGTGGGCAGGAAGCAGATGGTTTAAAAGTTGGTTAACAACTTTAAAAGACTGGTGTATTTCACGACAACGTTTTTGGGGTATTCCTTTAAATGTTTGGATATGTGATAATGAAGATTGTGAGGATATCACCGTAATAGAGTCAGGAAGTGAATTAAAGGATATTGCAGGGGAATGTCCTGAAGATCTACATCGACCTTGGATTGATAAAGTTACTTGGAAATGTAAGGCTTGTAATAAAGGAATAAAGAAAAGAATTCCTGATATTTTAGATGTCTGGCTAGATTCTGGGTCAGTAATGTGGGCAGCTCAAGAAATTTATGATGGTAAAAGCCATTATGATACATGGGTACCAGCTGATTTTATAATAGAAGGAAAAGATCAGATAAGAGGCTGGTTTAATAGTTTACTAAATAGTGCTATGGTATCGTCAGGTCGTAAAAATTATAACGCTTGCTATATGCATGGCTGGGTATTAATGGAAAAAGCTAAAATGAGTAAATCCAAAGGTACAATAATAAATCCTGAAGATCTTATAGAAGGCACAGTTCCAGAACTACAGAAGAATAAATCTTTTTCTAAAATTAAAGGCGCTGAAACATTTAGATTTTATTGTATTGGTGTTACCCAACCTGGTCGAGATTTCAATTTTAATCTTAAAGAATATACTGACACATATAAGATTCTTAATACAATATGGAATGTCTATGTATATGCAAATGAAAAATTTAATTTAACTGGATTTAATCCTTCAGACGCTAAATATGCTACAAAAAATATGAGTAAATTAGATAAATGGATAATTTCAAGATTAAATTCTACAATTAAAAAAGTAACAAAATTATCAGACGAATATCAGCTTCCCTGGATCACGGGTGAATTAAGAGATTTAATTGTAAATGATATCAGTAGGTGGTATATTATGCTCAATCGAGAGAAACTAGATATATATTCTGAAGATCCAAATAAACTTTTGATAATGGGAATTCTTTACCGAGTTTTATATAAAGTTTTATTATTATTAGCACCAATTAACCCTATGATAAGTGAAGAAATTTTTCTCAAAATGTTTCACTCACACTTAGAATCAATTGGATTTAAAGAAACAAAAAGCATACACTTACAAAAATGGCCTGAGTATGATGAGAATAGCATTCAATTGGAATTAGAAGAACAAATGCATTTTACACGAGAATTAATAGAAATTGTCAGAGCTATAAAGGATGAAAATAGAATAAGATTACGGTGGCCAAATAAAAAAATCATTATAGAAGAAAAAAAAGATATGCCAAAAATAGAATTTCTTGAGATTATAAAAAAAGTTGGAAATGTAAAAGAATTAGAAATAGTTAAATCAGTCAAACAATCAGATAATTTGATTAAAGCTGAAACTAAATTCTGTAATATTTACTTAGATATATCTCTTGATGAAAATTTATTATCTGAAAGAGTAGTAAATGATTTAATAAGAAATATTCAATTTATTAGGAAAAAACATGGTTATAAAGTCGGAGATAAAATATTATTGGAGATAGGAACCAATAGTAAATATTTGAAAAATTTTCTTGATAGAAATCAAAATACAATAACTGATAAGATAAATGTTGAAACCCTTGAAATTATTTCTGGAGATCTTACTAAAGAAACAGATAAGATTTTTGGTCATTTAAACGTATGTCCGAATAGGAATTGCTCAGCAGCTTTAAAAGATAATATAATTTCGAAATTAAAGAAAGAACCTGAAACTGAATGCCCACATTGTAAATTTAAGATAAATAAGAAAACTATAATGACAATTAAATACAATTTTAAGAGAAAATAATTTTCTTTTTGAATTAATTTAAGTATTGTGTTTTTTATAATAGTTTAACCAATAATTAAACATATCTTTTAGTGTTTCTTCAATAGGAATTGAAATATCCCATCCTAGTTCATTCTTTATTTTTGAATTATCTCCAAGAATAACATCTTCATCTGTCTTTCTTAATTTTTGTGAAACATTCTCTTTTATTTCAATATTTTTTGAAGAAAAACTGAGAGCAATATTTAAAATTTGGCGAATTTGAATCTTTTTACTTGAACAAACATTATATGTTTCTCCTGGTGTTCCCTTTGTTGCTGATAACCAAATTGCTTTAATCGAATCTTTTATTCCAGTAAAATCACGATAAGGATTAAGATTTCCTACCTCAATAACTGGTTCTGAAAGATTTAATTCAATTTGGGCGACTTTTCTAATAAAATCTGAAGGTGCATCTCCTATCTTTCTAGGACCTGTTTGATTAAAAAACCTTAGATTAATAACTTCAATACCAAAATTAATGAAATATTGACGAGATAGTAGTTCAGTTGCTATTTTGCTAATTCCATAAGGATGAATCGCTAATAATGGATCAGATTCTTTTAATGGCCTATTAGTTGATGTTGTTGTACCATATTCCGCGCTTGTACAAGCAACTATAACTCTCGTTTTAATTTTGTATCTTTTAATAGCTTCAAAAAGATTTATAGTTCCTATCACGTTTGTTTCTATAGTAGCTACGGGGTCTTCCCATGAAGGTATGACATGTGGTTGTGCTCCAAAATGAAAAATAAATTTAGGTTTTATCCTTTGAATAATTTTTTCAATTAATGTTGCATTATTCAAATCACATTCTATGAAAACAAAATTCTTATCTGTAGTTGGTATTTGAATGGGTGTATCGAATAATATCAATTTCTCTTCTGAAGAAAATGTTATTTGCCCATTAGTATAATAAGTTAAGTTCTGTAAAGGATGATTTGGAAGATCAATCCCATAGACCTTTTTTCCTTGATTTATGCAAAAATCAGTTAAATGTGACCCTAAAAAACCATTTACTCCAGAAATAAGTATTTTTTCTATATC
>JBHLPN010000032.1:0-16718 GCA_048939445.1 Promethearchaeota archaeon | reverse complement strand
GTCTTCAAATTTTTTAGCTAATTCTTTAGCTCTATCTTCTTTTGATATTATTCCTTTAAACGGATTAGTTCTACTTGTATATAAGATAGTGCCTCCAACAGTATGTAAATCATCGTGTTCAGCGATATCAAGTTGAATTGTTTGATTTTCCAAAAATCCTTTCCAGCCTTTAAGGATTCCAATACATTCAATCCCACTATCATAGGCTTTAAGCATGATACCATAGAGGACAGAATTTAAACCAGGACAATCTCCTCCTCCCGTTAGGATTCCTATTTTTTTTATTTGATTTCCCATATCTTCTCACATGTTTAGTTTAATTAGTTTATAACAAAATCTTTTACATTAAAGAATCATGATAAGATTATATTTTAAATTTATTCTAATTCTTCTTTCATAATTTTCTCAAAAGTGTATTTTGATTTATCTTGTGGAATAATATAACTGCCACCATGGGGATCAGTTATAATTAAGGTAAAGTTAAATTTCCCATCTATTGCTTTTTTTAAATTATGTAAGAGTTCATCTAATTCATCTTTCTCTTTATTATCTTCTTCAAGATTATTTTTATAAATTGAAACAGCATTTTCAAATCTGAAAAGTATACCTTGCACATTCGTATAATAAAAATCTGCTCTAGGACCGGGTTCTACCAGTAACTCCAATTCTGGGATTTCTAGCTTACCTACAGGTGAACGATAAATTTTAGATTTGAGATCTTCTTCATTTGTTACTCGCAATGTCATAATTCCCGGTTCCATATTTGTAGACAATGGAATTATGTCATTTTTATGAAAATTACATGAATTACATTCAAATTTTAAAATAAGCATTTTGTCTCCATCGGGAAGGGTATAAATATGTTTAATTATATCGATTAGACCTTCTTGACATGAAGGACATTTAAATGAATAGATTACATTATTATTTTTTTTTTTCATTGGTCATATAATCTTTTCCTAGTTTGAATTTTGTCAAATTTGAATGATTTTATTTCATTACTACTTAAAACAGATTTACGTCAATACTGATTTGAAAATAAATTAATTATTATAACAATTATTATTATAAATTCTATACTATTGTTTCATATTGTAGATATATAAGTAAAATCAATAGAACTTTTATTCATTGTGCCTTTATTGGATATATTGCACTCAATTGAAATAAAGAAAAATTGGTTGATTCACTTGTCAGACAATGAGAAGATTGTACAAATATCCATGCATTGTAGAGGTGGTCAAACTTGTATCACCGCAAGCCAATTATTAGCGGAAATGGCATTTGAGGAAGGTTTCAAGGATACAATTGCAATTCCAATTATAGGAGCTGAACGGAGAGGAGCTCCAATACAAGCTTTCACTAAAGTTTCTAAAAGTAAGTTAATTAAAACATATGATAGTGTAGTAAATCCAGATTATATATTTATATTTGATACCTCATTGTTAGATATTCCAAGTATAAAAGCCTCTATAAAGGAAGGAGGAATACTGATAATCAATAGTGTTGATCCCATAGATACAAGTGATCTCCCTAATAATGTAAAGATCTTTCTTGTAGACGCAACAGGAATATGTATTAAAAGGGAATTTATGCATGCTAGTGGCCCTATTCTGAATATTCCTATGTTAGGAGCTTTTGGAAAAATTACTGGATATTATAATCTTGATACAATGGAAAAAGTTATTAAAAAAGAATTTGGAGAGAATAGATTAGAAAAAAATATGACTGTTGCTAAAGATGCTTATGAATCAGTAAGAGAGATGTAAATATGTCAGAATCTAAAAAATGGAAAAAAATTAATAAATCAGTAAAAGAACGACCTAAAGTTCAAGAATATAAAAATTGGAAAGAATTACCCCCAATTCCAATTTCATTACCTATTGATGGAAATATAGGTACAACTGGTGATTGGAGAACTTTTAGACCAGTAATTAAAGAAGGATGTAACAAATGCGGAATATGCTGGATGTATTGTCCAGAAGGTGTAATTAAAAAGAAAGAAGATGGTACATTTGAAATAGATTTACGATATTGTAAAGGTTGTGGGATATGCGCTAAAGAATGCCCTACAAATAAAATAGACATGGTAAGAGAGAGTGATATAAAAGATGGTTGAAAGTCAAGAAGATTTTGTCCAAAAAAGAGAATCTATTATTATAAAAGGAAATGTTGCAGCAGCCTACGCAGCGAAATCAGCACGTGTTCAAGTTATTAGTGCGTATCCAATTACTCCACAAACTACAGTGGTTGAAAAAATATCTGAATTTGTGGATAATGGTTTAATGCCAGGAACAGAATATATAAAAATGGAGTCCGAACATAGTGTTTTTGCAGCAGTAGTTGGTGCTAGTAAAGCAGGTACTAGAACATTTACAGCTACATCTGGTCAAGGAATATTCTATGCTCATGAAATGATTCATTGGGCAGCAGGTGCTAGACTTCCCATAGTTGTTGCGATAGCATCTCGGGGACCTGCCCCACCATGGAATATTTGGGCTGATTTTACTGACGTAATAAGTCAGCGTGATACAGGATGGATGAGTTGCTTTTGCTCAGAGCATCAAGAAATATATGATGAAATTTTAATGTCATATAAAGTTTGTGAAGATCATGATATTTTATTGCCTAAGTTTGTATCTTATGGAGGATTTATTCTTTCACATACTTCAAAACCTGTTATTCTCGAAGATCAAGATCTTGTAGATAAATTTTTACCACCATTACCAAGTGAGGAAGGATGGCCACATATTTGGATGGACCCAAAAAGACCAATGATGTTTGGAAATCTTATTATGCCTTCTAGTTTTTATTATGAATTTAGATTAAAAATTCATGATGCAAATATAAGAGCGAAAGAGAAAATAAAAAAAGTTGCTAAGGATTTTGAGAAAACATTTGGTAGAAATTATGGTAATGGATTAATTCAAAAATATAAAATGGATAATGCTGATGTGGGGGTGATTATTTATGGAGACTTAGCTTTACAAATGGAACAAGCTGTTGATGATTTAAGAGATGAAGGTTACAAAGTTGGAATGGTAAAGCTTCGCCATTTTAGACCTTTTCCAACAGAAGATCTTATTGAGGTTGCTAAAAATGTGAAAGTTCTGGGAGTTATAGATAGAGCTACAGCTTTTGGTTCTCAAACTGGAGGTCCTGTAAGTTGTGAAGTTAAAGGTGCTCTTCATGAAACTAAAGGAACTGCAACAGTATTACCAATTATTAATGGATTAGGGGGAAGAGAAGTAACACTTGAGCAACAAAAAAATCAATTAATAAAGTTAGTTAAATATAATGAAACTGGAGAATTTCCAAAAGATGTGATTCATGGAACTCTCTGGGATGGGTTATTGGAGGTTGAATAAAAGAATGGTTAAATTAAAAGAGGCTTTAGAGTCTTGCCAGGAAGAATATTTCCTTCCAGGGAATTCTTGTTGTGCGGGATGTGGTTTAGAAATCGCCCTTCGATGGGCAATAAAAGCATTAGGACCTAACACAGCTCTTGTAACCCCTGCTTCCTGTTTAAATGTTGTAGTAGGATTATGGCCAAAAACAGCACCAAATTTTCCATTTACAAATATGGCTTTTGCAGCGGGGGCAGCTGCAGCAACAGGTATATCTGCTGCTTTTAAAGCGAAAGCATATAGATTTCCTGGGAAGGGATGGGATGAGATGATATCATTAACATTTGCCGGAGATGGTGGTACTGCGGATATTGGAATTCAAGGTTTAAGTGGAGCAGCGGAAAGAAATTCTGACCAAATTTATGTATGTTATGATAACGAAGCATATATGAACACAGGAATTCAAAGATCTTCAAGTACACCCCATGGTGCATGGACAACTACGACTACAAAGGGAAAAGATCGGTTTAAGAAGAATCTTCCTGCAATTATGGCGGCTCATGACATACCTTATGTAGCTACTTGTTCTATTAGTGAACCACTTGACTTATATGATAAATTTAAAAAAGCGAAATCGATTAAAGGCTGTAGATATATCCATATTATGGCTCCTTGTTGTACTGGATGGGGATTTAATTCTGAAGATACAATAGAAATTGCTAGATTAGCAGTAAAAACTGGTTCATGGATTTTATATGAAGTAGAAAATGGAATTATGACATTGTCAAAAGCAAGTAGACAGTTATTAGATCCTTCTAAGAGAACTTCACTGATAGAATATCTATCTAAGCAAAAAAGATTCGCAAATATTTCAGAGAAGGATTTGATTGAGCTCCAAGAATATTTAGATCATACTTGGAAACGTCTAGAAGCTGATTTAAGTTGCCAAGAACAATATCCAAAATAAACTTTTTATTATAACTTCGCTCTTTTTTTAATATTAGTAATAATTTTTTACAGAGATCAGATGGGATTTTTAATTAAATTAGCTGGGAAGGAATTAAAAGATATTAAGCTTTATCTTGATATTGCGGTAGATAACATTGTTGAAGGTAAAGTTATAGCCTTTCCTACAAATTCTGTTTACGGAATTGGAGGGGACCCATTCAATCTTAGTGTTATAAATAGAATCTACGATATTAAATTTCGAGATCATACAAAGGGGTTCTTATTGTTAATTTCTGATTATGAAGAGGCATCCAAAATTGCTGAATTTAATGATGTTGCGAAAAAATTAGCAAATAAGTATTGGCCGGGTCAGTTAACTTTAATATTAAAAAGAAAGGTGCCAAATATAATTCCTCCAGAGGTAACAGCATTTCAAGATACAATAGGTCTAAGAGTTCCTGAAAATGAAATTATTTTAATGATCTTAAAACTTTTAAAGGAGAGAGGTTATTTTGGAGGAATTATCGGCACTTCAGCTAATTATACAGGAGAACCTCCCTCAATTAGTGGAGAAGAAGTCACAAAAAAAATATTAAGTCCTATAGATTTAATTATTGATGGAGGTAAGTCAAAATCAAAACTCCCAACAACTATAGTTAATTGCACATCTAATGTGGTAAGCTTTTTACGAATTGGTCAGATTTCTGAAGGAGAGATATTAGAGTTTTTATCAAAGTGAAAAGAGTGATATAAACGAAGAATTTTAATTTATTAATATCAACTTCTCGATATAATGAAACAAATGCTAAGGCAGAATTATGGTTTATTTTATTGATATGTGGTGATACATACCCAATCATTTCAGGAATTCAATTTCCAGGATTAGTCACTGGATTTACTAATTTAGATCCAAAAAAAGTTATTTCTAAAATAAATAAAATTTTGGAGCGATCTCCTAACTTTTTTCAATATATTATGAAAGTTATACCTATAGATTTTATCTGTGAAACTGACACTAATACAATAAAACGAATAATACAAGAAAACCAAAAAAAATTCATTAATAGAGATGAATCTTTTAAGATAACTCTTAAGCGTAGAAAACATGAAAAAATAGAAAGAATTAATTTTATTAAAGTAATAGCAAAACTTATAGATAATAAAGTCGATCTTGAAAATCCAGATAAAATAATTAGAATTGAAGTACTAGGAAATATAAGTGGAATATCATTTTTGAAAAAAAATGAAATTGTTAAAATTAAATATTAAAATCCCAATTATTTTGCATTTTTTGCTTTTTCTATATGTAATAATGCCATTTTTTCACAAATTAAATCGTATAATGCTGATACTATAGAACTTAAACTTATGTCTGAGTTATCTGCAATAATTCCATAAGACTTCAGAACACTATTAAGTTGGCTATCTGTAATTTCAAAATAATTTTTTATTAAATTAATTTTATTAGTTGATTGGTCGTTTATTGTCAATTCCTCTTCTTCAGCATTTAAAGCACTTGATAATTCAACACTAATATTATCTAAATTATTTAGTGGTGAGATAATACAGTAAGTTAATCTATTTTTGCTTAAATCTGAAAAACTAATACCAAAACCTTCAATGCTCTTATGAATTTGTCGATTAGTGGCTAAATATAATAGAAATTCAATATTCTTTTTATTAGAAATGTTGATATCTTGTAGAAATGCTTTCTCTAAATAGTAGCATGCTGTAAAAATATGGTCTTGGTTTAATATATATTTATCATTAATAAATTGAATAACTGAATTTTCATTTTTATGTTGGATTTCTTCAATAATTGAAAAAAATTGGTCTATAGTTTTGCTTTCATTATCAAGATTATAAAAATCTACAAATCTTTTAAACTGTATTCGGATTTGATTGATCCCGACATAATAATGGAGATTTAAGTCATCTATCCTGAATTCTTTAGCAATCACACTGGAAAGCTCCACGTAAAAAATATGGGTAATAAATTGAATTGAATTCTAATAAAAATTGAAAAAGTTAAGAAAAATAATAAATAAATTGTAAAAATCCAATCGCTAACAGAATATTTAATACTGTAATAATAAGTACGGTCTTTTCTGCTACCGAATGCTCTTGATTCAAGAGCTTCTGCAACATTGAAAGCTCTCTTAATAGAACAGATTATTAATGGAATTAAAAGGGGAAAAAGATTTTTTATCTGATTTATAAGACCTTTTTTTTGTATTTCATAACCTCTGCTTTGTTGGGCATCTAGAATGTTTTGAGCTTCAATTGCGATTGTGGGGACAAACCTAAAGGCTAATGAGAAAGAGAATGCAAATTCATATGGCAATTTCATTGAAATCAAAGAAAGAGCTAAATCATTTGGATCTACTGTTAAAAAAAAGATAGAAAAAGCAGATACCATGATATATATTCTTAATATCATCGCAATAGCAAATGATAAGGAAATAAATAATGTATTTAAAATGATTATGAAAATAATTAAGAAAGATAAGCCACGAATGCTTTTAATCCATTGTTTAAATATTTTACCTATTAGAACTAGAGGAATTAAACTTAAAAAAATTAAGAGTAAGGGGAGAATTTCAGTAAATAGCAATGCACAGATAGTATATACAATTGCAAATACCAATTTTGCCCTTGGATCTAAATTATGCAGAAAAGATTTTTTTTTCATAAATTTAAAAGCATTTAGAAATTCTAAGGACACTTGTAAACATTCCTCCTAAATTTGTAAAGATTTTTTTTTCAAAATATTCCTTAAATAATCTGTCATATCAGTTTTTGATAATTTATCTTCTGTTTCCTGAAAGCCTTCTTCTAATAATGCTAAATGAAGCTGCCGAATTTGTGGAAGAATTAATGAGGTTTGGTCTATCAGAAACTCATTGTTTAATACTTCTTTTGTTGGACCATCTGCAATTATTTTTCCATCTCCCATTAATAGGGTTCTAGGCAAGTATTCATAGGAAAACTCAATGTTATGAGTAATGATAATTATAGTTTTCCCGCGCTTCCTTTCATTTTTAATTAAGTCAATAAAAAATTCAATTTCCTTGGCATCTTGACCCAATGTGGGTTCATCAAAAACTAAGATTTCAGGATTTCTGCAAATAATAGAGGCTACAGCAAGTTTTTTAGATTCTCCTCCAGATAAATTAAGGGGAGATCGTTTTCTATATTTCTCAAGATCAAATTCATTTAATATTTGATCTATTTTAGCTTGAATTTCATCTTTACTAAAATTAAAACTCTTTAATGAGAACTTAATTTCTTCCTCTACTGAATTAGTAAACAATTGATGGAAAGGATTTTGAAATATTATTCCAACCTTTTTAGATAAAGACGCAATAGTTTTAGAACTGATATTTTCATTTTCAATATAAATATTACCTTTTGTTGGTCTAATTAATCCATTTAAGGTTCGGATAAGAGTAGTCTTGCCTGCACCATTTTTTCCCATAATGCCAATTAATTCACCTCTAAATACGTTTAAATTTATATCTTTTAGAGCTATAGTTCCATTTGGATAGGTGTAAGCCATTTCTCTAATCATAATAAGTGGGATTTCTTTGACCATTTTTATTTCCTACATTATTATTTTTCATCATTTTAAAGATCTTACTGCTTCAGGAATGGAGGCAGGAATTTTTTTATCATATAAGTTTTCTTTTTTTAAGACACTAAAGATTGAATAAATTACAGGTTTATTTAATCTTAAAGTTTGAAAATTTTCACCATTAATGACTTTTTCACGAAGTCCATGCTCAATCACACTTCCGCTTTTCATTAATATTATTTGTTGGGTAAATGGCAGAAGGAGATCTAGTCGATGTTCACTGATAATTATTGAGATATTTTTTTCATTTTTTATCTCATTGAGTAAATTTATTATTTTTTTGGCCATATAAGGGTCCAATAAAGCCGTAGGTTCATCTAGGATCAATATTTTTGGTTCTAAAACCAAGATAGATGCGATAGCAACACGTTGTTGTTCTCCCCCACTCAATTCAAATGGTGCTTTATCTAATATATGTTCGATTTCTGTTAATGATGCACTCTCTTCTATTCTTTTTGAAATTTCTTTAGCAGGGACACCTAAATTCTCCAAACCAAAAGCGATTTCATGTTCTACATTCATTGCAATTAATTGATTTTCTGGATTCTGGAACACAATTCCAATTTCGGTAGATAAATCTGCAATTGGTGTTTCAGCGGTATTTTTTCCGTTCCAGAGTTCTACTTTACCTTTGTAATAACCAGCATAGAATTGTGGAATTAAACCATTCATACACCTAATTAGAGTGGTTTTTCCACTTCCAGTTTCACCACATAATAATATGAATTTGTTATCTTCAATGTTTAGATTGATATTATTTAAGGCGTATTCTTCGTTTCCTTTGTACCGGTAATAAAAGTTTTTAAATTTTATAAAATCCATACGAAATTATGTCAATAAAGTTCTTGTTCTTTGATAATTTATGATTATTTAAAACTTAGATTATAAGTATTGTTTAATTTTATCAATAATTTCATGGGTATTAACATCAAATTCTATGTTAATTGTTAAAGATGCTGCTCCATCATGTCCACCACCGCTACCCTCATACTCCTTAGATATTTCTTCTAAAATTTTTCCTAAATTCAATCCTGTTTCTCTACAAACTCTCTTTTTAGCTCTGGTATTAATCTTATAGTGATTTGGTTCTTTGGAGATAACAATTCCAATATCAAATCCCATTTTTGTTAACATTGAAGCTACACTAGCCCCAAAACTGCTAACATTTGTAATTCCAATTAAATAATTCCCTTCTTGAATCAACTCAACTCTTTGTAAACCCTTAATCTGAGCTATTTTTTCTGAGATGTCAATTTCCCTTTTAAGAAGAAGAAGTATATCCTGGATGTTTATATCTTCGCATAGTAATTTGCTTACGTTTTGAATAGTTTTGTTATTACCATGTTTAAAGAAACCTGAATCAGTCAGTATTGCGGAGATAATGAGGTTTTTCAAGGGGATATTTAATGGAATGTTATAAAATTCAATTAATTCAAGAATTAATTCAGCAGTAGAAGAATATTTTTCATCGATTAAATCTACTGCTATTCTATTACTATTTTTTGAATTTGCTCCTCTATAATGATGATCTATGAATATATAAGGAACTCCAGAATCTGAAATATCAAAATTATAATCGAATCTAACTTGATTTAAATTGTTTGTATCTACTATTAAAAGAACATCGGTATTAGAAAGAATAATATTTTTTTCATAAGATAAATCAAATTCAGTAAACTTCTCAGCGAAATTTTTTATGAAGTTTTTTGTGGATTTGGTAAAATCTGAAAAATAGATGAATACATTTTGATTTTTAAGATATTGATTTAAAAAAAATTTTAATATAATACAAGAGACTAAACCATCAATATCTACTAAGTCATGAGTGGTAATTATGATATTTTTATTTTTTATAAAATTTAAAAAATTTTCAAATTTAGATTTCAACATAAAAATTTCTACAAATTTTATTTTTGAAAATCAGCTTGGAGGGATTTTCTCACGGTTTCGATTTGGTTTTTTACCCGATCTTCTTTTTGTTTTAAGGTTTTTAAACGCATCTCTAATGTGACTTTTAAACTTTTTTTATCATCTAATAACTTATTCTTTTCGCTTTTAACTAAAATTCCTCCAATTGCTTTATAAACTGTATCATCTGGGTTTATTTTTTCTAATTCTTCAATTGCTAATTCTGTTTCTCTTAAAGTACTCTCAATTTGTAATCTTTGAGTTGTTATAAATTCAAATGATTGTTGCAGATTATTTAGATTTAATAGCTTTTTCTTTTGTTCTTCGTTTAAACTGTCAAGATTAATCTGTGACATATTATATCTCCTTATGTTTTTTATATTTTGTTTTATATTATATATATTTTATTCTTTTTTAGAATTATCAACTATTTTCATCGAATCTGTTATTACTTTACCAAAATTAATAACTTCATTAATAGAGGCACGAAAAGCCGTTATGTCATAACTTTTTATCATAAAAATTAAGCTAGTGTCATTCTTTTTTTCTACTAAAATATTAGAACGTTTTTTTTTTAATCTTTTAAATTCCGGTAAAAATGAGTTAAAAGATATATCTCTTATTTGAGAAGATTCAAATTGAAATTCAATAGTAGATTTTATCGAGAAGTTATTATTTTTATTCATTATTCTTCAGTAATTTCTAGTTCTCTTTGTTTACGCTTTGAAATACGGAAAGATTCAGCTCCCCGCGGTGTTTCCGTGTAATAGGCTCCTCCAGTAAACTTGGCATTACATTTTTTGCAGTGCCAGATACCAGTTGAAACTCTATGAATAGAACCTTTAGTATCACATCTAGGACATTTTATATCTCCCTTCATTTTTTCCAAAATTATTCGAGTCCTTTTCCTTAATGTACTTCCATAGCGAGCCCCATAGCTTCCAGTAACTCCTACTTTTTTAGTTTTGCCCATTTTAATCAAAATTAGTATTGAATAGTTGATGTTATATTAAAAAATAGGATTAACTATAAATTTTTCTAAATTAGAATAAATTTCAGCTATTCACTTTTTCTAATAAAAAGTTTTATTATAAAAACTAAAAACAAATAAAATAAAGTTAAAAAAAATTTTTATAAAATTAATCGATCTTACTTAAATATTGTAAAAGATTCAATTCCTTTCTTATTTTTTGACCTATTTCTAAAGATTTATTTCCCAACATTTTAACTTCATCAATTGAAAATGTAGCTGCACCACTTTTTTGAATTGAGGTTATTTTATCTTTAGTAACAGAAATTGAAATTTTACCATCACTTACCAATTCTTCTGGTAAATTTGGATCTACAAAGATTATATCATCTATTTTTCCATATGTTAGCACTAAAGGTAATTCTTTTACAATATGTTTTCCTGTCAAATATCTTCCAGTCCATTCTGCTTCACCTTTTTCTTCATTCCAAACTCCCTCTGGAATATGGGCAGAAATCAATGTAGTTAGAGCACCTACTCCTCCAGCATCAATCAAATTACCAGCATAATTAATTACATACATATCAACAAAAAGAATATAAACTAATACATTTTCTTTGATACAAAGCTTTTTCGTCTGAACACAATCTGCATGCCGAATTCCACGATCTACTACACGAGCTAACTCAATTGATTGTTCATCTGGAGGTCCCCTTTCAAATAGAGGAGATGCTATTGGAAGTAGTTCTGCCATAACAGTGCAAACACCTTCATCCGGTAGATCTGGAAAGGGTTCACCTACTTCATATTTTATACCAGTTATAATCCTTGTGTCTCCTAATTTAACGTCAGCAGAACCTTCTGCTGAAGAAATGATATCACTGTTTATTTGAAAATCACGATATTCCCAGAGCCCTCTGCCATCAATTCTTTCTTCTTTTTTCAGATTTGAGATAATATAATCTCTTTCGATTTTTGAAATAATTCGTTTTACATCCATCATTTTTATTTATCACCTTTTTTGACTTCTTCTTGCTTTTCCTTCAATGTTTCTTCTTGTAATTTTATGTATTTACTTTTTAAAACACTCAACTGAATTTCATAAATTTTTTTTAAAGCATCTTTTGCAAGATCTAAGAATTCTGTCATTTCATTCAAGTCCATATCTCCATCAAATTGTAAGAGTGAGACTTCCTCATTATACCATGTGATTGCGATCGGTAAATCCGCTTCCCCGGCTTTATCTTCTATACCAGAAAGATCAATAATTTTCTTTCCATCAATTTTTCCTACAGCAATTGCAGATACTAAACTTTTCATAGGAACTCCTGCATCAGCTAATGCTAATGCCGCTACTGTAGTACTTGCACATCTAGTTCCACCATCTGCATCTATCACTTCAATAAAGACTTCAAAACTAGTACCAGGATAAAGTTCGAGAAAAAGTACAGGTTCAATGCAATCTGCGATAATCATGGAGATCTCTTTTTCACGACGTCCAGGTGCTGGTCTTTTTCTATCAAAAACAGAAAAAGTGGCCATTCTATAAAAAACTCGCAAAACCCCTTTATCTGGTTTAGCTAAATGATGCGGATGTACTTCTCGGGGTCCATATACAGCCGCAAAGATTTTATTGTTTCCCCACTCAAGATATGCTGAACCATCTGCATTTTCAATAATCCCAACTTCCATTTTTATAGGTCTTAATTCATTCAGATCTCGACCATCGAGCCTTTTTCCATCTTCACGAAATAAGGTCTTAGGGTACTCATCTTTAATAATTAATGGCATCTATTCAATACCTCTTTTCTTTTTTTCATTAATAATATATTCTTGCATTCTATCCGTTAAACCAACTGTATGGGCTTCAGAGGCAATTTTTTTAATTGATTCAATTAACAGCCTCTCATGAGCAAGGTCTTCGCCTTTCAGCCAAATGCGACCGTTTTGTGTCACAAATATATTACATTTGGTCAAACTTTTTAACATTTTTATCATTGAACCATTTCTACCAATTACTCTTGGAATTTTGGGTGCATCTATTGAAATTACTATACCTCCACTTTTCTTCCCTAAATACTTTCCAACAGTAGTTAATTCAGGTTTATTTAAACGATCTGCAGAAAGAACTTTAACAACTAAGACATCGCCTATTTCAAACCTTACTGTATCAGACTCTTCTTGAACAGCCCCACCCCCTCTGAATCCTCTGGTTCTGCCCTTTTTAATTGTGTTTTTTGGCTTAAGTGTACCAAAATCTTTAGCATTAATATCACATTTATATTTAACTGGATTTTTATCAACCACTAATGCTATTACTTTATCTCCAGGACGAGGAGTATAAAAACCTCTCAGAGGAATAACGTTAATGTAATTTTTTTTTATTTGTTTTAAACCAATATTTAGGGAGATTATTTTGTTTTTCTCTTTATTTAAGATTGTTCCCCTTCCTGGTAAAAAATTTAGCACATCCTCAGTTAAAACTTCTCCAGGAACGACAACTTCTCTTGAAGTCTCTTCATCTTCAAAATCTTCGAATTCATCATCAACAGGTTCTTTATCATCTTCCATAATAGTATTCACTTCTTTATCTAAAATTTTGCAATACTCCTAACCAATGATAAAAAAATAATATATATAAAAGCTGTACAAAAACTTTTAGGTCAGGCTTTCAAAATTTTTGTTTGAACTCTTCCATGAGTTAACTTGTTTAGTTTATCAACTAACTCCATTTGCAATCCTGCCGGTAAACTTACAACAGCTACCCAAGAACCATCAGATTGCCATTCTTCTTTCTTTATTTGCACATATTGAGCAACTATATTATAACCTTTTGCTGTGAAAGCTGTTGGGATCTTAATTGCCATTTCCACTTGTTCAATTCTAATAGGAATTATAGCACGAATGCTCTTAACAACATCATCAACTTGTTCCTCCGCGCTCCTCATTAAATCAATTTTGACTTTCGCTTCTTCAATCGCTTTTTCAATTCTTTGATAAGGATGGGGTTTTTTATTCTGCGGATTTATGGCATTTTTACTTATGATTGTTATGATTTGTTTTAATTTTTTTTGCCTTTCTTCTTCTCTTTGGCCTTTCGTCCAGTGAATTTCTCCTTCCAACAAAATATGAGCTGCAATTGTCATTCCATCTGTTGTATTAAATACTGCTTCCATGTCTCCATCTGTTGCCTTTTTACCTCTTCTTAAATCTTCAAATACAGTAAAGGTCTCAAAAATAAGTTCTAAATCGATTCTATTATCATTTAATACTTCTTCTATGGTAAGACGAGATTTATCTTTACCCTCTTTTAATCTTTTATTGATCTCTTCTCGAATTATTTTTTTTGTCTCCCATGCTTTCTCTGGATCCATTAACATTTCAAAAATTCTACCTGAGTTCTCAATTCGCCCTATAATAAATCCGCCTAAATCTATTCTCGCTCGATCAATCATGATTTAGCTTATTGAATTATCTAAATTTGTTCTTAATCCTATTCTTGCCTTTCTGTTAAGAGATAAATATAAAGGGGTGTTACCTTGACAATAATTTATTTAACAATTCTTGCTTTTCTTCCAAACTTAGTAGCTTAAAGATCTTATCTTCTTTTAATATAAAAGCTACATCACAAGTATTTTTATTCAAATTATCACCCATCAATTCTTTTAATGCTCTTATAGGTAATAATTTCAATTCTTCATCATTCATATCCTCTTTATAATTTTCTTCAAGGTAAGCTCTCGCTTCCGCTGCTCCAGAGCCAATAGCAAAAGCTTTATAACCCCACATTGCTCCACTTGGGTCAGTTAAATATAAGGAAGGTTCATTATCAGAGTCAATTCCAGCAATTAGAAAAGAAACCCCAAAGGGCCTTACACCTGCATTTTGCGTAAAAATTTGCTTATATTCACATATATTTAGAGTGCTATCTTTAACAGAAATCCTTTCATCATAATTCAATAAATTAACTTGAGCTTGAACTCTAGCCCGGTCAATAAGCACTCTTGCATCGGCAGTTAGCCCTGCTATAGCCACCCCTATATGGTCATCAATCTTAAATATTTTTTCTGAACCTTGAGATTGCTCTTGAAGCTCAGAACTTTTCTTTTCAACAGCAAAAACAATCGAAGATTTATTCCTACAGACAATTGCTGTCGTACCTCTTCGGACAGCTTCAATAGCATATTCAACCTGAAAAAGTCGTCCTTCAGGTGAAAATTGGGTTATAGCCATATCATAACCTCTTCCTGCTTGTTGGAACACTCAGATCCACCTTAAAAGTTTTTAATATTTATCTATTTATATTATTTTTTATTTTTATTTTACTTTAGTTAAAAAGTAGTAATAAATACTATAATAAATATTTTTTTTAAATATTTTAAAAAAGGCGGTATAAAAAATAGAATAGAGAAGATTTGTATAAATAATCACTGTATCATGGCTCTTTACGACCATGCAACTTTATTAATAAAAATTGACCATTCTAACAAAATCATACCTTCATCTCTAGTGTGCGCAACAAGGTAATCTCCTTCTTTCGTAATCGATCCAACAATATTTCCTTTCCCTGCGCCAATATTTTTAGCAGCCAATTGTATTTCATCATTCTTTAAAATTGCAAATCGATAATTTTGAAATAAAAGAGAATGTTCTTTTGTTTTCCAAGCAGTAAGTATTGCTTTAGCTTCTTGGTTTGTTAAGGAGAAATCCCACGATTTAAAAAGTATATCTCCTTCATTATTTAATAGAAATATTTCCTCCACTCCTTCATACTCATTTAGTGCATTAACTAGATGATTAAATCTTTGTTCTTCCATATTTCTCCATCTTTCGCAAAAATCTATTTTTAATTTTATTGAAAGATAAAAATTTGAAAATTTAAATCTTTTTAGAATGATAGATTCTACAACTCAAAATATAAGAAAACTATTATACATTAGAGATATTAAAATATTTTATATCTATTGATTATAGTACTTGAATTTAATTTTATGGTACAAAAATTAGTTTTATTTGATAAAATCTATAACGTTTCAGATCGAGGGAAGAAAGAAGATATCTACCTTAGATATCTTAAATATTTGAAAGAGCACGTCAAAGGATTTCCTGACACTTCTATACTGATTAAGAAGTTAAGAAAGTTTGATAAGAGATTTGAGATTAGTATCAGTGGACCAGAAGAACAATTTATTTTCAATCTCTTAAAAAAAGAAATTGGAAGTATTAATGATTTTAGAGATATTACTATTGGTAAGGTTTATAAAGGTAATCTTGTAGATGTAGGTAAAGTTGGATTTGGTCTATTTGTGGATTGTGCGATTCTAAATCCAAAAGTAGATGTTCTCATAAATCTACATACTTTAAGAGATCAATTATGTAGGGGAAATGAGAAATCTATAAATGAAATTATAGAGGCTTATGATTTTATTGATCATTTCCCAGTGTATGTGAAAATCACTGAAGTGGATGAAGTTAATAAAAAATTGTTAGGAGAATTCGCATTAAAGACATTAGATTTCTATAAGAAAATCTTAAGAGAAAACATTGAAGGTGTATTCTTAAGCGGTGAAACTAAAGGTCAATTTAAGAAAATTATAGCTAAGAAAGGACATTTTCGAGACATTATTACGGTAAAAAGATTTGGCTTTTTGGAAAATCTTATATTATTAAAAGAGGGATCTAATGCCCCTGGTATCATTGCCCATATTGGTAATGAACTTAAAAATTGTAAATTAAGTGCTTTGCGCCCAAAAAAAATAAAAAAACTTTTTGAACCAGATAAGTAAATGGTGGGCCAGGAGAGGTTTCCAAGAAAAAAAGGAGCTTTTTTTCTAATTGAACTCCCGACCTTCGCGGTGTAAGCGCGACGTCATAACCACTAGACCACTGGCCCATAACTAAGCGCAATCGG
>JBHLPN010000228.1:0-5260 GCA_048939445.1 Promethearchaeota archaeon | reverse complement strand
CTACCCTAAAAGCGAATGTTAAAGGATTGGATATGTCAATTCAACTTCCTTGGTTTCCTGAAGATGGATTTATAATTAAAACTCTTGAAGATTATGAAGTCATTAAATATCTTATAGAAGATGCTGAATATATTCCATTTTATGATGATATAAAAGAGTTTAAAATGATATTAGGGAATTTTGGTATTGTAAACACATTTGTACCCAAATCACCTATCCAATCTCTCATCATGTTGATGGGACCTAAAACACTTGCCTTAGATTATTATATGCACCAAAAAGAATTCGATGAGCTTTATAGTGTAATGTACAAAAAAGAATTAGAAATTTACAAAATTGCAGCAGAATCTCCAGCTGACGCTATTTGGGGTCCAGATAATGTTACTAGCCTTATAACAAGTCCTAAATTATTCGAAAAATATAGTATACCGTTTTATAATGAAGTTGCTGATATTATTCATAAGCAAGATAAAATCTATATAGTTCATATGGATGGCACTTTAAAGAACATTGCTAATCTTGTTGCTAAAACACGTATAGATGTGATTGAAAGCTTCACACCGCCTCCTGTAGGAGATTTGTCGATTGAAGAGGCTAGACAGCTTTGGAAAGATAAAGTAATTTGGGCGAATTTTCCAGAACCTGTGAGCCTTCAAGGTCAAAAAGCTGTTCGATTGAAAGTTCAAGAAATGCTTAATAGCGCTGCTCCAGGAGATAATTTTCTAATGGGAGTCTCTGAAGGATTTCCATCATTCTTACATATGCTGACTTCAGTACCAACAATCCTAAAAACAGTGAATAAATACGGAAAATATCCAATAGCTAGGATTTAATTAAGCTTAAATTTCCTACTATTTTTTAGCAAAAATATATCTTAATCTGTGAGTATGTGGTCCGAGTTCACCGTGATTTTCTTTTTCTTCAATAATATCTGTTTCAATTACAGAAAAAGCATGGAAGTGCTGTAATAGGTCTTCCTCTGTAAAATAATGCGTAGGTCTATAAGGTTTACTTTCAAATGTGTTCTCTTCTATTCGAACTCCCTTACCAAAACTATCTTCTTTATCAGAAAATACTGAAAAAAACATAAAACCTGTATTTTTTAGTTGCTTATAGCATTTTTCTATAAATAGGACTCTTTGTTTTTCAAGTAATAAATGCAACAAATTATAACAAAATATAGCATCATAGATTTCATCATCAAATGGCATATCTAGCACAGATCCTAAGATGAAATTGGACTTTGAATCAAATTCTCTAGCTATGCTTAAACCTATTTCAGAAATTTCAATACCAGTTACTTTATAATTATTTGCTGAAAATAATTTAGTGTGTCGTCCGTAACCAGACCCAGGAACTAATACTTTCTTAATATCGTACTTCTTAAATAAATTAAGGGCAAAAAATGCAGTTTTACTAGGATTAGTCCCCCAAATTTTTCCTTTATCTAAGAATCTATTATCCCAATATTCCATTGATGCTTATAAAGTGTAAAATTAAAAGATTTAATTATTCAAAAAAAAAATATTTTAATATATATTAAAATTTCTATTTAATTGATTCAGTGTTATAATATACAGAATGAAACCAAAAATTGAAAAATAGCAAGAAAAGACCAAAAAAAGTCGGTTTAATTGTAAATCCAATTGCTGGCATGGGTGGTAGTGTAGGACTTAAGGGAACAGATGGAGACATTTACAAAGAAGCTGTAAGAATGGGTGCTACCCCTGTGACACCAAAAAGAGTAAGTGAATTTCTTTCTCAAATTAAAAGAAAAGAAGAAATTTTTTTCCTTGTAGCGCCTACCATAATGGGAGCAAACTATATTAAAGATAAAGGATTTCAATTTAAAATTATTGAAGAAATAAGTGAACCTACAACTCCAGAGGACACTATAAGAATTGTAAAAAAAATGATTGATAATACAATTGAGTTGTTGGTGTTCTGTGGAGGAGATGGAACTGCTAGAGATATATATGATGCAATTGGATTAGATAAACCAGTTGTTGCAATTCCTGCTGGAGTAAAAATGTTTAGTTCTGTTTTTTCTCTTAATCCTAAGGCAGCAGCTCAAATTATAGATAAATTTTTGGAGGGAGGTATTGAAACACAAGAACAAGAAGTGTTAGATATTAATGAGGAACTTGTTAGAGATGATATTTTGGAATCGCGATTATATGGATATCTGAAGGTACCAAAAATATTAAACCTAATACAATCAAGTAAAACTGGATCACAATTTGGAAGGACAGTTGAGGAAAATAAACAAGAGATTGCTCAATTTATAATTGAAATAATGGGTTCTAGTATTTTATATTTATTAGGGCCTGGAACAACAATAAAAACAATTACAGATAATTTAAATTTACCGAAAACTCTTCTTGGTATAGACGCCATCTATAATAGAGAGATGGTAGGAAAAGATCTAAATGAAAAGGATATTCTTAAATTATTGGAAAAGTATAAGAATGTTCAGATTGTAGTATCACCCATAGGGGGACAAGGGTTTGTTTTTGGCAGAGGAAATAAACAATTTACTCCCCTAATTCTCCAGAAAATAGGGAAAAATAATGTAAAAATTATCGCAACAGAACAGAAAATGAAAGCTTTAGATTGTTTAAGGGTTGATACTGGAGATATTGAGATTGATAATATGTTTAAAGGATTTGCTAAAGTGATTACTGGATATAAGCAAGAATTAATAATAGAAGTTAAATGTTAAATTTAAAGAATACTAAGTTCCTTTAATTTTTCTTCAGTGGGTTTACCAGTCTCCCAATCCCAATTTCGCCGCTGATAATAAGTTTTTAAATTTTCTTCCAAGTCTAATTTTACATGAACAGTTTTCCCTGATTTTAATTCTTGTTTCAGTATTCTTGGTAATTTATCATCTTCTCTTCTAATTCCTAATTTACAGTTAATTAATCGTTTAAGATTATTAATTCGTTCTCCAACTTGTAAAATTGATTTTTTGTTATAATTAAAACCTGTTGAAGCGTTTATATGCCCAACGGTATGTTCCAAACTAAGATTAACAAAAGCACAATTAACAGCAGAATCATCTATCGCTCTTAAATCTTGTAAAGCTATAACTCCTTTTTCTCTCCCCTTTATTATTGATCTATTTTTACCAATTTTTATCCGTAATTCTGGATAAGAAGCTGTTGTTATTTCTACGCTATACCAATCACATTTTTGATGACTTCCTCCTACACAAGATGTAATATAGCTTAAGGCTTGCCCCGCAAATGCCCTTGGGTCATGCATGGGCATCTCTAAACCTTTTACGTGAGCAGCTAATTCTTGATCAACATTAAGTCTTTTCGCCATTGTTCTAACTCCTTCAGCAAGTACATTCCCAATACCATCCCTCCTTGAAATCTTGTCAATTATTTTTAATAATATAGCTCCATTACTCCATTTTAATTCTTCCAAAGTCATATCATTTAATAATTGCTTTATATTATCATTCTGTATATTATTTTCAACTAGATATATCAAAAAAGCAATACTTACCCCACAAGAAATTGTATCTATTCCGTATTTATTGCATAAATGATTAGCTAAAATTACATCTTTAGATTCATAAATCCCTAGTAAAGGGCCAAAAGCAGCAACAGTTTCATACTCGGGGCCATCAACTTTTATTTCCTTGCCATTATCTTGAATAATCGTTTGTTTACCACATTTTACAGTACAACCAGCACAACCATAGTCTAAAACGGGATATTTTTCTCTCAATGTTTTCCCTGTTAACTTCTCTGCAGGAAATTCGGTCTCTGTAAAATAATATGCAGGAGTATCACCAAGAGCCATCCCAATATCGAGGTAACAATTTGTTCCATATAAAGTGTACAAAAGTGGTGTAGTTGTTTTAAGGAGATTTCCTTTTTTTGCTTCTTCGTCTTCCTTTATCAATTTCTTACCTATGGTAGGATCTGCGATTGTGACTTTTTCAGTTCCATGAATAGCGATAGCTTTCAATTTCTTTGATCCCATTAGAGTCCCTAGACCACATCTCCCTATAGCTCTCCCTTCATCATTAATAATCCCTGCATATTTTACAAGGTTTTCTCCACCAATCCCTATTGTGGCAACTCTAATTCTTTCATTATTTAATTCTTTTTTAATCAAGGATTGGGATTGATAAGTATCCTTCCCCCATAGTTTATTGGCATCTTTAAATTCAATTAATTGGTCATGGATATACAAGTATATCGGATTTTTAGATTTTCCAACAATTACTATTGCATCAAATCCACAATTTCTAAGAGAAATACAAAAAAATCCTCCTGAGGTTCCTTCTCCCCAAATTCCAGTAAGAGGAGATATACCGGTTACAGAATATCTACCTGAAGATGGTCTTATTGTTCCTGTAATAGGACCAGTTGCAAAAATTAATGGATTTTTTTCTGAAAGGGGATCTTTTTTTAATAAGTCATAATCCTCATCTGATAACAAATCATAAGTTAATTTAGCGCTTAAGCCAGTACCACCAAGATAATCTTTTGCGATCTGAGCATCTAAATCTTTTAGGTCAACTGTTTGACTATTTAAATTTAGGTAAGCAATTTTCCCATTAAAACCATAATTAACCTTTTCCAAATTTTTATCCTCATATTTTTGATTAAAAATCTATAAATTTACCATCCCAAGCATATTCAAATATTTTCTTATATAGTTCTTCATTAATAGGACGATATGTACTTAACGTTACAGCGTCATTCATAGCATAATCTACCAATTTATCTAATTTTTCGAAATATTCTTGTTTACTTATTTTTGGTTCTTCGATATCCTTGACACACGTAGGTCCACCAACAGAATGGATGAAATCTTTAAGGGATTGAATAAATTCTTTTAATAGGATATCCCTACTCTTACTTTCTGTTGGTATTCCCAAAAAAGGGCACAATTGTATCCATCTATCAGTAACTTTAGCCTTAAAAGCAATCCCATACGGTAAGAATAAACTAACAGCAATCCCATGATGAATACTAAAAATTTTCCCGAAACTATGACCTAACGCATGATTTATACCAGGAGCCATATTACCATATGAGCCAAATGCGGCTAATGTTGAAGCTACTTGCATATGACTTCGAGCTTCAATATCTTTTCCACCATATTTACAAGATCGTGGAAGATACTTTACAATTTCTTCAATGGTGGTTTTATTGGTCGCATCAAAATAAGGATTACCCCAGTTTGTAGTAAATGATCCCATTGCGTGAGCTAATGCATCCAACCCTGTAGCCAT
>JBHLPN010000227.1:3691-5279 GCA_048939445.1 Promethearchaeota archaeon | reverse complement strand
GTACGGCCAATAATAGCACTGAAAAAAGTTGGTGAGTAAGGAGGTTAGAGAAAAGTGTCGTCTGATAAAGATATTATGATTGAAGCGGTAGATGTTAATAAAGAATACAGAAGAGCGGGTGCTATTATTAGAGCTTTAGCAGATGTAAATCTAAGAATAAAATCCGGAGCCTTTATTGTTATCCAAGGTCCAACAGGGTGTGGAAAATCAACGCTTCTTAATGTTCTCTCAGGATTAGATCTTCCAGATTCTGGCAGAATCATATTTGATGGAGAAAACATAGCAAGAGCCACAGAAGATAGATTAAGCAGACTTAGAAGACAGAAAATTGGTTTTGTGTTTCAAGATTTTAACCTTGTTAATACTCTAACAGCCATTGAAAATGTAGAGGCTGTTTTATGGCCTACTGTATTACGTCAGAAGGAAATTGAAAACCGAGCAATTGCCGCATTAAGAGATGTTGACCTACTTGATCGTAAAGATCATTATCCTGTTCAAATGTCTGGAGGAGAAAAACAGAGATGTGGAATTGCTCGCGCAATCATTCATAGACCGCGTGTTATTTTAGCCGATGAACCAACAGGTAACCTTGATCCGGAATCAGAAAAACAAGTTATGGAATTATTAAAAAAAATAAATAAAGAAATGGAAACAACAGTCTTAGTGGTAACCCATAGAGATTTATCTGCTTATGGAGATAAAACAATCCGTATGGATAAAGGACGAATAACAAAAATTCAATAAAATAGACTTTAATTTTTAAAAAAATAAATTTATTTATCTTCTTTTTTGTTAGATTTTTATTAACTTATAATTCTTTTAGATCTCTACTATCAGCATTATTACGAAAATTGTTTGTTAAAATTCAAGACAAAAGTATAAATATAGAATGCTTTTTTGATAAATAATAAGGAAATTAAAATCATTTAATCAATTATGATAAGGGGTTAAACATGGGATGGGCCCGTGTAATAAAATCTGGATTAGTGGGTATGATAATCCTCGTTCCAATGTCATATATTTCATTTAGATTTTTAAATTTAGGTGAAAGTGTTACTGGAGATTTGATAACAGATTTTCCCGCGATGATAACGGCATTATTAGCACTTTTTGGTTTAAATTTGCCTGTTATAGACATTTTAGCAGGAATAGTTTTAGGTCTTGCTCTTGTACTTTTCTTTCCTATTCATTGGTGTATTATGTTCCGTCCTGATGATATCATGTTAATCATAGCTATTACAGTCCCATGGATATTAACATGTGTTATAGCTAGCGCTATTTTTGCTAAGTCTCCACGTGAAGCAATACATACTAGTCTTTCCATAGGAATCGGTTATCTAATGATTTCTTCTGTTCTCTATTTAATAGCAGTTTTAATACCATTTGGATGGGGAATTACAATTGTAGACGGTTTCTCAGAGGGATTAACAGGTTTACCATATCTTCTTGCTGTTCTTACGGCTATTCTAGAAGGGTGTTTAGTTGGAACTGTTTTTGGAGCTTTTATTGGAAGCTTGAGATATAAACCAGAGGGTGCTAAAAAAAAGAAAAAGAAAGTAAAAATCCCAGAAGAAACCCCAGAAACAAC
>JBHLPN010000227.1:0-3591 GCA_048939445.1 Promethearchaeota archaeon | reverse complement strand
AGCTTGAGATATAAACCAGAGGGTGCTAAAAAAAAGAAAAAGAAAGTAAAAATCCCAGAAGAAACCCCAGAAACAACGGAAATGTTTCCAAGAGAAGTTGTGGAAGAAGAAACTGCAAGTACCACTACATCTGATTTCTGTACGAATTGCGGAGCTAAACTCGTTGAAGATGATTTATTTTGTACAAATTGCGGAGCAAAAAGATAGAGATTGGATTAATTAAATATTAAATCATAGTATTTTATATCAATATTAGAATTTCAGTGTTTTACTAAGAATTATGTCGAAAGAGATAAAAGGAATCATAGTTAGTCGCTTAATAGTTTTACTTGGAATAATTTTAGTCCCGATTATTATTTTTTTTATTTATAACTTTGTTGAGTTTAATCTATGGTACTCAAATGATGAAATTTTAAGGATTGTAGTAATTAAATTTATATGTCCGCTTACTTTTAGTATTTCTTGGTTATTCTTTTTAATTCTCTTTGTTAATCGCTTTGCTAATACTCTGGATGATTTTGATAGAACAATTAGTGTTGTCCCATCGAGACTAAAATTCTTTTATGGTATAAATGCAGTGTATATTATGTGTATCTTTATATTCCCATTAATTACTCCAATAATTTCTATTCTTAGTTTTGCTTCGATGGCATGGCGATTGACAACCATTAAAAAAGAGGTTTGGGATGAAGACACAAAGATACCGATAATTACATGGATAGTGATGGCTCTAGCGTCCATTATACCAATTTTTTGTACTGTAAGTGTGATACCTGATTTTTTTGCATTAGCAATTTTCTTGTGGAGTGTGATATGGATTCCACTACTTCCATATCTTTTTACTTTTTCATATGCTCTATTCACAGCTTTAGCCATTGGTTCTTTCATACTTTTAATCTATAATTCTGGTATAAGTGAATATGAACAATTTTGGGCTGAACCTTCAAAAAAGAATATTATTTGGTTGATAAAAATCCTTGAAATACTACTTTTTGGATTTTTTTTATTTTTAGATCTTGGAGATTATGAAGTGAAAGTTTTATTCTATATAGCTGGTTTCATTTGTATTATTATCACTTCATTTGTTAATTATATTCAAGGTAAATCTAAAGTAAAAGGTTTTAAAAGCCACCTAATCGGATATCTTATTGCAGCCGTATTTATAGGCTCAAATGTACTTTTTTCAACTGCTGAAATATCAGAATTTTTAAGAGTCTGGAGCCTAGTACTTTCAGCAATTTTATACATTTTCGTGTTTTTTTATACTTTTCTGCAAACCGAATAAAGTTATTTTAAGTATTAACAATTTATATAAATTTCAGTAACTATTTTTTAATATTGAAATTAAGTTTCAACGTAATTAATTGATGTATAAATTGGTTAAAAAGTAATAAATATTGAATCAGAAAAGTAATCACATATATAATTTGTATTAATGTGATAAGGCACATAAAGAATGAATGGAAAAATATTTGAAGATTCTATTATATTAGAACAAAAATTATTAAAAATCCAGATTTTGATTATATCCTTAATACTCAATATAATTTTATAAAAAAAAGTGAGAAATATGAAAAATTTAAATACAAAATCCTTAATGGTCCTTACCATTTTTTGTACTTCATTTCTTGCAATGCCAATGGCAGTTCTGGGACAGGAAAAAGATTACAATGATGGGTTCATTTTTAATCAATTTGATGAAGGTATTTTTGATGCTTTTCGAGGCGGTTTTGGTGATATTTTTGGTAATCATTTAGGTTATGGAGGAAAAATATTGGGTTCTTTATTCGAGACATTATTTCTTCAAGGTTTAAGTCTAACTAAATATGAGATGTTAGAGAATGTTTTTGTGTTAAGCGCAAATCGATCTCATATTATACCAGGTGGTGTATATAGGTTTGAGGATGAAAATGATACTCAGGATATTTACTTTGCTCCTGATGAGTATAATGCACTTATACCTGGAATTACGGGAATGGCCTTGGACAGTGTTGGTCATGCATATTGTGTAGTGCAAAAATATGGTGAATTCAATTATGATATAGAGGTAGGAGCTGCAGTAACTTTAGTTATTTGGGATAACGATGGATCATTTATTAGAGCGGTTAACAGATTACTCGATTTCTTCAAATTATTAATGACAATGCAACTTGAGGGTAGACCAATAAACCAAGACATTATACGGGAAGGAATTTCTCTACTTACTTGGTTTTTAATTCATATAAATGACATTTTTACGGGAGATGAATTGTTCATATTGAACCCCATTACTTGGCAGAGGTTAGTTATTACACCGGGTCCAGGTTTTGAAATTAATAAGACTTGGTACATTACTGGCAATGATATGATGGTTGATCCTGGAGATCAGTCACTCAAAGACGACGTTCCTATGGGACAAAATGTAACAGATGCGTGGAATTTAATGTCTCAAGATAAAAAAGATAATTACATGCAATGGCTTTTAACACCAACTTCAGGACAGGTTGCACAAGCAATTTGGACTCAATTCTCATTTGACTTAATTCAACTATGGGTTAAGAACTTTGAGATTCATATTGATGTCGCAGCAATTCTTAATGCTTTCCAAGGAGGTGGTGGAAGTCCAGAACTTCTCATTGCCAATGCGTTTGAAGGATGCAATATTGATTTCTACTTATTTACCCATCACCTAGCTGGTGCTTTCTTATATAATGATACAGATGATAGTAAAGGTATCACAACTTATTACACACCTAATACAGTTGACGGTACATACGGTAATATACCTCGTAGCACAGAACTCACTCATAGATTAATACTAGGAAGGGTTTATGGGGGATTTAAGTTTGATAAGCCAAAAATCAATCCAAGCAATAGGAGCATATCTTGGGGAATTAATATCTTGAATGCTAATATTTCTGCTGTTCCATTAGGTGTTGATTTGCATTCTTATGTAAATGCACCACAAGAAAATATTGGTCGTATTCACTTTGGTTTTACTTTTGAACCAAGGGTAGACGCAGTATTAGGTGCCGCTCATGGGTTAGTTAAATTAAATCAATTTTTTGATCCATGGAACGATCCTGAGTCATATGGAACTAATGCAAATATTCCAGATTTAGATCTGGCAATTCTATATGTGTCTACAGTTCTTCATTTTCAACTTGCTATTGCAGTTAAAGGTCAAATTCCAGAGACGCCTCCAGAACTTTTAAATCGAGAACACTATAGCAACACTACACATAAGTTAATGATTGGAGATTATATTGGTCGCTCTGCACAAGGCGAACTTGAATTTGTTGATATCGCTGGACCAGAATATGAATATGGAAGTGATTCTTCTAGAGCAACTGCACCTGCAAGCACTAGCATAATTCCAAAATTAGTATGGGAAATGGAACATGAAAGGCATGATACATTAGTAATGTCTGGAGGGCAAGAAGTTACTACATTTTCTTCAGATATCAGTATACAAACTGAATTGAGTGTATTGTTATATGCTGTTTGTTATCCTAGATTCAATGGAACTGGATGCGGTATTTGGCATGATCCAACTTTTAGTGTTTACATGATATTCGAAAGTGAAGGTTTCTGGGCTTTAATTGTTTTAAT
>JBHLPN010000031.1:0-16943 GCA_048939445.1 Promethearchaeota archaeon | reverse complement strand
CATTAAAGAGATTCATCAATCGCTTAATAGAAATTAAACATTAATTTTAAATTAAAAGAAATCATAAAATTATAGGACGGTTAAGGCAATAAAATTAATATATTAATTATTTTAGCCGATAAAATTGTAAAAACAATATTTTTTATAAATACCGATGAAAAAAATGCCCAATAATTCGTTTTCGTTAATTGATTTATATCCTAAATATGTTATCAATTCAAAGGGAGAAAAACATAAGTTCGATGAAACTAGTATTGCTAAAGTTTTAAACAAAGAAACTGGACTTGATATGCATATAGCAGATAAAGTCGCTGAAGATGTTATTCGTAAAATAATAGGTCTTGGAGTCAAAGAAATTACCACTAATTATATAAGAGAATTGGTTTGTGTTGAGTTAACTCAACGAGGAATGAACAAGTATAGAAATCTTTTTGCCAGAGCTATAAATTTAGAAAATATTTCATTCAAGCTTGATGAAGAATTCATTAATAAATATAAGGGGAAACAACCTGATTGGGGTCCTCTTGGTTATATCACCTATAAGCGTACTTATGCTAGAATAATTGAAGAAGAAAATCGTAAAGAAGAATTTTGGGAAACAATAAGAAGAGTTGTAGAGGGTTGTTTTTCAATCCAAAAAGAACATTGTATCAAATTAAGTTTACCTTGGGATGATGAAAAAGCTCAGAAATCTGCACAAATAATGTTTGAAAAGATTTGGAACTTCAAATTTCTTCCTCCGGGGCGAGGTTTATGGATGATGGGAACTGAATTCATCGCTCGCCATGGATCAATGTCTCTTAATAACTGTGGTTTTGCATCGACAAAAGATATTAATCTAAAACATTCAAAAGCTTTTGAATTCGTAATGGATGCTCTAATGCTTGGTGTTGGAGTTGGTTTTGACACTAAAGGTGCAGGTAAAATTATGATTCAAAAACCAAAAGACGGGCATTTCGAATTTCAAATCCCTGATAGTAGAGAAGGTTGGGTTGAGTCTCTAAAATTAATTTTAGAAGCCTATTTCTTGGGTAAACAGGTACCCAAATTTGATTTTAGTCTAATCAGACCTGCTGGTGAGCCTATAAGAGGATTTGGTGGTGTGGCGAGTGGTCCAGGACCTCTTGAAGAAATGTTAAAAGAAATTCAGAAAATATTAATCTCAAGAATAAATCAAAAGATAACCTCTGTTGATATTGTTGATATTATGAACCATATAGGTAAATGTGTTGTTGCTGGAAACGTACGTAGGAGTGCTGAAATTGCTCTAGGTAATCCTGCTGATCTGGATTTTGTAACATGTAAGCAAGATGAAAAAGCACTATATTCCCATAGATGGGCAAGTAATAATTCTATATTTGCCGTTAAAGGTTTAGATTATTCATTTATAGCAAATCAGATCGCTGTGAATGGAGAACCGGGAATTTTTTGGCTGGATAATGCTAAAGCTTATTCTCGTATGGGAACTGAGCCTGATTTTAAGGATAAAAAAGCAGCAGGTGTTAATCCATGTGGAGAACAAACATTAGAATCTTTTGAATTATGTTGTCTAGTTGAAACATTTCCTTCTAGACATGATTCCTATGAAGAGTTTCAAGATACTTTGAAATATGCCTACCTATATTCAAAATCAGTTACTTTGGTAAATACACATTGGCAAGAAACGAATGCTGTGATGTTAAAAAATCGTCGAATGGGTATATCACAAACTGGAATCATTGAAGCATTTGTAAGACATGGAAGAAGAAACATGTTAGAATGGTGTGATAAAGCTTATAACTATTTGCAAGAATTAGATGAGCAATTTTCTGGATGGCTTTGTATTCCACGCTCGATTAAAATAACAACGGTAAAACCAAGCGGAACGGTTAGTTTACTCCCTGGGGTTCCACCTGGAATCCATTATCCACATTCTGAATATTATATAAGAAGAATTCGTATCTCCAAAAACTCTGATCTTATTGAACATATTAAAAATGCGGGTTATAAGATAGAAGATGATTTATATTCTCCTAATACGGTTACAGCAGAATTTCCTATTCATGAAAAGTATTTTGATCGCTCTAAAAATGAAGTTTCCATTTGGGAACAAGCAGAAAATGCGGCAGCATATCAGAAATACTGGTCAGATAATCAAGTATCCATCACTATAACTTTCAAGGAAGAGGAAGCAGATCAAATTAAACATGTCCTTGAATGTTATGAAGATAAATTAAAGAGTGTAAGTTTTTTGCCTATAAAGGAACATGGGTATAAACAAGCTCCTTATGAAGAAATTACTCAAGAACAATATGAAGAAATGGTATCAAAACTTAAACCATTTAATCTTGATGAGACAAAAGATAGAGCAATCGGTGAGAAATTCTGCGATTCTGACATATGTGAAGTTCGCTTTTGATTTACATAACTTTTTTTCGTATATATTTTATTTATAGGATCTGTTTTAGATTGTTTGAATAACTTATTATAAATGAAACTTATTAACTTATTAGCTATAATGTATATAGAATCAAATTTATATGATAATAAACCAATTAAGCAGGTTCTCGAAGCATACGAGGATAAGCTAAAAAGCATAAATTGCAAGCACCTTATGAAGAAATAACTAAGGATCATTATGAAAAAGCGATCGCTAATATTAAGTGCTTAATGTTGGATGAGACAAGAGATCGAGAAATTGGTGAAAAGTTGGCTTAATCCTCGGTTTACAGATTGACGATTCTTATCAGTTCTTATGAAGTAAACTTTAAATAATTAGATATTTAACTAAACTTAGAAATTAATTGACAATAAGGTATATAATTTAATGAATTTTAAAAATTGGAAACAGATGGTTTTTATTCTGGTTATATTTGGATGTGTCCAGGCATTAATCTTTACTACTATTGCTATGTTTTTTTACCCTGGTGGAACCTTTAATGACCCAAATACTAAAGGTTATTTATTCTGGAGTAATTTATTTAGCGATTTGGGTAGATTTACTGCTCACTCTGGAGAATCTAATCTTATATCGTTTTTAATATATAACATCTCTCTGTTCTTGATGGGTGGTTTGTTAATTTTTTACTTTATAGGAATGCCGCTACAATTCAATGAAGCAGAGAAAGGAAAGCAATACATTTATGCAGGTTCCGTATTGGGAATACCTATTTGTCTTTCATTCATAGGTGCAAGCCTAACGCCAGCAGATCTCTTTTATGGAATTCACGTGAGTTTTGGAACTTTTGCCTTTACCTTTACACTCCCCGTGATTATCTTGTATGCCGTTGGCATTTATTTAAATAAGGATTATCCTAATTTATATTCTTTTATCTACGTTACTCTTGCTGCTATACTGTTTATATTTTTGTTAATCATGTCTCTCACTTTTACCGAAGAGGGTGTGTCGGCCATTTTTGCTGCTGGTCAAAATATTGTTGTTATTGCTTTGACAGTATGTTTTGCTATCCAAGCGTATGGTGCTTGGAAGGGTCAAAAAGTTATCAGTTGAATTTGATAAATTGAAAATTATTCACATAAGATTAAATCATCCATTGGTAAAGGAGCTATCGTTCTAAATCAAATTTAAGTAATTTGTAATATCGACAAAAATATATAAAAGTAAAGTATCAAAGCTGTAATTATCAAAGAAATCACTAATCCACAAATTAAGGTCCCTCGTTTTTTTTCTTTTCTCCTAAGTATAGATATAAGGAGAATAACATCAATCGCGATAAAAAGCGCTAAGGGTGCTATTAACATTCCTTCCGCATGCATTTTTAGATATCAACAGTTTTGATAATTATTTCTCCCTTTAAATATTACTTAGGATTCATATAAATATAAAGATTTTCCACTCCTTCAATTGTCATTTTGAATGGTTAATGAATCCAATTAAAATTATTTAAATAAAACCTATTACATGTGTTTAGGATTGTTTGGATAACTTATTATTAATGAAATATATTAACTTATTAGCTATAATATATATAGAATCAGATTTATACGTAATAAACCAAATCTGAATAATTGATCAACAAAAGTAGACACTATTAACCATGATAATTCGGCGATTAAAAAGTATAGATACATTTCGTGGATTATGTATGTCTTGGATGGTTTTAGTCCATTTAACAGGATGGTGGCTAAATAGTGATTTTTTTTGGCTACATGGAATCTTAATAATGATATTTGATCCTATTGGAGCTTCTGGGTTTTTGTTTATTGCAGGTGTTAGTATAATGCTATCTCATAGAAAAAAGTTTAAGAAATCTAAAAATTCAGAGCAATATAATAAAAGAATGATTAGGAATGAATATTTTTTTCGTGCTCTGTTAGTACTAATAGTTGCTTTAATCTATAATACTTGTGTTGCCATTGCAATCAATAATTTAACATGGATTTGGTCGTGGTTTGTCTTATTGACGATTGCGGTTTCTTTTTTTATAGCTTGGCCTTTATTAAATACTCCAAAGTATTTGAGAATATTTCTTGGAATAGTTATTTGGATTGGAGATAAATTGATTTTAAATATACTAATATTACATGAAGGACAACCCAATGTTTTAGGTGTGTTGTTTCATATTTTATATAATGGGTATCATTTGGACCCTATTTTGACTTTTTTTCCTTTTTTTCTTTTTGGGACAGTTGTAGGAGACGTGATCTATGATATATTGGGCAGAAATGATCCCGAACACATACGGAAGAATTTTAAGAACCACTTCTTCATCCCGGCTATATTAATTGGAGGTGTTTTGGTTTTAATAAATGTATTTTTTCAATTTCCGGAATTTTTATTTAGGAGGACTTTGCCATGGGTTATATATAGTCTAGGGATTGTTTTGATTTTGTTTTCTATATTATTAACCATTGAAATTTTCGGTTTTATGGAGAGAGAAAAAAGTTACAAATTTCTATTTTATTACTCTTATTATTCACTTACAGTCTATTTAGGGCATAATATATTATTTTTTTTATTTTACAATCAATTGAACCTGTTTAATGTTTGGTTCTTCTTTATTGGAGCATTCATTGCTATTGGTTTACTGTTAAGAGCCATTCATAGAAAATGGAGTGAAAAGGCCTCATTAAAATATCATTTAAGTAAATTAAGTATCGGATTAGCAAGAAAAATTGAGAGTAGAAGAGTCTCACAGGAAGATATCACAAGGAAAATAAATATTTAATAAAGCTTAACTTTTGAATTCTTATTATTACTTATTTAACCAAATATTAGCATTGCAAATATTGGAGCTAAAGTGCCAATAATTAATAGAAATGAAAACAGGATAATTCTAAAGATCTTCTTTCGTTTAGGATCCTTAATATTTTCAAGAAAAACAATTACCATAAAACTATAAAAGATCACATGACCTGTTTGAAAAGCCTTTACTACAACTCTCAGAAATTTAATAAATTCGGGTATAGTAGCAGGATCGACCCCCCTGATAAGTGTCAGATTATATAAAAAACCAAGGAAATATGGAGGGAATATGATATAAGGAAGACATATAAGAATCAAAGGGATAATATAATAAAGTATATCCTTTAACTTAATCTTTTTAACAATCAATAATATTATTGGAAATAAAATAGGAGTTAATTTATATGATGTTAAAACAAACAATATTCCTGAAATCCATTTTTTATCATTTTCTAATTCTATATATGACAAAAAAAGGAGTAATAGAACAATCCAATTTGAATTATTGAGATAAGCATCAGCAAAATAACCAATAGTACTTAAAATGAGGAACACAATTATATTTTTTTTCTCACTCGAAATTCTATCAATATTTTTAAACACATAAATTACAGCTATGAGTCTAGCAATATCCCAAATATAAACTCCAATCTCAGTTGGAATTAATGAAAATGGGAGGAAAATATAATACCAATAATAGAGATAAAAAGTTCCTTCACCTGGCTTATGAAAGTCAATTATTCCTAGGCTGTTTTCATAAACAAATATGCGGTAATCGTAATCCCTTAAAATAGCAAATACGTTCTCACTATAAAAATAAAATACAATTCTTAAAATAATTAAGAAAATTGTGATTATTATGATAATATAAATAAATATTGATATAATTGAAAAGTCTTTATCTTTTGACATTATAAATTGTATATCTTTTTGATTTATTTGATTTTTAGAATTTAAATAGCTTTACAAAATTCTATTAGCAAATTATTAATAAAAATAATAAAATTCTTATCAATTTAAAATAAGAGAAGTCTTAAGGTAAAAATTATAAATTATCCTAATGAAAAATAATTTAACATAAAAATATTTTTAAAATCAAATTATAAATGTGAAATTAAATGTCAGAAAAAGAACCTAATGAAGAAATGGACGAAGCTGCTATAAAAGAAATTGAAGAAGCTGCAAAAAAAGCCAAACCTCGAGAAAAAACAAGAACAACGCCAGAAAAAAAGAAAGTAAAAAAATCAAAGAAAAAAGAAGCTGTTGAACCCGAAGCTGCTCCAAAACCAAGTAAAGCGGTATTTAAAAAGTTAAAGGTAAATTTTTGGCGAACTCGATTACATGATGAGGAATTAGGAATACATCAACAACTTAAATATCAAGCAAAAACTCGTTGGTTTAGCAAGAATTTTGATCTCGAAGGAGTCGTAGAAGAGGATGGTGAGAAAAAATATGTCATCGCTTTTAGTAAGGATGATTGGGAGGAAAAACCTCTCGAAGAAAAAAGATTAACCTGCCGCATTTTCACCATAATGGAAGAAAAAATCACTGATGCAAAGACAGCTAAAGGTGGAAATTTCAAAGGAGGTGTTGAATTAAGTGTCTCCCATTCATTAATCCAGAGCTATGAAATTAAGCATCCTGCTCCCGTATTCATCATGCAAATCCCAAGAACGATATATTTAGCTCGAGTTGTGAGAGGATGGAGATTAGTTGGTACATATTGGGCATGGCCATTACTTCCAGAACAATCGGATGATAAAATGCAAGTGGTTCGAGCTAAAGGAATTGTAGGACCGGGAAGAAATTATTGGATTTATATTGGCGATCAAAAAATTGCTCGAGTAGACGGACAAGTAGTTCAGAAAAATTTTGAAATTGAAATTTTTGATGAAACTTATGCTAAAGATAAAATGTTTGTTGTATATATGATTTTATTCGGATGTATCTGTAATTTTATGAGAGTCGCTGAAAAGATGATTAAGAGACTCTATAAAAAGATGAAGAAGACTGCAACAACTGATTACAAAATTCCTCGACAAGAGTTAACCTTATTTAGGAATCCTAGAATGATGAGAAGATAAAACTAATACCTAAATCCTATTACTCTTTTTCTCTTTTTTTTTTAATTAATTTTTAAATTAAATTCTAGAAAATTAGGATAATCATTTTGAAAAAATTAATTCGATAGAAGGGTATCTGTATTTACAAAAAAGATAAAGAAAAAAAAAGTTGACTTAAGGTTAACCTGCTATCTGTTTCTTCTTCCACTCAATATAGCCTCTAGTTTCCTTTCCTTTGTGTAAAGCTTTCTGACCAGTTTCTTTTTTATAAATTGAATAAAGCGTCCTATCATCCATTTCTTTCAATGCTTCTTTCTTAATACGTTCTTCAACTTCCATTTCGTCTTCAATTGTTTTTACACGCTTTAGAACTGCGAATACACCATGATTCCAAAGAACAAATCCGATGAAAACAATACCGACTATTACAAAGATCATGAGTCCTGCCCATAAAATCCACAAACCGAGTCCAAAATGATCTATCATCCATTGCCATGTAATCAAAATACCAGTCCAAAATGCAACTGGTAATAAACCTATTAAGAGTGCAAGAATGGTAATATATAGACCAAATAGAGCAACACCTATGAGGAGCCTTAAAGTACTATAATCTTCCCATTTTTTTGCCAGAAGACGGTCTTTAAATAAAGCTTTACACAGTTTTACCATCCCTCCCCGAAATAGAGTATAAAAAAGGACTAGCAAGAATAGATGTCCTGTAACAGCAGCAGCTATTATTGCAATCTGGATTCCAAGAGGAAAACCTAAAAAAACTTGCCAAGCAATGCTTCCAAATAAGGCTGTAATGATTACTGCCCAAATTCCGAGCACAACAACAGCTGTGCCTAGTATAAGACCATAAAATATGATTTTTGCAATTCTAATATCCCATGTGGAATATGCATCCAACGGATCCGGCTCTCTATCAGGAGCTTTGCGAGCTGCACGTGGCATAATTATCACTTTTTATTATCTTTTAAATTAAATTTAGTTAGGGTTTTCAAAATGTTATATTTTAATTATTAGTTTTCCTATTATTTATTTTTATTAGTTATTTGATAAGAAAAAGAGTTTTTTTATTACTTTTTTAAAATCTTAAGATTTTAATGGAACCTGACAGAAGGGGCAAGTTGCATATTCTTTATCCAATGTCTCTCCACAATATGGGCAAATTATCTTTTTCTCTTCTTTTTTAGCCTCTTTCTCCTCCTTTCTTGGTACTGGTTTCTTTTTGGGAGGTTTTTTTTCCTCAGGTTCTTCCTCTATTCCTACTTTATCTAACACTCTTTCTTTAGGTGTCATGTCTTCACGCTTCTTCTTTGGTTTCACAAAAGGTTTATCTGAATATTCTAATTTAGTGAAACAAGTAGGACAATAAACTTTTGGTCTATTAGATAAATATATTCCGTAAGCTATTGCCGCAATTCCTAACGTCCCAACGATTCCCATTATCCAAGCAACTTTTTGCATAGTTTCTAATGGTTTTCTCACTGATTTTTCAACTTCTTGTTTGCAGGTTTTACAATATGCAAATTTGATTTTCTTTGACATAATAACTAATCCTCAAATAAATACAATTTTTTGATTAAATAAATAATAATCAAGATCTTTTTATAAATTATTATATTGTTTAAAAATGGACTATTTTGCTAGAGAATTCATTCTATATTGAAACGTACGGATGTACATCTAACAAAGCAGATTCATATATAATCTCAAATGTGCTAAAAAGATCAGATTATACGGAAACATCGTTTGAGAGTGCTCAATTCATCATCATTAATACCTGTGCTGTAAAAGAACCAACTGAAAATAAAATAAAAGCACGTTTGAGCCAATTACATAAAATTATTTATAAAAATCCTAAAAAACATATTATTATCGCAGGTTGTTTACCACATATAGCACCGAACTATATTGATGTTATTAAAAGAATTATACCATCATTTAGTGCAATTATTGATTTAGATAACATTATTGATATTCCAGAAATACTTCAAAAACTCAAGAGTGGAAAGAAAAACCTTATAATCAAATCTGATAAATCAATCGATAAATCTAAATATTATATAGATCATCCCTCCGGAAAAATCACAGGAATCATTCCGATTTCAGAGGGATGCTTAGGCTCTTGTACTTATTGCTGCGTGAAAAATGCTCGAGGTAAGTTAAATTGTTATGAACCCGAAAGTATTATCCTGAATGTTGAGTATCAGTTAAAACAAGGAATTAGACAGATATACTTAACTTCACAAGATTGTAGTACTTATCAATATAATGGAACAACACTAGCTGAAATCGTTAAAAAAATTACCTCTTTAAAATATAAATTCTTTTTAAGAATAGGGATGATTAACCCTAGCTTTTTAATCGAAAATACTGAGCAACTTATTTCAATTTTCAAACAACCTAAAGTATACCATTTTTTACACATCCCAATACAATCTGGAAGCAATAAAATTCTTCGAATAATGCAACGGAAATATCTAATATCTGATATCATTGATAATATTGCATATTTGCGTGAAGAATTCGAGAATTTAACAATTTCAACTGATATTATATGTGGTTTCCCTGGTGAAACTGAATATGAATTCTATAGAACTATAAATTTTATTAAATGGTTAAAGCCTGAAATCTTAAATATCTCAAAATTTACTCCTCGTCCTGGAACGAAGGCAAAGGAAATGAAACTTTTGGATACTAAGATCATAAAAGAAAGATCTATTAGATTATCACGAGTTTTCCGAAACACCCTATCTAATATGAATGAAATTTGGATAGATTGGCAAGGAGAAGTTTTGATTCTACATAAAGGAACGGAACAGAATCAAGCTTTTGGTAGAAATTTTGCTTATAAAAATATTTTCATAGATGATTATCAAGGTGGATTTGGGGATTTTATCCAAGTCAAAATTGTGAAGATTGACGGATTTAATTTATATGGTATCCCTATAAGTTCAAAATAATAGATAGAAAAAAATTAAGATAATTTAAAGTACTGTAGTGCTTTTCTCGCTACTAATTCACCCCATTCTTGAACGAAATGGCCAGCATCTTCTACAGGAAATGGTTCGGAACAATTTCGGATTACTTTTCTCACTCTTTCCATAATCGGAGGACCAAGAATCGGATCTTGCATTCCAATTGCCATAAATGTTTCTCCTTCCCATTTATTTGATAAAAAATCTACTGCATGACGTGAAATATCTGCTCCTGGAGCATCAACATTGTCGGGCATTATCATTGGGAACCTTCTAATCCCTGCTTTGTATGTGATATCTGGAAAAGGAGCATTATAAGCTTTTAAATCTTCTTTTGTAAGTATGGGTGTAACACTCTTTATTAATCTTCCTGCCTCAAAATCAGGAGTTCGTCTAACAAAGTCGCGAAAAAGCAAGAAACCTCGGCTCAATTCAAAATCACCAGTAGGGATAATCGCATTCATTATGAGAAGTCTTTTAAAGCGGTCTGGCATCTCCATTGGCAATGTCAAACCATATATCCCACCCCAATCTTGACCCACCATCGTAATATTTTTGAGATCAAGATATTTTATAAACTCAATGAGGAAATTACGATGAAAATCATATGTATAAATTTCATCCTTGATTGGCTTATCTGAGCGCCCAAAACCAAGGAAGTCAGGTGCAACGACTCTACAACCTGCTTTTAAGAATACAGGAATCATTTTCCTATATAAATATGCCCATGTGGGTTCTCCGTGAAGACAAAGAAATAGTTCTTCTGAATCTTTTGGACCATTATCAATATAATGCATCCGCAAACCTTCATAACCATTCAAATCTTCGATATATAACGGTTTATAGGGAAAATTTGAAATATTATCAAATCTCTCTTCTGGGGTTCTCAAAAATTCTATCATTCTAATCAATTTATACGAATATATTTGAAATTCTTAAATTTGAAATAATTTTGAGAATTAATTGATATAATCTCATATTAATTTTATCAAAGAAGGTATTATTTATGACCGAAAAATTATTTTGGGAAAATGCTTATGAAACCAAGTTTAACTCTCAAGTAATAGCGATTAAAGAAGAGGGTATTGTTCTTAATAAAACTTTATTTTATCCTGAAAGTGGAAATCAAGTGAGTGATCGTGGAGAATCAATAATTAGAAATCTCAAATTCAAAGTTGACATGGTTTCTAAAGATGGAGAAGATATTATACATCATATTTCTTCAGATTTTAAAAATAAAATTAAGATAGGGGATAAGGTTTTTGGAGAAATTGATTGGGATTATCGCTATGGAATTATGAAGGCTCACACATCTCAACATATTTTTTCAGCAGTAATAAAAAGAAAGTTTGATATTGATACTGTTCGGGCTAATCTTAACTTTGAAGATGTTTTCCTCCAATTATCTCAAAAAATAGATTATAAGCAATTAAAGGAAATTTTAATTGAGGGTAACAAAATTTGTAGTAATAATAACCTAAAAGTTAACGCAAGCATAATAACAAGTAAGGAAGCTGTAAGAATTTCTGAGAAAATAAGAAGTGCAATTCCAGATGAATCTAAGATACGATTAATGGAAATTGAAGATTTAGATTTAGTATGCTGCGGTGGAACTCATATTAAAAATACTACAGAAATAGGAAATGTATATCTCTATGACTTTAAAAAAGGAACTGAGATCAAATATTTCATTGGTAATAAAGGATTATTAATGAGTTCAACAAATAATATCGCTTTGATAAATTTAGCTAATAATTTAAATTCCCCATTAGAAAAGATTAATAGTCTTCTTAACAAGCGTTTAGAACTCCTTAATGATATGCAAGAACAACAAAAAGAACTATCAAGTAAATTGTTAGAGTTGATTTCTAAATCACCAATCAGAGTAATTAACGATACTTCGCTTTTTTATATAGATTTTAATATTGATATAAAGCTTTTAAATAAAGCATTGGATGATTTCCCTCAAAAATCACTAATTATTGTAAAATTTGAGGGTAAAAAAATAAGAATTTTGTCATTGAGTGAGGAAATTGACTCTAACAAGCTTTTAGACAAGTTGATCGTGAAATATGGAGGAAAGGGTGGGGGAAATCCTAAATCGTCTCAGGGATTTTTAGAAAATATGCCAGATGATATTATATCTGAGATAGAATCACTTGTTTTTAATCGTTAAAGAATTATTATGGAGAGATTTCAGAAATCTGTACATTTAAATTTTATGAATCCCTTAAAAGAATATTATCTAGTCAAAATTAATCCAATTTATTAGACCAGTGAAAAATTTATGGAATTTTTAGAAAAACTTTATGGAAAGATAAGGGGGGCATATTTTGCATTTTTAACATTATTAGCCGTTGGATTCGGTATATTTGTTGCATTGATTATCTATTTCCCAGTTGATCCTACTTATAGCATATTTTCAAATTATATAAGTGATTTAGGGGCGGGACCCATCGGATCTACGATTGTATTCAGTATTGGTATGATCTTAGGAGCATTCTTCTTTATATTTCTAATTTTGTACATTTCAAGGTATTTAAAAAACAAAGAAGAAAAGTCTCAATTAAGATGGGGATTCCAAAGTACTGGTGTAATTGCTGGAATAGGGCTAATAATGATCGGAATTTTTCCTTTAGATAGGACAAATACTTTTATATTTACAATCCATTTTATTGCTGCGTTGATTTTTTTTAGTTTTTTAGCAATTTCATTCATTTATCTAGGTTATATTGAATATAAGAATAGCGAATTTTCAACATATCTTTCTATAATTACATTCTTGTCTGGAATTCTCTCGGCAATTTTTGTTATTGGCTTTTTAATTCAAGAATTTGAATTAGTTCCCCCACAAGTATTTGTTTATCTCTCTGAATGGACATTCTTTATATTTGTAACTCTATGGTTAATTACTCATGGGATATATTTCTGGAAAAAATAAATGAATCTTTTTTTTATTTTATATTATTTAATCTAGAATTTCTGAAAGTTCATAAATTAAAAAGTAGATTATAATAAAATTGCGAGTTTTTTACGAATTATTTAAAACCATGTTTTTCTAAAAAGGCTGTTAATCTGGTACGATGGAATTTTAATCCAAGATCATCAGGGTTTTCACCAAAAGCAAGAGCTAATAATTCAGTTATGTATAAGACTGGAAGATCAAACTTCTGACCTCCAACTTCTCCTGCTTTTTTCTGATTATTATCGAATTGCTGAAAACAGGCAGGACAATTAACAATCATTGCTTCTGCTCCCGCATTCATGGCACTAGTTAATTTGTTTGATAAAATTTGCATTGCTGGTTCTTCTTCAGAATTTCCTGTCCCAGTTCCGCAACACAGCATTTCTTCTTCATAATCGACAGGAGTTGCTCCTGTTGCAGCAACAATTTCTCTGAGTTTTACAGGATTCATTGGATCATCAGTCTGTACCTTTTCCGAAGGTCTATTATAGTGACATCCAGTATGACAAGCAACTTTTAATCCACTCAGTTCTTTTGCCAAATTCTCGTTTATTTTGTCAGTATACTCATGTAATACTTCTACAAAATGTTTCACATTAATAGTTCCTTTAAACTCTTTTCCAACAGTTTTTAAAATTTTATTTATATGTTCTTTTTCACGATCATCATGCTTTAATTCTTCATTGACAAGTTTTAAAGTTTGAAAACATCCATTACATAGAGAAATGATGTTTTTTCCCTCACTTTCAGCAATGGTGAGATTTCTTGCACCCATTGCCATCCAACTGAGATGATCAGTGCTATTAAATCCAACTGGATCAGGACAGCACGCAAATGCAGCATCAGAAGTTTTTATTCCAAGTTTATCAAACACTTTTCTTGCAGACGCTTCAATAAAGGGAATTCTATTACCAATAACACATCCTTGAAACATTTTATATTCTTCTGCTTTAGCCATATTAAATCATCTTCATTTATTTCGAATTAACTTTAATTTGTATTTGTAAATATTAAATTTATTAAAAATTTTCTCCCTTCTAATCTAAAATAAAATAACGACTAATACTATTGAGAAAAAGAATTTTAAAATTGGTGATTATTAACCTAAAAATCATATAATTATTCTTTCAGAATGAGTATAAATATTCATTCTTGCGCCACGTGCAAATCCTATTAACGTAATTCCATAACCGAATGCTAATCGTATACCAGATTCAATTGCTGCCGAAAGAGAAGCAATAATTGGGATTTTAGCTCTAATTGCTTTTAAAACTGAATCACCTGTTAATCGACCCGTTGAGGTTAGAAATGTGTTTTCAAAATCAAATTCATTTAATATCATCTCTCCGATAACTTTATCAATGGCATTATGCCTTCCAATATCTTCCTTTACACTTAATAGGTTTCCCTTAATGTCAAATATAGCCGCTCCATGACAGCCGCCAGTTTCTCGATATAGTGGAGTTTTTATCTGCATTTCTTTAATCGCAGAGAAGATAATGCTTGCATTGACACGTATATTGTTTCTTTCTTTAATAGAATCCTTTACATTAGCTTTATCTAAACTTTCCTTAATAATATTACGCCATGGAGATGAAATACCACACGTAGTATCAACTACACGACTTACGGGATTAATATCAAGGTTATCAATATCAAATTTAATCTTTTCTTTTAACTCTATAAAAATAGAATTTTCTAATTCATTCACATTGATTTCTTTAATATCACTTATTGAGTCAATTACTCCTATTGAGAATAAAAAACCTACGGAGAGTTCTTTTAAATCTTTAGCGAGACAAATGATATTTACTAAAGGTTTAGAATTTACATATAAATCAATGGGAGTTTCATATAGAACTAAGTCATCTACTTGCTCCTTTTCATTTTTTCTTATTCTAGTAATATCAATTTTTCGCTTGAACAAATATCTAACCAAACTTTAGTATAAAATATTAAGATAAATAAAAAATAATTATGTAATTGACAAGTTTTATATTTAATAAAGAAAAGCCTTATTCTTCATCAAAATTGGTTCCGCATTCACTACAGAAATTAGCATTAAAAGGCACAGATGCTCCACAATTTGGACAAGAAATGTTTTGAAATGGTATTGGTGGCTGTGATTCGATTTCTTTTTGTTCTTCTAATTCTATTGCTTCTCTTGCCTCTGGTACTTCTTCTACCTCTTCAATTTCTTCCTCTTTGGCTTTTTTCGGTTTTTTCACAAAATTACGCCCAACTATAGCGACTACGACTCCAACAATTTGAAAAATGGTATTAACTTCAACAAGACTAGCGATTCTATCAATATAACCCAGAATAACAGGATCGGTAATTATATCCCTAATAGGAATAACTTGTGTAATAATCCAAATAATCAATGTCAGTGTTCCAAATGCTAATCCAATACTAACAAGCCATTTACCAAACCTAAAACTTCCGAGTAAAATGACTATAGCTCCAATTATAACCGCACCACCTCCCAGATTAGCAATCCATCTTAAAATTTCAAGAAGTACATATAAAACTGGTCTAAGCCAATCAAAATCTGGTGGTATATTTGAAGTAACCCAACTGTAAATGAATTCATAAACTCCAATGCTTCCCAAGGTGGAACTAATGATCATCATAATTCCACCAATAATTAACAGAGTAATTCCTATTTTATTTCTTTTTCTCATACCTTTAAATTAACCTTTCAAATATAAAAATATTATTTGTTAAAATTTATTAAATTGAGAATTAGGTATAATAAAAATAATATAAAAAGCTTTACACGGCAACAAATAACCTACCATTTGAGCTATTGGAAACTAATCCAGTTTTTTTATCAATTTTGGAATGATTTTTTTCAACGGAATGATCTCCGCTATATTCAATGAACTTTCCTTTAACTTTCTCACCATTCATTAATTCGATTTCTTTTACTTCACCAATTTTTTTAAATGAAGGAAGCATTCTCGATATCTTACCTTTAACGACAATTGTTCCCCGTACTTGATCTGCTCCGATACATCTCTCACAATCTCCTTCAACAATAATAGTACCTCCATGGCTATGAATACCTAAAAAGGATCCAGCTCCACCACAAATCAATGTTGGAAATCTATTTCCTGGTTTTGAACCGTTTGCCCATGATAAAGCTTCATTACCAATTTTACCTTTAACTTTTATAATTCCGTTTTCCATTCCTTTCCAAAATCCTCTATAAGCAGCACCAACGTAATGCCCTGCATCACCAGTGATCTCTAATTCACCTCCCTTTAACATAGCACCTGCCCAGTCATCAGCATTACCATTTACTAAAATTTTTCCACCAGACATATTATTTCCTACATGCATTCCTACATTACCGTTTATTACTATTTCTCCACTGGTCATTTTTTCTCCGATTCTTTTAACATTTGAGAGATCTCCATCAATAATTATTTTAGTATCATTCACTTCTCCTCCACTCCCAGAAACATTAAAAAAGTCTCCAAGTATTTTTTCCTCATTTCCATGATAAACAACCAACTTCTTAATCTCAGCCGTTGATTTTCCAGCAAATTTGTCTGGCGTGATATTTTCAGCTTCTAATGGAAACTCAGGCTTTTTTTTCAGTGTTAATTTAATTTCTCCCATTATTTATTCTCCTTTTTTTCTTTTACAGCATCTATTAATTTCTTTAATATAGCTTCATCTGTTAAGCATTCACCAGGAGCTTCTTTTACTTTTCTTAACCTTAAAGGGACACTATCCAT
>JBHLPN010000226.1:0-5296 GCA_048939445.1 Promethearchaeota archaeon | reverse complement strand
TAATGGTTCTAATGTAAGTCCAATTACTTATTCAAATTTGTAAAATAAGTATTAAATATCAAGAAATTATTAATGATTAGAGGTTTTATAAATATGTGAGATCAGTTTCAGGAAAAACTTTTCAACACCGGTACCGATTTTTGCACTTGTTTCAAAAAATGCACATGAACCTATATTCTTCTTAAGAATCTCAGATTCTTGTTTTTTAATTACTCGATTCTCATAATTTATTAAATCAAGTTTATTTCCAACAAGTACACTTGAGAAATGTCCAAGAACATTTTTGATTTCATTTTTCCAATTTGGTATGTTTTCAAATGTTTTCTTTCTTGTTAAATCAAAAACATATACTATTCCTTTTGCCCCTTTGTAGAATTCATGCCTTACCCATTTAAAATGTTCCTGTCCAGCTAGATCCCATATCTGTAAAGTAAATACATCTCGATTATTAGGAATTTTAATATATTTTACGAAAAAATTAGAACCAACTGTTGAACCTACATTTGGGGTAAATCTCCTTTCTAAATATTGATGAAGTAAAGTTGTTTTTCCTACTCCAAAATCACCAACTATACAAATCTTATAGAAAGGAATTTTTAAATCCATCCTGTATTAATAAATAACCTTACCAAATTAATGGGAAATCAATTTAATAAATTTTTATTCTATAAGGTGATTAAAAGAAGCAATATTGGAAGGCAGATTAATCGGTAATAAAAAATAAAAATGTGGAGAAATTCATTTTTCTTGAATAGAATTTATATTTATACATATTCAAAATGAATAGATTTGAAAAAATCCTTTGAAATTGATGTTGTGTACGATGACAAATGTCCTAATCCAGGATTTTTAACAGGTTTTGGTTTTTCTGTCTTGATCCATAATTATTTCACTGATAATTTTTCCTTATTTGATACTGGAGGAAATGGTAATATTTTAATCCATAATATCAAGAAATTCGATATTGACATTTCAGCTATAAAAAACGTTATAATTTCTCATAATCATCATGATCATGCGGGAGGTTTAGAAGTATTACTTCAAATTAATCCTGATATAAAGATTTATGTTCCAATATCTAATCTAAAATTATATTCAAGAACATTTTCAAATAACGAAGTTCATGGAGTTTCAGAAATGATAGAAATTGAAAAAAACTTTATCATTTCTGGTCAAATTAAAGGGAATTTCACTCCGGAGCAATCAGTCTTTCTAAAAACTAAAAATAATGAAATAATTATTTTGGTTGGATGTGCACATCCTGGTTTAGAAAAATTTATTATGAAGGCTCAAAAAATTTCTGGCATTAGGGCTGTAATTGGGGGATTTCATGGTTTTAAAAAATTATCCTACTTAGAAGATATTGAATTTATAGGGGCTTGCCACTGTTCACAGTATACTAATTTTATAAAAGAAAATTTTCCAAAGCAATTTAGGCGTATCTGTGTAGGAGATAATTTTAGCTTTTAAAAATATTAAAATAAAGAGCAATACCAACTTTTTAAATTTGAATATTAATTTTGTGTCCAAAATCAATCTCTGAATTTTTATAAGTCTAAGTTTTATTATCTATTTTTAATAGTACTGATTATAATATTAAGTGCTTGCGATTTTAACTTGAGACTCTTAAGATTAGAATAGAAATATAATATATGATAATGAATAAGAAAATTATTAATCTAATTATTTTTGAATTATCTCCTTCCTTAATTGACCTATAAGCCTCATCATATGAAAGATATTTTCAGATAAATTAGGGGTGACTAAAAAGTTTAAATAAAATGAAGACTAATACATTTAATAAGAACTTTAAGATGAACAAATATGGAACTATTTCCTGCCTTATCAATTGGATTGTTTAATGGCTGGATTTTTCAAGCAATATTCTTTACTTCATTTGGAATCTTTTTGTTAACTTGTTCTAAAGATGTAATTTCAAGACTTTATGATGAAGTAGGATGGACAAAATCTCAAAAAATCTTGTCCAAAATCGCGAAAATATTCGGTTTAATTACTTTTATATTATTTATTTTTACTCCATTGAATATTGGCTCTTTTGAATTTATTATTGGAATTATTCTAATAATTACTGGTACAATAGGATTTCTTACAGCACTTATTAATTTTAAATATTCACCGCTTAATATACCTATAACAACTGGATTATATAAAATATCTCGTAATCCACAATTATTGATGATATACTTAGTATCAATAGGAAATTGTTTAGCTATTGGTTCTTGGATTGCATTAATCTTTTTAGGTTTATCAATTACATTTGGTCACTTTCGAATATTGGGAGAAGAAAAAAGGCTTGCAGAACAATATGGCGATTCATATTTAGAATATAAAGAAAAAGTTCCACGATATTTTATATTTTTTTAAAACATAAAGATTATAAAAATAATTAATAAAATGGGTGAATTACAATAATAGAAACATTATTCATAAAATCTTTTTTTATCATTTGTGTAATTTTATTCCTAATTGGATTTTTTTGGCCTATTATTTTGGTTAAGAAAAGTGGAAAAAATCCTCACGGTACTCATGAGGGGTCATTATTATTAACAAGATTGAGTTCAGTTTCTATATTTTTATGGCTTGGGCTTATAATTTTCTATATATTTTTCAATAATTTAATAGAGAACTTATGGCGCTTATTTTTCTTATCTAATGATATTTCAATAATTATTGGGATGATTATGATTTTATTAGGATTTCTATTTGAAATATTAGGAATTATAGCACTTGGTTTAAACTTTAGGATTGAACTCCCCACTGATGATACTGAGCTTATCACATCTGGAATTTATAGAATAATGAGAAATCCTATAGTCTTTGGGATTTTTTTGCTTGTTATTGGTTCATTTCTAATTATTCCAACGATAATTGTATTATTAATATGTGTCTTTAACATTCTTACGTTTAATTCAAAAGCAATTGACGAAGAAAAATTTTTACTCAAAAGATTTGGTGAAGATTTCAAAAATTACTTGAATAAAGTAGGGCGATATTTACCTTTCAGAATTTCAAGAAAGAAATATTAATAACATATCAAAATTAAATTACAGTGAGTGATATGTAAGTACTATGGTTGATTAGATTAGTTTTACTGGGTTTTTTATTCTTTCTTATAATGATTTTTGCTTATTTTCTTAAAAATCGAGAAAGGTATTCAAATCTTTTAGAAAATACAACTATAAATCTAGTTTCAGTTATATTGTTTAATGTATTTTGTTATATACCTATGATTCTTCCTTCTGTTGAAAGTGTAATAAAAATATTTTTAAACCATAAAAGGTCAGTTAAAAACGTTTTTTCATCCAAATAACATATTGTATCCTTGTACATAATAGGATTCCCGCAAGAAGTAATGCAATACCAATGGACATTAATATTGGAGATGCGTTTTCTGGTGAATAAAAAAAAGTAACAATCCAAATAATCAAGATGATAATTGCTATAAAAATTATGATTAAGGATATATTTCTAATTTTCTTATCGAATTTATTCAAATCTTCCATTTTTACAGAGATAAAAATTTGAAGTGTTTATTTAAAATCCATATTTAACTTAATATATTTATTAAGATTAGAAAAAAAATATTTACATTCATTATTAGTCTAAGTCTTTATTCGAGAAGAAAATGAATACGCTGAAGGAAGGAGTAGTATATACACCTGAAAATTTGGCAAATTATATTGCTAAGACTGTAATCGAGAAATTTCTGCTCGAAAAAATTAATATTAAGTTCTCAACTAAAATATCAAATTTGAATGAATTATTTGAAAAAGTTTATACAACTAAGCAAAAGCTTGTAGACCTTTGTATTACTAGAATAGATAGAGAACGGCTTGAATACATTTTTGAAGTATTAAATTCTTTAAAAGTTTTAGATCCTGCTGTAGGTAGTGGACACTTTGTAATTGCTGCATTAAAGAGTTTAGAAAGCTATTATCTTAGCTTGAAAAACTTAGGAATAATAAACTGGTCTAATTATAGAATCAGAGAACATATTATATCAAATAATCTATTTGGTGTTGATATTGAACTTGATGCTATTATGGTTACGAAAAGTAGATTGTTATCAATACTTGAAGAATTAGTTACTAACACAAAAGATATTAAGGTTTCACCAAATATTGATTCCCATTTTAAGGTAGGTAACGCGATTGTTGGTTTTCTAAGACAATCGGAAATCACGATTCCTGCATATAAAGATTTAAATTCATGTTTTTATGATGAAATAAAGGGTGTGTTTGACTCACATAAGGATTTAAAGAGAATTGAATTGACAGAAAAAGAAAAGAAAACAATGGTATTTAATTTAAAGCCATTTCATTGGTTTCATGAATTTCCAGAAATTATGGAAAACGGGGATTTTGATATAATCATTGGAAATCCACCATATATTTCTAACAAGCAATTAAGTTCTCTCGAGAAGGCAATATATCAAAATAAATATAAAACATCTAAAGGCTTAATGAATATTTTTGGAATTTTTATTGAACGTTCTATTGAAATGTGTCAAACATCTTCAATAATAAGCTATATCCTGCACAAAAATATCATTCGGTCAAATAATTATGATTTATTAAGAAAATATCTACTAGAACACACTACAATTGAGGAAATAATTGATATTGGTGCTGGAGCCTTTCAATCTGTAACAGCTGAAACTGTAATTATTATTTTAACAACAAGAACTCCTCCAAAAGATCATAAAATTTTGATAAAAACAAATTTCTTTAATCAAAATAACAATAACACTGATGATATTTTATTAAACAAAATTGCCCAAAAAACATATTTGGCTCAAGAAAATTATAATTTCAATTTAGAACTCCAATATAAGGAGCTAGAAATTATTAATTATATAAAAGAGACAAAAGACTGTGATTTAATCGAGTATTTTGAAGCTAAAACTTGTATAGCAACTGGAGATGACAAGAGATTTTTGATAGATCATAAAGTAAATGATTCATATAAGAAAACTTTGAGAGGAAAAAACATTGGGCGCTTTTATATAGATTTTGATAGATTATATATATTATATGATGTAAGAACTCTTCATAGGGCTAGAGATGAAACAATATTTCAAAAACCTGAAAAATTGATTATGCAAACAATTAGTTCAGACCTTACTGTAGCATATGATAATCATAACTATTATCCTCTAAGTACATGTATTGCCATAATTCCCAAAGATAATGTAGATAGTAGTTATAGCATAAAATTTCTTCTGTTGTTAATGAATTCAAAACTAATGAATTTCTATTATGATTTTGTATTTAAT
>JBHLPN010000225.1:0-5298 GCA_048939445.1 Promethearchaeota archaeon | reverse complement strand
GAATATAAGGAATGGCCTCCATATGCTCCAGGTACTCATGTTCATGAGAGTGATATACGAGATAAAAAGATTACATTCACTTGGTGGGAACCTGAAGTTCAATATAGTTGGTCTTTAGGTCCAGCGATGAGTAAATTTCTACAAGGATTAAAAGCAGGAAAAATTTATGGAATTCACTGTAAACGATGTAAGCGAGTCATTGTCCCTCCGAGAATGTTTTGTGAATATTGTTATGGTCCTACTGAGGAATGGATTGAGTTACCAGATACAGGGATTATTGAAACTTTCTCTATTTCATATCTCGATCCCGATGCGAGGAGAATTGAAGAACCAATTCTAGTAGGAGTGGTTGATCTTGATGGGACACCTCCACATCACGGATTCATGACATATTTTGGTGAAATGACTAAAGATGATATCAAAATAGGGATGAAAGTGAAAGCTGTATGGAAACCTGAAAATGAAAGAGAAGGTTCTATCACAGACATTAAATATTTCAAACCTTTGAAAGGAGGTGGAGATTAATGGGATTCCTAGAAAAACAAACTGATCCAACTTCTCCAATGCACTGGCGGGGAGATATGCAAGCAGATTATTTTTATCCGAGCGGAATTGCGGGCGATAAATTTTTCAAGCATCTTATCAACCATGATACTTTTTTAGCTTGTAAATGTAGCAAGTGTAGCAAAGTATATTGTCCTCCTCGTTTATACTGTGAAGATTGTTTTGAAGAGATACCTGATAGTAATTGGAAAGAAGTTCCTCCAGTAGGTACTGTAAGGTTATTTACAGTTGCCAAACTTAATGCACATGCTGAGAATTTAGTCAATCCAAAAGTTGTTGCTTTTATTGGTATTGAAGGAACTACAAGTGCTATGTTAGGTATCATTAATACTAGAAATCTTGATAAAGATTTTACTGATGCAAAAGTGAAAGCAATCTTACGTCCTAAGGATAAACGAGAAGGAACTTTAAAAGATATAATATATTGGGAAGAAGTGTAATATTTAATAAATTTTTATTTTATTTTTTTCTATATTATTTTTCAGTTTTATAATAATAATTCAAAGCTAATTAGAATTAGTAGTAGAAATGCTGTTTTTATAAAAAATAAAAAAAATAAAAAAAGATCACATTGATCTTTTACTGTTGGTATAAATTAAAAATCTTTCTGGCTTCAGCGGGAGTAGCAGGCTCTCGATTAACTAATCTAGCAACTTTTGCTGCCCATTCTACCTGTTCCCAACTTCCTTTGGCTAACTTACCATCAGGTAACCTTGTGTTATCTTCTAAACCAACCCTAATATGACCATCCATTGCCGCTGCACACATAGCTGCTTGGAATTGATTCTTAGCTACGCCACAAACACTCCAACTAGCATCTGGAGGTTTAAGGTTAACAAGATGCGCCAAATTTTCATAGGAAAATGGTATTCCTCCTAAAACACCGAACACAAACTGAAAATGTAGTGGAGGATCAAGTATTCTTTTAGGCTGTTGTTTTGCTAAATGTAAAATGTTATACATTCCACCAATATCGTAAACTTCGATTTCTGGCTTTGTCTCCGCTTTTTTCATTGCTTTTGCAAATTTTTGAATTGTATCAAATGTATTTTCAAAAATATTTTTCGCTCCAAGCCCTACTTGTCCAGTTTTATGATCTCCTACTGCGAAATTCATTGAATTGGTATTTAATGAAGCTATAGGAGGTTTAAATGTTTCAACAGGCGTAATCCTCTGTTTGGGAGTCACAATTGAACTTATTGCTGTGCTAAGATTAATTAAAATGTCTGGAGCTTTTTCTTTAATATTATCTATTATTGCTCCTATAATATCTAGTTCATGAGTGGGATTACCTTTTTCTGGATCTCGTGCATGGATGTGTACTATTGCTGCTCCTGCTTCATAACATTTTTTAGCCTCATCCCCAAATTCCTCTGCTGTAAATGGGACATTTGGATTCATAGCTCTATTGGTTACAGCTCCTGTAAGTGCAGCGCTTATAACCAATTTTTTTGATAAATCTTCTTCTGACATTTTCATCACATTTTGAAGTTTCTTTTATGAGTTTTAAACAAAAATTTCTATGGAAAATAGGCTTTTTTCGTATTAATATATTTCATATTCATATTAAAAATTATTCAGAAGTGTTAAATAACCCCTAAATGAAATTCAATAAATAATATAAAATTTAAATAGTAAAGAAAATATTTTTGCTTGTTTAGATTCTCACATGATATTTAAATAAATGAGGATATGAAATATGAATCTTAGAGAATTAGTCGAAAACCAAGCAAATAAGTATAATGATAAAGTATTTTTATATTGGAAAGATATTACCGTTTCTTATTCTCAATTGAATGAACTCACAAATAGAGTAGCAAATTTTTTATACGATTTAGGGATAAGAAAAGGAGATAAAGTAAGTGTTTATTTACCGAACATGCCTGAATACGTATATTTATATTTAGGTATCCCTAAAATAGGCGCGATTACTGGTCCTGTCAATGCGCTCTTTAAACCTAGAGAAGTCAAATTTGTAGTCGGGCATTCAGAAGCCAAAATTATCATAACAATTCCGAAATTCGTAGAAGCAATTAACCAAATTAAAGGAGATCTTCCTAATTTACAACATATAATTGTAATCGGAGAAAAAGTTGAAGGAACCTTAAATTATGAGGAATTAATGGAAAAAGCATCTTCTGATGCTCCTCCTGAGGTGGAAATCAATGAAAAAGAAGACCCTGCTGCGATCTTATATACTTCAGGAACTACTGGTTTTCCGAAAGGTGTTTTGCAAACTCATTTTAATATCAGAAGAAATGCCGAAATGATAGGAGAATTCACGAATGCTCAAGAACATTTTAGATTTATGCTGATTTTGCCTTTATTTCATGTTAATGCTCAAATAGTTACTGTCATGGCACCACTTGCAATAGGAGCGAGCTGTATTTTGACACCTGGATTCTCAGCTCAGACACACTGGGAAACCGTAGCGAAGTATAAGGCTTCCACTTTTAGTTGTGTTCCAACAGTACTCTCTATTTTACTTAGAATGCCGCATGAAAATTTAGATCTTTCTTCATTAGAATATGTTGTTTGTGGTGCTGCCCCTTTACCTGTGGAAGTATTTAAAGAATTTGAAAAAACCTTTAAATGTAAAGTTGTGGAAGGTTATGGTCTTACAGAAGGGACATGTGCTTCTTCAGTTAATCCTTTACCAACTGAAACAGAAGATAGACGAAAAATAGGAAGTATTGGTATACCTTTGCCTGGAAATGAAATGAATATTGTTGATGAAAACGGTAAAGAGCTTCCTCCCAATACGAAAGGGGAGATTGTTGTAAAAGGAGATAACATTATGAAAGAATATTACAAAAATCCTGAAGCAAATGCAGAAACTCTTAAAGATGGTTGGCTATATACAGGAGATATTGGTTATATGGATGAAGATGGCTTTTTCTATATAACGGATCGCAAAAAAGATATGATTATACGTGGTGGAGAAAATATTTACCCTCGTGAGATTGAAGAAGTACTGTATTCTCATCCAGCAGTTTCTTTGGCCACAATTATTGGTGTACGAGATAAGATTTATGGGGAACTCCCAAAAGCCTTTATTGTGTTGAAAGAAGGAGAGTCTCTTACTGAACAAGAACTCATCGATTATTGCAAAAAACATTTAGCTGATTTTAAAGTGCCGAAATATGTGGAATTTAGAGAGGATCTACCTAAAACTCCTACAGGAAAAATAATGAAACAACCACTTCGTGAAGAAGAAGAAGCTAAAACGGGTAAAATCTTTGACTCTTAATACAAAAAAATTAAAAAATAGATTTTTTTATTATATTTTATTTGCTAATTTATATGCTCTATGAATAGCTTCTAAGACAGTTTCTGGTTTTCTAGCATCTCCGATAGTCTCTACCTTAAAATTTCCGAGTTGTTTTAATTTCATAAATAGGCTTTTATTTGGTTCGACTCCTGTCGCATAAAACACGACGTCTACATCATTAATTACCTGTTCATTATCTTTTGTATCAATAAAACTCACGAAATTTTCTCCAATTTCTTTAACTCTGACTCCAGTATGAAAATTGACTCCCAAATTATCACACTTATCAAGTAATACCCATTTAGTGGTTTTTCCCAATGCTGAACCTAGTTTCGGTAATTGTTCCAATACTGTAACTTTATTTCTTCTGCCATGTAACATTTCTAAGGCGATTTCAGGTTCTAGAGCTTTATAATTCGTTAGAAAATCAAAAGCTTCAAGACTTAAAGTTCCATATTTTACTAAATAAATTGCCAATTCTATTCCTGTAGCACCTCCCCCAATAATCACATTATTTTTCCCAATCGGAGCGTCTCCACTGAATACATCATTTGCCCAATAAACGTTGTTTCTCTGTATACCAGGAATAGGTGGTATTAATGGCTTAGAACCCGTTGCTATAAAAACTGCATCGGGATTAAATTCTTTAACTGTATCAAGGGTCACTTCTTGATCGAGATGTAGTTTGATACCATATTTTTGAATCCAGTATTGATAATTATCAATTATTCTCTTAAATTCATTTCTTCCTGGAGGTATCCATATTAAATTTAATAGCCCTCCTATTTTATCATCTTTTTCGAAAATGTGAACTTCATGACCTCTAATTCCAGCAACTCGAGCAGCTTCCAGTCCTCCAGGTCCTGCTCCAACAACCATTATCTTCTTCCTTTCTTTAATTGGTTTTATCATCGTTTTAGCTTCATTTCCGGCTCTAGCATTTCTTAAACATGAGATAGGAACCATTTTGAATATAGCATCAAAACATCCTTGATTACATCCTATACATGCCATAATATCCCGCAGATCACCTTTTTTTGCCTTTGATGGTAAATATGGATCAGCTACTAATGCTCTACCCATACAGATGGCATCTGCTTTTCTTGCCATTAATACTTGTTCAGCTAACTCAGGATTATTTATTCGATTGGAGGCAAAAACAGGAATAGATACTCTATTCCTAACATTTTCTGCTAAATACGTGTAACATCCTTCTGGAACATCCATAGTTGTTTGTGGAGTTTTTGTTTCATGCCAGCCTCCAGTAACATTGACATAATCCAAGTATTTACTTAAATTTTCAGCTATTATAGCTTTTTCTTTATATGTATTACTTTCAGGAACAAAGTCATCACCCGATATTCGGTATCCTATAGGAAAATCACCTACACTTGATCTCATTAATTCAAGAGTTTCAATAGGAAATCTTAAACGATTCTCAAGATTCCCACCATATTCGTCAG
>JBHLPN010000224.1:0-5299 GCA_048939445.1 Promethearchaeota archaeon | reverse complement strand
CCTTATTTTATTATTGACGCTGATTTATACCACACAAATGGTGTTTTTAGAGCGCATCATCACCTTAATCCTTTCAAGAATCAACAAGAAGTTGAAGCAAGACAGATCTTTCAAAAGATTAGAAATGAAAAAGTAGGAAAGATCATAGATAATTCTAAGGATGTAATTAAAAGGTCCCCGCCAACTCCATTGAATACATCAAAAGCATTAGTCCTGCTAACAAAGAATTTAAGGATTTCTGCAAATATGGCAATGCGAACTATGAATGCATTATATTTGAATAAAATAATCTCTTATCCGAGAACTGATAGTGACATTTATAAATCAGATTTTAATCATCGTGAAATTTTGGATAAATTTATTCTACATCCTCAATATAAAAACTATACTAGAGACTTATTAAAGAAAAAGAGAATAAGCCCTACCAAAGGAAAGAAAGATATGGGAGACCACCCTCCTATCACTCCGCTTGAAAGTTTAGAGCTAAATAGCTCAAGATTTGAAACTAACCTACAAAAAAAAGTATATGATCTTCTTGCTCGCCATTATCTTGCGCTTTTTGGAGAAGATGCTCTAGAATCAAAACAATTTTTAAAAATCTTAATTAAAGATGAGCTATTTAATGCTCAAATTGTATCATTAATTACACCTGGGTTTCTAGAAATTGCCCCATTTCTTAAACCAAAATATGATGAAGAAATTCAAATTATTGGTGATAAAATCCCAGTAAAAGAGATTTTATTTTTTCAAAAAGAAACAAAACCCCCTCCTAGATATACTGATACAACATTGCTAAAACTAATGGAAAAAAATCATCTAGGTACAAAATCAACTAGACCAATAATAATAAAATTGTTACAAACTCGTGAATTAACAGAAAGGATAAAATATCATTACTTTATAACGGATTTAGGTATATTTATTATTGAAAATTTAATTGAAATATGGTTGCCCTTTTTAAAACCCGATTTTACTAGAAAGGTGGAAGTAAAACTTGAAAGAATTAAAAATGAAGAAAGGAACATGAAAGATGTCGTAGATGAGACAAGAAAAGAGTTTTTACAACTGTTTGACAAGTTCTTAATAAATAAACATAAATTAATTTCTAAAATAGAAAGTTACAAGATCGATTATACTATACCCCTTACGTCTTCAAACTGCCCCTTTTGTAGAAACCATCCAATGAAATTTATTAATACTAAAAAGAACAGATTCTTAGTTTGTTCTGATGAAAACTGCAAAAAATTTTTATCTTTACCTAAGAATGGAAAACTAAAATTATTAGATTCTACTTGTTCTATTTGTAATTTTAATATCTTTAAAGTTACTCTCCAGAAATATAATAAACCTTATACTTATTTTATGTGTCCTAAATGCTGGAATGAAGGTTTAAATGATAAATCAGGTAAAGGTTTTTGTTCTAATTGTGAAGAATTTAAAATTTCTAAGGAACAATGCATAAAAAAATAATTTATTTACCTAAAAATAGCTTTTTGAATCAAATCGATATGCTGCTCGTGTTAAACCAACATAATTATCATTTAATTTATAAAGCATCTTACCATTTACAATCTTTTTCTGTAAATAGTTATTTTTGATGTAATGATTTAAAGATGATACCATCGTGCCCAATGTAACAGCTCCAATGAATTCATGTTGTTTTTTTGTGACTCTTATTAATTCTAATTCAGAATGCCATTGTCCATCGAGGAGTGCCATCAATATTTCATTTTTTATTGGAGTCTTGATATCTTTAATTTTATTGAATAATTTTGAATAATTTGGCTTATAATGAGGATTTTCTTCAAAATTTTTCATATTCATTTAACCCTTTAAAAATAGTGTTTTAATATGATTTAATATTGAGATTGTTTATTTAATAAAATGTATGATCTTAGTATTATTAGGATATTTCCCAAATATTATAAAAAAAGATTCTATAATAAATTGGGTGGTATTCCCTCATTAAAATACTTAGCCCGAGTAATCCAATTTTGAGAAAACTCTGGTATCATGGCTAGTATTGAGCCCCCTATCCATACAGAAAAAGTACGCTCCATTGGAGCAATAATTCTGACACCAAGATTTTTTTTCTTCCTTCTGGCTAGTTCTAATTCCAATTCTTGATATATCCGTGATTTTAAATTTGGGAACATCGAGGATCCGCCTGAAAGAAAAATATTGTTTAATAATTCCGGACGAATATCTAAATCACACGCTTCTATTACATCCATTATAGCAACATGTAATGAATCTTCTTCTAACTCTGAAGTTGGTTTAAACAATAATTCTGGTACAATAAATCGTTCTTTATTGAGTGAAATAGTAGAACCGTCAGGCAAAGAATATTCTTTCTCATATTGTTCACTAAGTTTCAGATCTTCATTATAATCTAATGATACAAAACAAGCTTTTTCTTTTAAAACTCTCACCAATTCTCTTCTTATTGAAGAATCAACAGACCATCCAATAGCTTCTAATGTTTGTTCCATATAATGAGTTAACACTCTACCACCGATATCCAAAATCCGTACAGCATGTTCTAATTTATATCCTTCATAAATAGGAACTATTCTTGTATTACTATCTCCAATTTCTACAATTAATCCTGTTTGAAATCCCCCTGAATAAAGAGTTAACATTGAATCCAAAACAGGATAAAACGCCATACACTGATATCTTTCTAAAAATAATTCAAAAATTTTTTCTAAATCTCTATGTGGAAACAAAGGATGGACTGCAAATAAGACATTAACAAGTGTGGGATCAACTCTTAGGTTATAGAATATATAGTCAATAATATTCGCTAAATGATTCCAATCTACTACAATACCTTTTTCAATAGGATGAAAAACTTTATACAATCCAATTGATTGGATTTCATCTCCTACGTATATTTCATCTTCACGAGATTGGCTAGCACCATAATTAACACCAACATCTTGATATTTAGGTTTCCCAACTATGGTAAGGAACACTTGAGAGGGGCTATCTTCTCCTGCAAAGCCTATTTTTGTAGCAAATTGACCAATATCAAGAACAACTGTTAGATTTCCCATATCTTATAATATTCTAAATTTAATTCTAAGATAATTACCCTAAATAACTATATCTAATATATTATTTTAATTGTTAAAAAATCTCCGTACTTCTATACTAATTGATTCTTTAATAGAAATAATTTAGTTAAACTAATATTACAAAAAAAGAGTAGTAATTTTAAGTATCTTATTCGCCTCTCATGATTTTCTTGAGGCGATTCAATTCGTCCAGCATTTCATCTCGAAGAGAACTTAAGCCTCCTCCCGCTCTTGGGGCCACTGCTGCAGTTGCTGGTGCTGCAGGTGGTCCAGCACTAGGAGGGCCAGGTCTTTTTGCAAATGCTGGTGCTGCAGGTGGTCCAGCGGTAGGGGCCTTGGGAAGTCCACCACTTGGAGGAGTACCTGGAGCTTTAGGGGGCCCACCGCCAGCAGGAGGTAATTTTGGAGCTGGAGGCAAACTTGGATGTTTAGGAGGTCCTCCGCCAGTAGGGGCCTTAGGGGGCCCACCACTTGGAGGTGCCTTCGGTGGTCCACCAACAGGAGCTTTAGGAGCACCGACACCTGGAGGAATGGGGGCAGCTGGAATAGAGGTTGTTGGAACTGCAGCTGTTGTTGGAGAAGGACTCCCACTACTTAATAATGAGAATAAAGTACTTGCTGCTGCAGTTTTAGCTCCCGCCATTGTTGGTGCTACAATTTTTTTAGAGGAAGTACTAACGGTTTGAACTTCTTCAGTAACAGAAACATCCCTCAAATCTTTCTGAGCTTTCCCCAATGATTTAATAAAATCATTTATACCTTTAACTGTTTCTTCTAGATCATCAACTAAAGAAGTTAAGCCTTTTTTCATAAAATTAATTACTCGTTCAATCTTTTTCTGTTCTTTTGAGACCACGTTCTACTCAATTCCTCTAATGTTATTGAAAATTTGATTAAAATTAAAATTACTATTTATAATCTTTATATTTTTATTATATAAATATGTATTTATATTTTTATTCCATTCTTTTTCAACTCTATAAATCCCAATATTACGTAGATCTAGAAAAAACGTTAATTATTAAAAAACCTAAACTAATAATATTATATAACATATTTCATTAGTAAGTTTAAAAATTATATAAAATTCAATTTTCTAAATTCTAATAGATTATTAAGAAGGTTAGTAAAAAATGCCTAAGCGAGAACTCTTCATTAAACGAGTTTATGAAATTGTTAACGAATTAAAAATTCCCTTAATTGATGAGAGAGTTTACGACAAAGTAAATTTTAATACTGGGGCAGCTATTGCAGCAGTCATTTTTAGATTTGAAGAAGATGAGTCAGTAATTCGAGGTTTTCTTGGTCTTGCTGAATATTTCCACACAGTTGTTGTGAAGCGGAAAGATGAATTCTATATTCCTCACGCTTCAATATTATTTCGGTTGATTAGCGCTTAACTCTTAAATTTTTTTTTACTTTTCTTTAATTTTAGAATATTTCAATGCTATTTAAATCTACATTAGCCTATATTGTGGATAAAATACTTTGAATTGTTTATTATCTCCAATACCTCTTTTTCAGGAACATCATACCAATGTTTGTAAGCATCAGCAACAGCAAACCATAGAGTGTTTTTTATATTAGGACAATAAATGTCGCTAATTTCCTTTTCTATCGTTTTAATAGTTCTTAATGGAGCTGTTGGTACTGCAATATGGATTTTTTCTGGGTTATATTTCTTTATCATATTTACTGCTGCCAACATTGTAAAACCTGAAGCTAATCCATCATCAAGAAGGAAGATATGTTTATTATTGATATTTTGTTTATAAAATAATTCTAAATTTTCTTCCTTTTTATAAAATTTTAATCTATCCTTAATCTCTTTCTTAGTTAAAGCTATAGAATCATTAACTGCTTGTTCAGATAAATTTAATTGAGATAAAAGTGGTTTATTAATCAGGATAGTTCCGTCTGTAGTAACTGACCCAAATCCTGCTTCTGTATTATAAGGAATTTTTATCTTTCGAACAATGAGTATATCATAATTTAAGTTGTAATGAGAACAAAAACCCTCTGTAACTGGAACACCACCATTCGGAATAGCAAAACAAAAGCATTTATCGATGTTTTCACTCACAAAGTTATAAAAATGCTCATTTTCATGTTTTATGAATTCCGCTAATAATAATCCCGCTTCAATTCGAGAGTTATATCTGACAAATTTCATTATTATTTATAAATATCAAAAGATTTTATATAAAAATTACAGTGTT
>JBHLPN010000030.1:15795-17009 GCA_048939445.1 Promethearchaeota archaeon | reverse complement strand
AATAGGGATAATCGTAAATTTTGAATTCCTTAGGAAGGGAACTGTTTGTATAAAACTTTTTTACTTTTTTAAAAAAAATTGTATCTCCTAAACCCCACTTTTTAAGAAAACCGGATAAAGCAAATATCCTTTGATCATCAGGGTTAATCCACCATTTTTGAAATGGGTAATTAAATATATTTTTAGGAGGATGCTCGATATATCCTTTTTCATTCTGTTCTTTAATAATCCAATTAAATAAACGATCTGTGATTTCATTATTTACATATTCCAAGAGATCAAGAATGTACATTGCAGTTTCAGCACCAATAGCAGTACTGTCTGGACACAAGAGATCTGGTTCAATTCCATTGCCAAATCCTCCATCTGAGTTTTGATATGCAACTAGTACTTTAATAACATCCTCTTTATTCCCTTTTTCAAAAAAATATGAAAATAATTTCCTTTCAAGAAGTCTTCCATTTTTAAAAATAAAATCTTTAATTTTTTTTTTATCTTTACTGAGATCTTTCATAAATAACAACGGCTTGAAGTATTTAATATATATTATAACAAGATACCATAAATAAAAACAATTAGATACTTTTTATCATTTCTCTTACTTTTTCCATAATTGGGGGCAGTATTTCTTCAATTAAACTGTCAAATCTTATATCAGCTACATAATCATAAGGTGTATCTCCCTTATTAAGAAGTATTAATTTTGCACCATTTTTTTTTGCGATCCCTGGCATGTTTGCCGCAGGTGTCACCACTAGAGATGAACCAATTACAAAGAAAACATCAGCATTTTCAGATCTTATTATTGACTCCTGAAGCTCATCATAAGGAAGAGAATCTCCAAAATTTACTATACTTGAGATTAATCTTCCTTCACAATGAGGGCAAGAAGGTTGTCCTTCTCGAACTGGATAAGTTCGATATCCTGGACCCCACTTACTTTTGTTCCACCCAACCTCTTCAAATAACATCTTTTTGTTGCAGGATAAACACTTCATAAAAAATTGATTCCCATGAAGTTCTGCTAAAATATCAAAAGGAATTCCTGATTTAGCATGTAAACCATCCACATTTTGAGAAATGAGATAATTTAATTTTCCCATTTCCATTAGTTCCACAATAGCATAATGACTAGGGTTTGGTTTCACTTGATCCCATGCAACTTTAGGTTTTGGGGGTGGTAAACCCTTATCACGACGAGTCCAAACTCCATC
>JBHLPN010000030.1:6601-15695 GCA_048939445.1 Promethearchaeota archaeon | reverse complement strand
AGTTTTTAAAGAAAAATCTCTTTTATTAGTCAGACTCCTTCTTAACATCAAGAAGATTTAATAGAATGTTGAAATTTTTTTCAAGATTGTAATATTTCACCATTTCAATAGGTTCTTCAATGTCATTCAAATTAGTAAGATTATGAGAATCGCAACCTATTCCAACAGGGATTTCATATTCCTTTAATTTCTCAAAAAATCTTTCATAGCGTGGAGAATAAAATGAGGGATAACTTGAGTTAAATTCAAAATAGATATTAAATTTTTTGAGAAAGTTCATTAAAGTATCAAGATTTCCTAATATAAAATGTGCAGGATCAAAATGGGCTAAACCTAAAACTGGAAGATCATTCTTATCAGATAATTGATTTCTCCAATAATAAATTATATTCTTAACAAAAGCAATTGATTCATAACTTTGAAGATATTCAAATAAAATTAAATCAAATTTATCTGCTTTTACATACATCTTAATAAATTGCTCAGTACTTCCAAGATCTATTTCAATGCCTTTTAACAGTGTTAATAGTTTATTTTGACTCTTTAAATAATTCTGGCAATCTGTAAGTTCTTTTAGATATTCTGAGATTCTTTCATTATTATTTAATGTAGAAACCCATGCTTTCCACGAGTTTGTAAAATGATCGGTTATCGCTATATATTCAAATTTTAGTTTAAGAGACTTTTCTACAATTTGCTTAATGGTTCGTTTTCCATCAGAATATTTCGTATGTATGTGTAAATTCAGTTTTGGAAATTGCATTTATGATAATAAAAGTTTAATAAAATTTTAATTATAAAAAAGAAAACAGGATTCTTTTAAATTCCTAGTGTTTTTATCTCCTTGTTTAAATTTAGACTAAATACTCCACCAAAAAATATAGTGATACCAAGAAAAATTAAAATTGCACTAAATAAATATTCTGAAGCTACTTGAGGAAAAACTGTGGCACCAAAAGTAATTGAATCAATTGAAATTACATCCGCCATAAATAAAGAAGCTAAAATAAAGATAAATATTGAAGAGAAAATCTGAATTATGCTAATTATGATATTTATATAATAAATTAATTTTGCTTTACTTCTTTTCAATTCAATAATTTGGCCGATTCCTATATCAATTGCAACCTCCTTTTTATTAACTTTTTTAATAAAGAAAAATACTAATTCTTTGAGTGGAATAATGTCAAAAAATATGGTCGCAGATACAAAAATACAAATAAAAATTAATATTCGTAATAATACTAAAGAAAAAATAGAAATAAAACCAGTAATCGGAGAAATCATAATACTGAAGTTGTTTATCACCCAAATGAAGATTCCAACAAGAACTAATGCAAAAAATTTCAAACCTGCTAAAGTCAAAATAACCGAATGACGATCTGCTATTGTTAATAAATAATATGTTATTCCAATGACTAATATGAACAAACCAAGAATTATCGCATTTATGTTTAATGCGAATCCTAAAATTAAGCATGTAGAGCCAATAATCACAGGTAAATAAGGAAAAAAAGGTGCCTTAAATGGACGATCTAATTCTTTTCTTTTATATCTTAGGATAACAGCAGCAAAATTAACAAATGCTAATCCAAAGAAATAAATAAATGTTGTAATATTCGCTGTAAATCCTATATTAGTAAAAATTATTGCTAGAATTGTAAAAAGTATTGCTACTGCGGTTGTTACTGTTATCACTAGTGTAGGTACTTTCGTTTTTTTGTTTACTTTTAAAAATCTTTTTGATATATAATTGTCTCTCGCTAGAGCATACATTACAGCTACAGCAGAACCTAAAGCCGCATTCATTGCTATAAATGTTGAAATAATAGCTGCAACTCCCATGAGTACATAACCAGGAAAACCTAATATATCATTCATTACTAATGCTAATAATATTGGAGATTCACCTAAACCTGTTGTATCAGACCCAATATTTATCATTACTACTACTGTTATGGATAAATAAATGAGTAAGGTTATTAAAATGGCAAAAATATTAGCTTTAGGGATATTTTTTGATGGATTTTTCAAATCCGCATTTAAATAAGCTAAATTTGAGGTTATACTAGTAAAAAAAATAAACAAGAATGAAAACATTAATATAACACTAAAAAAATTAGTATTAGAAAATAGAAAATCTGGGTCATAGCCATCTGGGATATTAGTAATAGGAGCAATAAAAAAACCTGAAAAAATGAAAATTCCAAAGATTATTAGCAATACTATTGTTAAATAAACAAGAGTTCTTAATGCTATCTTATGAGTTCGAAACAGTACAATTGTGGTAAAAAGAATAGAGATAATAGCTATTGGAATAAACAAGAATTGTGCAAATGGTAAAGGAAAGAAAGCTTCTATTATGCTAGTAAAAGCTTGAGCAGAAAATGAGAATGTTGCTATATTAGCTATCCATAAAAAAAAGCCAATTATAAAGGCTAAAAATCCTCCTAATGCTTCTTTACTGAAATTATAGGCTCCACCTGATATTGGTAAACTAGTAGATAATTCACTGTAGTTTAAAGCTGTAAAAAAAATTAAGATCCCACCAAGTATCAGGCTAATTAAGACACCAGATTGAGCTTCTGCTATAGCTGTTCCTAATAAGATAAAGATTGAGCCCCCAATACCACAACCAATACCATACAAAATTCCTGTTAACAATCCTACATGACGAGTTGGAAGAATTTGTTCTTGGTCTTTTTCGGTCAATTTTTTCACACTAAATTTATAACAAGAATTTTAGTTTGATAAATAGTTTGATAATCAAACTTTCAAGACTTTTCTAAATGGAATATCCCTGAAATAATTGATAAAATAGCTCCAATTAATAAAAATAATCCCATTATGAAATTATTAGCATCACCTAAATTAATAAAATTATAAAAAACACCTAATGCCCAGATTATGAAAAATACTCCAATCCCAATTAAAATACCTCCGAAAAATTTGGAAGCTCGGTATATCGCGGATAAAACTTCTAATCTATGTATTCTACTTTCCTTATCTCTAATTTCTTTTTCTTGACTTTCTAATTCTAATTTAAGTTTTTGTAAAATTGCTCTTGAGTCATTGGTGCTAGTTTCAATAGCTTCTTTTGCTTTTGTTAATTTCTCATGGTCTGTCTCTTTATGTTTTAATTTTTCAGTTATGGCTTCTAATCTTTCTTCTATTTCAATATACTCTGTGTTCGAGGTTTCAATATCTTTCTTTAAAACTTCGATTCTTTTTTCATTAGCTTCAATTAGGTTTTCTTTAGCAATAATTTGTTCAATCAATGTATTTGACGTATCATTCAATTCTTGTATTCGAGATTCAATCTCAATTAGTTGTTGTTGTTTATCAGTTAGCTGTACTTTATATTTTGCAAGAAGTTCTTCGTAGGTTCCTTTTTGTTTTTCCATTTCAGGAAACCCATCTTTATATTCTTCAAGCAATTGTTCTAATTCTTTAATTCTACTTTCCCTTTTTTCAATTTGTTCAGTTAAAAGTGTTTTTTCTTCTTCCTTTGCTTCAATTTCTGAATTTGAATGTTCAAGCTCAATTTTATTTTTACTAATTGATACTCTCAAAGTTTCATTTTCAGCCCGTTGACTCTTTAACTTTTTTTCTAATGCTTCAACCTCTTCTCTCTGTTTTTCTAGTAAATCCTCATTTGATTGGATCTCTTGATTCATTTTTGAAATTTTATTTCGAAGTTCTTCTTGAGTACTAATTTTTTCTTTGATTGAATCAGTAAGAACAATTAAGTCCACTTGCCTTGTTTCGTAGGTTTTTACTAATTGTTCGTTATTTTTCAAAAGTTCCATATATTCTTGCTCCAAGTTCTCTTTACTTTCTGTTGTAATTGTTAATCTCTCCTCTATGTTACTCATCTCCTCAGTTTTACGATTATATTTTTCCTCAAGTTGATCAATCGTCTCTTGAATCGCAGAAAGATACTCTTCTTTATCATTTATTTTCTTTTTAATATTCTCAAGTTCTTCGTGAGCTTCTTTTAATTCTTCGCTAATTTCTTCTATAGCTTTCTTCTCAATCTCTTCTTTTTCTGCTGCTTCTCCATTTGTTATGGTTTCTGATATGTCTTCAATGCTATTTTCAAAAGTTCTTAGTTTTTTATCCATCATATCTCTTGAGTTTTTAGCTTTAGATAAAAATTCCTTATCTACTCTATCGATTTCCCTTTCCGATTTAGATTCCTTTTCTTCTTCTTTAAATTCGTCAGTCATTTTATGATTTTTGGATTATATTAATTAATGCCTCATATAGAATTAGAATTTGAATATTTATTTAGTTTCTGCAATAGTAAAATATTTGATCAAATAAGTGTCGATTTAAATAATCGATCATTTTTACTCACACACTTCTTGAAACTTTCTTATGGAATATTAAAATTTCAAATATTTAAATTTTGATTTTTCCTCTTTTTCATTTTAACGTTGAGGTGAAATAAAAAGATAAATTTATATATGAAAATGTTCTAGCTTATAAATTGGATATTTCTTAGAAATTCGCTCAATAAATATGGGGTTATAGTGTCTTTTGGCCGGATTGGGAGTTAACACTAAAACTTTAACTATGATTCGCGTTTGAACAGACACTCTAACCCCGCTTTTTTTAACCTTTAATTATAGGTTTTGTCAATCTATTCCTTTTCTCATCAAAATATAAGATATAATTTTTTCCTAATATTTTTTCAATCTGGATGTGGAATTGTGGAATTAAGCTTTTTAACCTATTTATTTATTAATTCAATAACATCTCTATATGATGTATCAGGCATAGGTCCAAAAGACTCAACTTTTAATGCTCCTACAGCATTAGCAAATATAGCAGTTTTTTTTAAGTCCCAACCTGTTAAGTATCCTATAATAAATGCCCCATCAAAAGAATCTCCTGCGCCAGTAGGATCTCTTTCAATGACTTTAAAACCCTTTACACTTAATTCTTGCGACTTATCTAAAGTAAATATTGTACACCCTTTGCTTCCCTGTTTTAGTACAATAATTTTTGGCCCCATCTCGAGTAGATTTTGGCAGGCTTTTTTTGAGTCCTTTATTCCTGCCAGCATTTCAGCTTCTTCACTGCTTGGAAATAGAACATCTGCTGTTTCTAATATTGGGTTACAAATTTTTAAGATGGTTTCTAAATCTAGCATTTCAGGTCTAAGATTTGGATCAAACGAAATAATTACATTAGGATTGAGTTCTTTAGCGATCTTGATTGCTTTATAACATGCATCTCTAGATTTATTACTAATCGAAAGAGCGCTTCCCATAATGTGGAGATTTTTTATATTCTTAAAATAATCCTTGTTAATGTCGTTTGGAGATGTTTCTCCAGCAGCCCCCCTTGCAAAAATAAATTTACGAGAACCGTCAGAATTATATTGATTAAATGCAATTCCAGTAGTTAACCCTTCTTCAACTCTTATTTGAGATGTGTCTACATTGTCTTTTTGCAATTTCTCAATTATACATTTTCCAAACTCATCATTTCCTATTACTCCTATAAATCCTGTAGTTAGTTGAAATTTTTTTCCCATTCGAGCGGCAGAATCAATATAAATAGCTGGTGCTCCACTTGGAAAGGGTCCTTTATATATTGCTCCAAGGCTTCCATGTGAAATATTTAATTTTTCACGCATTATTTCTACTAATAACTCACCTAAAGAAATAATATCAGGGTACATGATTACCATTAGAGATTTATATAATAGTATTATTATAAGAAGAAGATTTTTAAGTAAAAAACAGTTTTCTAAAAAATTATTTTATGAACTTCTGTTTGAAGGATTCAATAGTATGAGAGATCTCATTAATATGAAGTTTTAGTTCTTTTGGATGCATTTCTTTTAATTTATCCAGATTATTAATAATTTCTTTCAACTCATCGATCCATAAATTCATGAGAATTTCTTTTTCTTTGTTTTTGCATGCTAATTTTATTTCATTATCAATCCATTCTTTTGCACTTTCCTTTATCTGTTTTTTAAGCACATCCACTGTTATTTTAACTAAATCTTGTTCACTTTTGAGAGTCTCCAATATTGGTTCAAGATCATTTTTATACTCAGTGTTTTCTTCATGATATTTTCTAATCATATCTCTAAGTACTTCTTCTTTAGTATCAAATTCTACCTTGAAATTATATAGCTTTGTAAAAAAATCCTCATTCAGTGTTTTTATTTTTTCTAAAAGAGAATTTATTTGATCTTCAAGATTTTCTACTTGATCGTCTAACTTACGATCAACTCTTTTAAATTTATCTTCTATTTCTAAATTGAGCGTCTTAACGTTTTCTTTTAAGTTACTTAAAAGAGTTGTAAATTTCTCTTTTAATTCACTTTCAAACATATTTGCTAAATCATCTATTTTCTTATTCGTTGAATTTCCTCGGTCCTCGATTTTTTGATCTAACTGTATGAATTGGTCTTTTGCTTTTTGCTCAATTCTTTTTATTTGATCATTAATTTTATTATCTAACTTACTAAGTTGTTCTTTTAATTTTTGGAACTCCTTTAAAGAAATCTCTTCCGGCATTTTATTCACCACTTTTTATTCATTCTTTTACTTAAATTTTTTCAATTTTTTTCTTAGCAAAGACTACTCATTTTGTCCTATTATTTGATTTTCTTTAGCCTTTGATATAATTTTCACTAATTCAAATTCTTCTCTGTTTAATTTTGTTATCAGGTCAATTTCTTTTTCAAATTCATTCTTTTTGGTTAATAATAGTTCTTTTAAATTATCGATTAAATCTTTAGCTGATTTACCAAATGATTTTTGTAAGTACTTTATAGTTTTCTCTAGCTCGGAAATATTAATTAAAAATTGATTCATTATATCATTTTTTTGAACTGCATTATTTTCTAATTCTTGTTTAAGAAAATTGTAGTATTTTAATTCATTAACTTCTTTCTCCTCGGCACTTTCCTCTTTTACTTTTAGTTTTGCTACATACTTATTTAATACTAAATCTAAATCAGTGATATTTGAAAGGTGGCTATTCAATTCTTTTTCATTTATTCCTATTGATTTTAAAAATTCATTAGAGATATTTTCCAAAACAATATCAAAATCCATTAACTCTATTTTTCTTAAAAAAGCGTGAATTAATAATTCAAAGCACTCGTTAACGTTTTCTCCTGTTTTTGCTGATGTGAGTATTAAATGATCATTTTTGCTTAAAAAGCTATTTATTGCGTTTTTAACTTTACTTCCTTCAATTAACAAATCTAATTTGTTCCCAACTATGATAGAGATGAAATCGTCAGAGAAATTATGCACGTTTTCATAAAATTCTCGTTTGATGTTTTCTAAAGTTTCCTTCGGTTTAGATAAATCAAAAACAAATAAAGCAACATCAATATTTTTAAAGAAAGCTGGATTGAAAGGGTTGAATGATCTTTGACCACCAATATCCCATATATTAGCTCTGATAACTGTTCCCATTGTCTTTAATTCATATTCTCTTTTTATCGTCCTACTTCCTATAGTTGGTAGATATTCACTAGAAATCTCATTACCAGTAAATGTGTTAACTATTGAGGTTTTTCCTACTCCTCCTTCACCAAGGAGGACTAGTTTTAAATCAATAGTATTTTCCAAATTAAGTCTCGCCTAAAAGAAAATAATTTAGATTTTATCGCAAAATTTTGCGTTTATTTAAAGATTCAATCAAAATTTATTCAATTCTTAAAAACTAAATAGGATACATATATTTAAATTTATTTTTAACAAGCCCTCCTTATTAATTTTATAAAATGATTAGACTTTTATAGAAATAAAAAGTGATTCATTTCAATAAATTATCATTTCTCTGAACTCTTTATAAATGGTTATAAACTTTATATAATCTCTTTATTTTATTCAATCAATCTTATTAAAAATATAAATTAAGGCAATGGGTGGTATAAGAAAGTGGGAATAAAAACAAACATAACTGAAATGTTTGGAATTAAGTATCCAATTGTTGCTGCTCCTATGGGACCGTTTTACACTAAGGAATTAGCTGTTGCAGTTTCAGAAGCAGGAGGATTAGGAGTATTAAGTCATACTAATTTATTTGGGAAAAATAGTTTAGAAGAAATGAAGAAAGATATGGAGTACGTAGTAGAACATACAAATAAACCATTTGGCTTTAATATAAGAACAGCAAGATTACAATTAGATGCTCCAGGACTCTGTCGAGGGATTTCAAGGTTTATAATGAATAATCCAAAAATAAAGGACCAATGTATTTATGCAGTGACTAGCGCAGGATCACCAAAGATATTACCAAAAGCTAAAACGTACCAACGACTTAAAGAGAGTGGATCTAATATTAAACATTTTCATGTAGCACCTGCTTTATGGCTTGCCGATAAATGTGTAGCATCGGAAGTTGATGGTATGGTTATTACTGGTTGGGAAGGCGGAGGACATCAAAGTTATGAGAAAATAAGTACCTTAGTACTATTACAACAAGTTACGCAAAAATATCCAGATATTCCAATAATAGCTTGCGGAGGATTTGCTAGTGGAGAGGGATTAGCTTCAGCAATAGCAATGGGGGCAGGAGCTATTGCTATGGGATCGAGATTTATCGCTTCAAAAGAAAGTGAATTTCATGAAAAATATAAAAATATTGTACCTTCAGCAAAAGCACACGACACTACATGGGTTACTGGAGTTCTTGGTCCAATACGCCTTTGGAAAAATAATTATTCTTTGCATCATGGGGTTGTATCAAGTAAACAAGAAAAAATGGAATTAGAAGCACAAATTACTGCAGAAATGGCCATGGAGGATCAAAAACATTATGAAATGACTTATGAGGGCAATATTGATGATGGCGCAGTTCTTTTAGGTCAAAGCATTGGTTTAATCAATTCTGTAGAAAGTGTTCAAGAAATTATTAATAACATTGTAAAAGATGCTGAGAAAAGACTAAAAGAAGCTAATAGGTGTATTGTATAATTTTATACTATACTTATATTATTTTTTATCTTAATTTATTATAATTTAAATAAGAAGGTGTTTGTCATGGGTAATTATGATGATGAAGACTATGTTTATTGTGAAAATTGCGAGAAAGAAATACTACAAGATAA
>JBHLPN010000030.1:0-6501 GCA_048939445.1 Promethearchaeota archaeon | reverse complement strand
CATTTTAAGAGAAACACAGCTTTGCTAGTCTCAATGGATCAAAATGGAAAACCCAATGTTATGGCTTTAGATTGGAAAAATATTGAAGAATTGGATGATAATCCTGTTATTAGAATACAGGTAGACTATAGTCGATATACTTATAAATTACTTACCGAGGGAGTGAATGAATTTAGCGTGAATATACCCTCAGAAAAAATTTATCATGCTATAGATATTGCAGGATGGTATTCAGGGAGAAATACTGATAAATTTAAAGAGGCAGGATTAGAAATTATTCCAGGAAAAAATACAAAAGTACCAACTATTAAAGATTGTATCTTAAACTATGAATGTCAGATTGTCCATGCGAGTAAATCAAATAAAAGTAGTCATCACTATTTTTATGGAAAAATTCTTTCCGCTTATGCTTCAGATGATATTATCAAATAGTTAGACTTATTTTTTAATTATTTATATTTTTAATTACATCTTCTTCCCTGAAATAATCTAAAGAAATTTAAATATTATATTTAATTCCTGTCTTAAAAACATAAAGAACGTGAATAGAACTTAATAATTAGAAAAACCAAATAATAATTAAAACAAAAATACTACCAATTTTGAGGTCATTTCATTATTAAAAAACCATTAATCTTAACTTGTATAAACTGTGAAAAAACTTTTGAATTTACTTCTATTGTATATAAGTGCCCTGAATGTGAGGGTTTACTGTGGTTTGAATCTAATTTAGAAATTCTTAAAGAAAATTTTTCTCATATTAAAATTCATAATAAATTTTGGGATTATCGTTTCGCACTTCCTCATATAGATGATAATTTTATAATATCATTAGAGGAAGGAGGAACTCCCTGTAGAAATTCAAAAGAATTTGGAAAAAAGTTAGAAATTGAAAATTTATATTTTAAAGATGAAACTCAAAATCCAACTAATTCGTTTAAAGATCGTGTTGCAAGCTTGTTAATTTCTCATGCAAAAAGTTGGAATTTTAGCAAAATCATTTGTGCTTCAAATGGTAATCAAGGGGCTTCAATTGCTGCATATACTTCTGAAAGAGGAATAAAATGTTTGAATATTATTCCAAGAATAATCGATTTGGGTAAAAAAGCTCAAATGATTGCATATGATTCTGAAATCGAAATAATTGGAGATACGGTTGATGATGCTATTGAATATGTTTTAGAATTAAATAATATTAAGGATTTTTATCAAGGAACTCCTGATTTAAATCCACTTACACTTGAAGGCCAAAAAATTATTGCTTATGAAATTATCAAACAAATTGAAAATCCAAATTGGATAATTATCCCAATGGGAAGCGGAGAATTATTAGTAAGTTTATGGAAAGGTTTTTCTGAGCTTCAAAATGCCCATATAATAGAAAATATTCCAAAATTAGTAGGAGTACAATCTAAATCTTCATCTCCTATAGTTAATGAGTTTTTTAATGAGAAAAATAGTGTTTTAAAACTTGAAAATTCAATTGCCTTGGGAATCTTGGTAAAAAAACCATTATATAAAGATTTGGCTATCAAATATATTAGGGAAAGTGAAGGTACTGTAATGGCTATTCCCGAAGACAATATTTTAAAATCAATTGATAAATTAATAAGGTATGAAGGTATCTTTGCTGAACCAGCTTCTGCTTTGACTATAGCTGCTGTCCAATCAATGCAACAAGAAGAGATTTTTGACGCTAATGAAAATATTGTTTGTCTTATCACTGGTAGTGGACTAAAAGCCCCCTATATTTTAGAAGCTGTTTCATCTCAAACAAAAACTACAGGAAAAGGTTCAATTATCATAACAAAATTAAAAATATTATCCCAGATCTCAATATCAAGTATGAAAGGAATAACTGGGACTCAACTCAATATGATCTTCGATAATGTAAAATTAGCTGGAATCTATCAACATCTAAAAGAATTGGAAATAAAAGGTTTAATATCCAGAAAAAAAGAAGGAAAAAATGTGTTATATTTTATAACTGATACTGGAAAAAAGGTTTTAGATGCTTTAGATGTTTTAATTACATTACTTTAAATTTTTAATTATTCTATATTTTCGATTTCCCTTGGAATAAATATTTTATTGAAAATTTGGGGTAAAGCCTTAATTATATTCTTTCTAATGGCTATGATTAGTAAAAGTGACACGAACGCTGCAAATCCAAACTGGAAAAAATTGCCAGGTACTTCAACTAATGCAACTGCAATTCCAAGGTTAAGTATAAATGCTTCGTAAATGAAATAACCTAAAGGAATTAAGAATCCACCAACTAACACACCAATTATATCACGGTAAGAAACTCTACCCTCACAATCTTTTGGATTGGAAATTAAACCAATCAAAAATCCTTCTATACCTTTAATAACTAGTGTAGCAGGAGCATAAATTATATAAGGTGAAAAAACATCCGCTAGCATGGGACCTAATCCACCAGCAATACCCCCGATAATAGGTCCAAATAAAAGAGCGGTAAACATTACTATAACATCACCAACATTGATGTATCCTCCAGTAGCGGGAATAGGAATCTGCAACCAAAATGTAATTGCAAAACTTAAAGCCGTAAAAATACCAATCATTGAAATTAATAATGCATTATCTGGTATAAAATAACCAAAAAGACTTTTTTGATTAATAGACTTTTTTTCTTTTACTATTTTACTTTCCTCTATCACAATTTCTCACTTCATATATATAAGTTTGAACTTATATGTAAGTCTCAACTTATGTTTATCTTATCTTATATTTAAATTTTTAGATAAAGATTTTAATTAGGAGAAAAGACCGTTTTTTAATAAATTAGTATTTTTCTTTGGAAAAAAAAATAGGATTAAAAGTTAGAGTAAGTCATAAATTTATTTCCTGAGCCTAAACTGTAAAGTTCAAACTTTCTACCCTTTTTAGTTTCACAAAACATTTGGATCATTGGAAATAAGTAAATTTGTGTCGTAATTTGGGCATCTTTATCCTTCTCATAAGATTTATAATCACTACCAGCAGATCCAATTGTCTTTTTTATGTTTTTATTCCAATATCCTAATGAAGCTTCAGCAGTAGATTCTAATTCTTTGAAATTACTGAATCTAATTCCTTCAACATCTTCAATCATTTTATGAAGATCTTCACCGATTTCTTTTTCGTATTTTGTTTGAGCACTACTATGCAATACTGGAACTCCCGTAACTACAGTTTTGAAAGGAACTGGAAGCGTTTCATATTTATACATATTTTTATGTCCTCCACATTCTTTACATGGTTCTGTTCTATTTCCAGTTCCATAACACGCACCACAAGGATAAGAGAAGGGTTTCTTCTCTTTTTTCTGTTCTTCGCCTACTAATATTGTAAAGGTTTCCTCTATTTTTCCAGTTCCTTTACAAGTCTTACATTTACTTTCTAAATATCCTTTTCCTCTACATTCCTTACAGGGAACTGCTTGTATTGATTCAAATAAAGGAACTTTTTCATCTCCCTTCCAATTTTCTTTATCAATCTTTCCGGCACCTCTAAAAGAATAGAATTGCACTCTTCCTACTCTTGGAGCTGTAACTATTTCCTCGTCTCTCTCTTTCGTTACTGGTCCAAGAGATTTTTTAACCGCAAAATAAATAGCTGCTTCTTTCATTGTATCCTTTACGTATTCTGCGGCACTTATTGCATCTAAAGAGAAAATTGCTCCTTTTGTCCCAAATTGTTTCTCCATTTTTTTACGATCTGTTCTCGCAGCTTTTTGTTTCCATTTTTCAAATATTTCGTCTAGATTAGGCGTTTTAATTCTTACTGACATTTTTCTTTCACTTTGAAATTTAATTCAAAATTTCATTTATAATGATAAATTGATTTGGAATTATAAAAATATAAAATTGAATAATTTATAATCTTTATATAAAAGAAAATTAAAAATAAATACAAATATAACAAAAAAGTCGAAAAGAAAATGTCTGCTGATGAACGTCAATCAGTCGAATACTTCTTACAATGGATTCAACAGGGCGGTTTGGGCCAATGGCTCGAGCATTTTTTAAATCAAGGAGATGAGGCACAACTTAGACAGATAAAAGAAGTTTACGATAAAATAAAACGAGTTTTTGGTTTTTAATTTTTAATATATTTTTATTCTCTAATTTTTCTATTCTAATCGATTCAGTTTATCAAAATTAGAAAATTTGATTTGTTATTTTTCATTTCATTTTATTATAATTTAATTGCTAAAATGGTTTCATAGTTGAGTATTCCCTTAAGAAACTTCTTTATAGTCTTTGATAGAAATCGAGAGTATAAGAAAGAGGTGATCTTCAATGTTAATTTCTTTTATCTCAAATCATTTAAGAAAAAACGATTTACATTTACTTATGTAAATGAACCATTTTTTAAGGGAACAGCCATCTTTGGGTTAGATTTTAAGAACAAGATAAGAACTCTGAATTTTAATAAAATTGAGAAAGATGGAAGTACACAACCAATAAGTCCACGTTTGTTAGAAAAGTTTATTATGTCCGATAAAAATAAATTCGTCGCTTTTTCAAGCCAAACTTCTTCTAATGATTTTATATCAATAAAAAAAATGCTAAAAAGTTTTCAATATGATGAAGATAAAATAATTATTCTGACATTATGCAATTCTTGTTTAGATAAACATAAATTTACGTTATTAAACAGAAATCTCCAAATAAAATCTTATAAAAATCAAATTATCTGTTCTAATTGTGCTTATGATATCATATTAAATAGAGTTAAGCTGGCTGGGTTAATTTCTCAAGAAAAAATCAGTCCTAAATTAAAAAATTTTTTGATGCATTTGATCCTCAAATTTAAAGATGTTAATAAGATATTAAGCGCTTTTAAAGCAGATTTTAATCCAGTAAACAATAAAGAAATAACACTTTATGATATTGAAAAAACCCCAACGATCAGTAAGAAATATCTAAATCAAAGTATAGAGAACCTAGAAATTCCCCTGTCATTTAAAGAAGTTTTGAAAGGATTAAACTTTTCTACTTTATTACCAATTCAAGCCATTTCTATTGAAAAAGGTTTGTTAGGGGAACATGCTAATCAATTGATAATGGCTCCAACTTCTGGAGGAAAGACTTTAGTAGGGGAATTAGCAGGGATCTCAAGAGTTTTAAATGATAAAAGTGCTAAAATGTTATATTTAGTACCAATTGTAGCTTTAGCTAATATAAGAACAGAAGAATTCAAAGAGAAATATAAAAAGATTAATTTAAAAATTATTAAAAGGGTAGGAGAATCGCTATTTGGAAAAAGCGAGGATGATAATATTGAAGATTTAGCTAAGGCCCATGTTATTATCGCAACTTATGAAGCAATTGATTATATTCTAAGAAGTGGAAAAAAAGAGTTATTAGGAGATATTGGGACAATAATAATAGATGAAATTCAAACATTAATCGATCCAGAACGTGGATTCATATTAGATGGATTAATAGCTAGATTAAAAACACAGTTTGGTTCTCAATTTCTATATTTGAGTGCAACCTTGGGAGAACCAGAGCTTTTGGCAGAAAAAATGAATTGTATATTAATTAAATATAATAATCGCCCTGTTCTAGTTGAACGGCATTTATTATTATGCTTAAATGAAGCTCAAAAACAAAAATATATTGTAAAATTAATAAAAGCAGCTTATTCTGTTAAATCAGTTTATGGATTTAAAGGACAATCGATAGTATTTACAAATACTCGAAAGAAGTGCGAATCAATATCAACATATTTACAAAAACGAGGGATAAATGTATCAGCTTATCATTCTGGCTTAACAAATGAGGAAAGAAAAGTTATTGAAGAGAATTTCCAAGCTCAGAAAATATCGAGTGTGGTAGCGACTGCAGCATTAGCTGCGGGAGTAGATCTTCCCGCTCGGCAAGTTATTTTTGAATCTTTAGCTATGGGTATTAATTGGTTATCCGTAGCAGAATTTGAACAAATGCTTGGAAGATCAGGAAGATTGAGAAAACATGAGAAGGGTTTAGCATATTTACTTGTTGAACCTGGAAAAATTTATTCTCCTAAAATGAAAATTACTGAGGAGAATATTGCGATAAAATTATTAAGTGGAAAAATTAAAGATTATGAACTCATCCCTGATGAAGATAAATCTCAAACTGAAATTCTTGCATTTATTTCTATGTTTAATCAGAGGATTTCAAAAGAAAATGTCTTTGAGTTTTACAATTATTTAATTAACAATGATTTTAACTTGGATGAAATTTTGAAAAATTTAAATAAGCTTAATCTGATAAGAATAAAAGAAGATTTAACAATAAAAACCACTCGCTTAGGGAAGGCTATTGCGAATTCTTTTTTAAGTGTAAATGAAAGCCTTGAGATAATAGAAAAACTAAAATCTAATTTACAAAAGCCTATAGATATCGCTTTAGAATTGAATTTCATCAGAAATGTATATTTATCAAAAAATGTTGTTGCAGATTTAACAAAGAATGTAAATATGAAATATTTTTCAAATAACTT
>JBHLPN010000223.1:0-5378 GCA_048939445.1 Promethearchaeota archaeon | reverse complement strand
ACATGCCAAAGTATAGCTGCTCCTGATTCTCGTGATTGCCAAAATTGTAGATATAAGCATAAAGGGATTTGTACTGAGTTTGTAGAAAATAAGTCGGGTAATTCTAGTAGAAATAATTTAATGAATCGTGAGAAAATAATAAAAATAATGACGAATTCAAGAATAGAAGATTCAGAACCTGTTCTAAATCTTAAGGATTTATTTTATGAAAAGAAAGTTGTTATAGATAGGATTAAAAAAGATGTATTAGAGATACCTCAAAAGGCAAAATATGATAATTTTAAACTTCTTACAGATATCCAGAATGTATTACAGAAGTGTAAACACTTAACCATTAAAGATAAATTTCTTTATTGTCAGTCTCAAAGATATTTCATGAAACTATACTTGCGAGAAATTAACAAAAAAATAGATTAATTAATAAAAGCATATGCTTCCATAACATAATAACTCGGACTAGTAGTAGGTAACTCTCCTATCATCCAACCTTGGTATGTGGTTTCACAAACCCAATAATTTTTACTATTTACATTAAAGGAATAACTAGGAGGATAACCAGAGTGTTGTGTAGGAGTAAAATCTAAATAAACACCAATACATGCATGACCAAACCATTGTCCTTCACCTACATCATAATAATTAATAACAACTATAATTGCTTCGAATCCGAGTGAAACTACTAATGAGCCAAACAATATAGATAGATCTTCACAATCCCCCTGGTGGAATATTGTTTCTAATGGATATTGAGCTAGATCTATAGGATCAACCTTATAGCCAACCGCCTGGGTAAAACTTAATAACGCATTTATGACTTCCTCGGAATCATATTGATCAATACATTCTGAACGGATTGCTTGTGCGATTTGAATAATGCTTTCATCATAAGGGGTACAATAGGATTCAACAACTTGCGCTGTATGATTAGGATCCATGTAAGTATGAGAGGGATGTGGTTGATTCTCAAAAAAAGTTAATGTAGTCCGAGTAGTTGATACCGTATAAGATGTAAGAGTATTTCCGTTATTCACATAAAATGGTAATGTTTTTTGTGGGAAAAGATATTGATATGTTAAAATGCTTCCAATTGGTATAATAATTGCAGAAATTATTACTACAGTACCTATTATTATTGCTACTTTTTGACGTTTGGTTAATCTTTTTTTTTCTGATATTTGGAAGGGCTCTTCTGGTCTGTGATAAATATGATTTGAGCAAAAAGGACAAAATTTCCAAGTATCTTCTAGTTTTGTTCCGCAATTTGTGCAATAATTAGCCATTATTCTTTACTTTTTTAGTGAGGATCTTAAACTTATTAATGAAATAATTTTACTGCCTTTTAAATTTAAATATTGATTCCTAATTTAGGTGTAATATCGATTCATTTCATTTACAATATTAAAGAACTCCACATTAGACTATGAATAATAATATTGAACCTCTTTAATAACGAGATCAATTAGATCCTTAGGGTTCCCAATCCCATAAAACTTTACTTTATCAAGCAAGTTCTTAAATTTTTCTTTAGGTATACTTTTTGACCCAATAAAAAACCCTACCATTTTATGTCCTTTTTGAGCAAGTGTTATCATGATTTTTTGTGCTTTACTCCAATTGTAAATACCAAAATCAGTGATTATAAATACAAGAGCATTCCTCTCTGCTTTTTCACATTGACTTGCGATTTCTTTAATTGGTAAAAAGGTACCTCCACCTTGATAACCCAGTAAGACTTTTTCAGCTTTCTTGTAATCAGAGGTCCATTGACAAATGTATGCTTTATTAGAAAAGTTAATTACACTAAATTTGGAACCTTTACTTGCCGCATAATGTAAAGATGCAAACGCAGCTACTAAAGCTGTATGATAAGGACCTTTACCCCTGTTAGTTCTAGATGTATAATTCCAACCCATTGATCCTGAAGAATCTAAAACAATTAAGAGATCTGGTATTTGTTTTTCTACTAGATGTCCTGGTCCTTCTTTATATGCCCATTTTCTAGTAGTGATATTAGGTATTAATACAGGGCTATTTAACAGACTCTGAACTATATCTAACTCTTCTATTCTATCTCCAATCCGCCAAATCTCTGGATAGACAGGTAATTGTCCTCCTGGTTTTTGTTCAAATATTTTAATTTCAATTAAGTTTTTTGCTAAACCCCTATACCAAGTAGCTAAAGCGCTTCCATCAATTAAAATTCCTGCTTGACGTGCAGGTCCCCCAAACTCAGAGTAAGGAATATCTTTAGCAAATTCTTCTGATTTTTGCCTCAAATCATCTTCATTACCTTCTTTTAATTTGTCTGCATTTTTGTTTTCTAAAGGATTATCCATTATTTCTAACACATCTTTAGGAACTTCTAAAAATGCACCACCAGGACTTTTTCTTTTTTCCTTGTTTTTGTCTACAATTCCTCTAGTTCCTATTAATGTAAAGGTATCCTGTATTAAACTATTCAAATATTTTGCCACTAGAGTTACTTTCTTCTCCCAAGTTGACTCATCCTCAAAATCTTTAAGAATTATTTTAGTAATTTTTTCTGCTAAAGAATCCATTTCCTTGAGAGTTTCATCATTTAATATGTCTTTATTCAACATTTTTTCATATGCTCGAAATAAGAACTTACTAAAATCACTAATTTCCCCTTTACTAGATATATGTTTATAGGTTTCTGCCATTTCCCATTCGACAAGGTTGGAATATTTCTGGTATAATTTAGTATCAATAATTAAATCTGCAAATATGTTTACTATGATTGGTGCGTAATTTTGATTTACATATTGCATCGCAGCTCTAAGTAATTTTGCATTGATTAAACCATCATAAGGAATAATTTGATAATGAGAGACTTCATGAAGCGAAATAATATAAAAATAATCAATGTATTCACATTCATCTTTCAGCAATGGAGTATTAGCCAGATTCATTGTTATTTGCCATCGATGTTCAGGATCGATATAAAATCCTTCTAAATGAGTGTAGTCAAATACATAATTAGGTTCGTTTAAGGGAGGATAATAAAATTCTTTTAAAGTCTTAGACCATGCAATTTTAGCTAACTCTATTGTCTTTTTTTCCTTTTCTGAATACTTTTTTTTAATAATTCTATCTTTTCTTCTTCTTGATTGAATCATTTTTAATTTTAATTATTTTATTCTTCTTTTTGTAAATATTCTGAGCGATCTAAGATCGCTTTTAATTTTAAAACTTCAGAACCACCAGAAATTTGAATATTTACTAATGAGTCTTCTTTAGTCCCGGTGACATTAATTTCAATTAGTATATCTTCAGTGCGAATTTGTTTAGTTTGTCTTTGACTAAATGCTTCTTTTATTGGTTGATCCAAATTAGAGAATTCAGCAGCGATATCTGCCCATACTTCCTTCCAATACGAATATTTGATAACATAATCCGTCACTGTTTGTTTATAAAGTTCTCGATTGCACCATTCAATTAGGTCTCCTCTATTGGGGAAATCGAGTTCTTCTAAAAGATCATTTCTAAGTTCAGCTAATTTGTTAATGTCTCCTTTCTTAGATGCTGTTTGTATTTGTTTAGCAATTGGGGGATATTCCTTATTATTGACTGAATTTACAAATGGAATTAAATCAAATTTTACAATTAAATCATTCTTCTCGAACTTTTTCAATTCAGTTAAGTCATTATCCTTAGGATTTCCTTGACGGAATCTTTCAGTAATTTGATAACATACTTCGCGATTTTTAAATCTTTTTTGGATAGTTTTTAAAATATTTAAAGAAAAATCATATTTATTTCCAAAGTACGGTGATTTATCAACTTCTCTTTTGACATATACTGCTCTGTGTGAAATCACATAAGGTGCGATAGTATTTACTATATTTATATCAATTTTGTTAATTCCTAATAACCATGCTAAAGCTTTTGAATACCTTAATAGATCTTTTGCCACTCGCACACTTAGAATCGAATCAATTTTATTACATATATTCTGAGCTGTGTTGAAATGGCATCCAGAACATAAACCACTACTAGGTTTTAAATCTTCAGTGTTTCCTTTATCAACTCTAGAGCATAATGTAAATTCTCTAATTATAGCATGTATATAGTTATTTACATCAGATGTAAAAGTTATTCTATTAACATAATACCAGATTTCCATCAACTCATCAATAGTTAAGATTTGAGGTACTTCTATTAATTCATCTCGGCCACTATATTTTTCATCTTTTCCAGTTAAAATCATCTGTAAATCATGACTACCAGGCATAGAAATAGGAACAGAGATTCCAAATCTATCTAAGAATGGTTGAGATAATTCAAAAGTGCCAACATCATGAGGATTTATAGTAGCATATAAGCAGAATTTATTAATGGCTGTTATAGAATCGTAATATTTAACAGTACCTTCAGCCAATAATGATAATAGGATATCCTGAGCATATGGAGTTAACCGATTCACTTCATCTATAATTTTCCAAAAATTAGTAACAAATTGTCTCCATACAACCTCTTCTTCACCTTCTTTCATTAACTTTCCTAACTTCAATGTTCCTATTAATTTCTCTTCAGTTAATTGGGGATGTCCTCTTATAATTGAATTCTCAATTTCATTAAGTGAACTTGTAGTAAACATTCTCCCCAATAGCTTTGTAAGTGTCGTTTTACCACCTCCATGACCCCCCACTAATAACATTGCTGAATTAGGGACTAGGGCATTTAAAACGCATAAAGTTAAGATTTCCGGTAAGATCTTACTAGTAACCTTTTGAGTATTTTCAGATAGGTATTTAATGCTCAAATCTTTATAATGTACAAATAATTGATTAGCTTGTATTAAATTGATTATTCTCCATACTTTTTTCCGTAATATGTCTTCTTCTCCTAATTTTGTCGACATTTCGACTTGTCTCTTAAGATTTTCAATATTAAATAAATGTCAGTTTGACTATTTAATTTTAATCATTGATAAATTATTATTTCAATAGGATATAAGGTTAAATAAAAGAAATTGAAAAAGTTCCATATTATAAATGAAGTAATTCATTTAATTGTCTAATAACATAAGTTGGTTGGATTTTCCATTTTTTGTATCGCTCAAAGTCGTTAGCATTATTACGATTGATTAAACATGAAGAGATTTTTGCCTTTTCAGCTGCTGTAATGTCATGAATAGAATCACCAATCATTATTGCTGTTTTCTCTGAAGGATTAAAATTAAATTTCTTCAAAATAATGAGAATTCCTTTAGGAGAAGGCTTAGCGAATTGTTGATTAGCCTCCACTCCCATACTGAAGATTTCATGAAAGTAATGATCGATTTTAAAGTGTTTCAAAAAGTAATCCACGATGTAGTTTGCAGTATTTGTACAAATTGCTAGTTTTATATTTTCTTT
>JBHLPN010000029.1:0-17443 GCA_048939445.1 Promethearchaeota archaeon | reverse complement strand
ATTTTATGAATTATATTTATGACATTTAGATCTATAAAGGCAGAAAATATCACTGTGAGAGCTATCAATGCAGGATGTGGTCCACCTTCAGAATATTGTCCAGTCCAACCACCTAAAATCATTGGAGTACTAATAAAGAAAATTAATCCAAATTGAATTCCAAAACTAGCAGCAACCCATTTAAAATTAGTTTTTTCTTCAGCTTTAGTTATTGCTAAACCAATCTTTAATATAAAAATATCACCAACAATTAGGGACACTGCAATAATAATCGGTATTATTTCATCGAATGAAGGCATTCCAGTTTGAAAAAACATATATCTCACCTAAAACTTCCAATAGAATATAGAATCTAAACTATCAACCTATATTCAAAATAGTTTTTAACTGATTATATTATAAAAGATATAAGAAACATTTTTGATTTAAATTTATTTAATTAGATTATAACATTTGTATTTACTTAAATATTAAAATAAATATTTGGAGGAAAGTACTAAGTAATAATTGAAAGGTAATATGCAATGGTAGAAACTAAAGACGAAACAGTTCAATATGACGAAGAAACACCAAGGATTGCTGTGTTCATTTGCCAGTGAGGCATAAATATCGCTGAAATAATTGATACTAAAGCATTAGTGGAATTTTCAAAAACCCTTCCAGAAGTAGTTGAAGCTTTTGATTATATTAGTCTTTGTACTGAACCTGGTGCTGAATTCATCAAAGAAAAAATGATTGAAAGTAATGCAAATAGACTAGTTATGGTGTCTTGCACTCCTAAAACTCACGAACCAGTTTTTAAAAGTGTATTAGAATCAATGGGACTTGATCAATCCTATCTTGAATTTGCAAATATACGTGAACATTCTAGTTTTGTACATAGAAAAGACAAACTTGGAGCCCAAAAGGTTGCTGAAGATATAATCCGATCTGCTGTAGCAAGAGCTTCTGTTTTAGAGAAAATTTTAGTTAAAGAAGTGGATATAACAAAGACCGCTTTAATTATTGGTGGAGGAGTAGCAGGATTATCAGCAGGGATTGATCTTGCTGACGAAGGATTTGAGGTACATCTTGTAGAAACAAGTCCTACTATAGGTGGCAAAATGGCTAAATTGGATCGTACCTTTCCTACAGACGATTGTAGTATATGAATATTAGGACCAGTAATGCTACAAGCAGCAAGAATACCTGGACTTAGTTTATATACATATAGTGAAGTTGAAGATGTTTCTGGTTTTGTAGGGAATTTCACTGTAAAAATAAGAAAAAGAGCAAGGTACGTAACAAATGACTGTAACGGGTGTGGAGCATGTTTTGAAGTGTGTCCCGCATATGGATATAATGAATTCAATGAGGGAATGGATTCAAGGAAAGCTATATATGCTGCATTTACTCAAGCAGTTCCTTCTTTAGCTCAAATTGATATGGAACGATGTATCAAATGCGAATTGTGTAAAGGTGTATGTGAACTAGACGCGATTGATTTTGATCAAAAAGATGAAATTGTTGAAATAGAAGTAGGCTCTATTGTTGTTGCAACTGGTTGGGATGAATTTGAACCACCAACTGGATATTTAGGTTATAATAAATATCCAAATGTAATTACTCAACTGAAACTTGAAAGGATATTAGCTCCAAATGGACCAACATTAGGACATTTAGTAAGACCTTCAGATGGAAAAGAACCAAAGAATATATTATTCATTCAATGTGTTGGTTCAAGAGATTTAAACATGAACACCTATTGTAGTTCTGGTGTGTGTTGTATGATTTCTATAAAAAATAGCAAATTAATAAAACAACATTATCCAGAAGCGGATATAACTGTTGCTTATATGGATATGCGAGCTGCTGGAAAAGATTATGAAGAATATTTCACACTCTCAAGAAAAGAAGGTATTAAATATATAAGAACAAATATCAGTAGGATAAAGGAAGATCCAGAAACACATAATCTAAAAATAATCATGCAAAATACATTGGGATCAGGTGGATTAAAAGAATTAGAATTTGATTTAGTCATACTTTCTGCATCAATGGTTCCTGCTACTGGTGTTAAAAAAATTGAAACCTTACTTAAATTAGAGACTAGTCAGGATGGATTTTTTAAAGAATTTCATGCAAGACTTAACCCTATAGACACTAAAATTCCAGGAATCGTCCTAGCAGGAACTAGTCAAGGTCCAAAGTCTATAGTTGAGTCTATAGCTCAAGGTAGAGCAGCAGCATCTTCACTTGCCAGGCTTTTGGGTAAAGATAAATATCGGATTTTGTTGATCCGTGCATCTGTTGATAAAGAACGATGCGCAAAATGTGGATTATGCGAATTAAATTGCCCATATAATGCTATAAATCTAACAAATGACGGTGCTGAGGTGAATGAGATATATTGTAGGGGTTGTGGAAGCTGTTTGGCTAATTGTCCTTCAGAAGCCATCACCCTTAGATATTATAGAGAACCTCAATATGAAAAGCAAATAGACGCAATATTAGAAGAGGTATAGAGAGGTGAAATAATTGGCAAGTAGATCTAATGGAGATGTGAAAATATTAGCATTTTTATGCTGGAAGTGAGGATATGGTGCGGGAGATATGGCAGGTACTATAAGAGCACAATACCCCGCAACACTTAGACCTGTTAGGATTAACTGCTCAGGAAGAGTGACGCCTTCTTTAATGATGCGAGCAATAGGTAAAGGAGCCGATGGAATTGTAATCGGAGCTTGATACAAAGGTGAATGTGACTATGAAACTGGCAATTTGGTAGCTGAAAGGAATGTTAATTATACAAAAGAAATTCTTAGAACAGTTGGACTCTCACCAGAAAGAGTTCAGTTATTTCACTGTAGTGCCGCTGAGGGACAGAGATTTCAAGAAGAAGCTAATCGTATTTCAGAGATTATAAAAAACTTAGGTAGCAATCCTTTAAAAGATTCTATTTCTTCTAAGAAAGAGGAAAAGGAATCTAAAAAGAAAAAAACCGAATAGAATGACCTTTTCAAATAAATTTTAGTTGAATTGGGACTAACCTTGTGAAGGTTTCGGAAATCAATATTTTTATACTTGTATAAAAGTGTTATATCTTTCTTTTAAGTTTTTATTTTAAAAATTATTTTCTAATTTATTGAATATTTTTTATTGAAGTGAATTTAAGATGGGAAAAGATCCTGAAAAACGACTAAAGAAAGCGGACCAACTTTATAAAGCAATGCAATATAAACGAGCTGCGAAATTATTTAGTACTGTCGGAAATAACTTCTTAAAGTTAGGGAACTATGAAACGGCTAAGGATTGTTTTTTTAATGCTGCTAAAAGCGCTATCAATGAGGATAAGTACTTAAGTGGTTTAGAATTTTTAAGGAGTGCTGGAAATGCATCTCTTCTTAATAACTATTTTTCTGAAGCCAATCTATTCTATAAAGAAACATTCGATTATATTCCTAGTTTACGTAATTCTTCAGAAAAAAACCAATTTTTCGTTGTCTTTTCTTGTCTATCTTATTTATGTTTATTTGTGGAAGGAAAGCAAGAAGAAGGATTAAATGTTGTTAAAAAAGTTCGAAGTTTTGTAGATGATAGTTATTTTAAAGAGAGCCCTCTCATTAAATTAGTTAAAGATTTCACTGTTGCTATAAAAGATAAAAATGAGAAATATATTAAAAAAATTAAAAATGATTTTGGAAATTTGAAATTTTATGAGGGCGAAATAAATCTAGCAAAACAAGCCTTAGTAATTGCTAAAACAATTGTTACTTTAATCACTAATGCAACTTTAGATAAAAAAATATATACAACTAACGATGTTATAAATCTAATATTGGATATCAATACAAAGCCTCTTTTAGATATTTCAAAAGATGCATTTTATAATTATAATATAAAGGAATTGGAAATTTCTAAAATTGGTATCCAACTTTCTGATAATTTTACATTTCATAAGAAACCAGAATTACCAATTAATATATCACCTGGCCAAATTCATCGAATAGATCTATTAATAAAACCACATTTTCAAATGGAAAATCCTTCTATTGGACCTATCAAATTAACATCAGAGTTAAATGGAATGTTGAAATTTTACTACGATTATCCTGAAATTTTGTATCCGACTTTAATATCCCCTCCTCCAACATTGGAAACTTCTCTAAAGAATCTAAGGCCACCTCTAATTGGTCAGACATTTCCCTTAGAAATTCTAATTGAAAATAATAGTGAAGGTGAAGCCTTAGATCTTAATATAGAAATAGTATTTCCTGAAAATCTTAAAGTAATGAGAGGTACTTTAAAAAAACAAATATACTCACTTAGAACAAATGAAAATATCAAATGGGAAATTAATGTTAAACCGTTAGAAGCAGGAGATTACACTATTAAGATAAAAACTACATTTAAAGATCCAGACCAAAATCAAATAGGAGAAATTAAAGAGTTTCCTCTTTCAATAAAATTATAAATTCTATATGAATAATATATCTCTATCTTAATATAAAAAGAGAGAAAATTGTATGAAATTAAAAGTTAAAGAAATCAATTTTGAAACTGGAAATGCTAAAGACATTGTTTTAAATATCAATGACGCTCAAGAATTAGGACAAAAAGCAGGAGAACGTGTATTTGTAAAAAATGTACGATCAAAATCTATTGAAGAAAAATATTGGGTAGCAATAATTCAAATTGATTATTTAGGTTCTATTGTTGAACCGGGTGAGATTGGATTATTTCGTAATCTCTTAAGAGATAAAAAAGAATTAAAAAATGAAACGGTTGTTTCAGTAAAACCTGCTGATCCTCCTGATTCATTTAAATTTATTCAAAAGAAAATAAAAGGATTAAAATTGTCAAGCGAAGAAATTAATAGCATTATCTCCGATGCGGTTTCTGGTTCCCTTTCACGCATAGATTTAGCAGCATTCATAACAGGTGTGTCTATTAATGGGATGGATAACGAGGAAATGACTGCTTTAGCTTTATCCGAAACTAGAAGTGGAGAAATCTTTTATTTTGGAATGGATGTCTATGATAAGCATAGTACTGGTGGTGTTCCGGGAAATAAAGTTTCTTTGATCATTGTGCCAATTGTTGCTGCCGCTGGGTTGACTATTCCAAAATCATCTACAAGAGCTATTACATCACCCTCAGGTACAGCAGATTCTATGGAAGTTTTAGCCCCTGTTGCGTTTACACCAAAAGAATTAAATGAAATAGTATCTAAGGAAAACGCATGTGTAATATGGGGTGGAGCTCTTGAAACAGCACCAGCTGACAATGTATTAATTGAGATCGAACGCCCCTTACATATGGATCCTATTGGTCTTATGATCCCTTCAATTCTAACAAAAAAGCTCTCTTTAGGAGTAAAAAAACTTGTACTTGATATCCCTGTTGGTGAAGGTACTAAATTTCCTTCAAATGATAAAGGAAAACAATTTGCGTATTTATTTAAAGAAATTGCTGCGAATGTGGGAATTGAAGCGGAATGTGCGCTCACACTGGCTCATCAACCCATAGGTCATGCTGTAGGCCCTGCTTTAGAAGCTAAAGAAGCGCTTACATTATTATGTGATTATTCTGCTGGACCCAATTCCTTGATAGAAAAGTCTACTGATTTAGCAGGTATACTTCTTGAAATGAGTGGAAAAGCTCAAAAAGGTATGGGTCAAATTATGGCGAAAGATATATTACGGTCTGGTAAAGCGTATGAAAAGATGAAAAGAATTATTGAAGCTCAAGGCGGAGATCCAGAAATTACACCCGAAGATATTAAATTAGGCCCCTATAATAAGGAATTTTTTAGCTCTAAAGAAGGATATATAGTTGAAGTGAATAACTCAATAATCAATCAAATAGCAAAAACAGCTGGATGCCCTAGCTCTAAGACTTCAGGTGTGGAAATAATTAAAAAACAAGGAGCTAAAATAAAAGAGGGCGAACTTGTATTTAGAATATATTCCCATAGTGAATCCAAATTAAGAAAAGCAGAAAAGATTTATAATACTACTGGTGGACCTATTCGATTAGGTGGAATGGTAATTGAAAGAGTTTAAAAAATTAAAGATTTAAAACAAAAACTTAATTTATGCCCTTAACTCCGCAATCAATATATCAGGATCTTAAGAAAAAAGATTTAGATTATACCACAGCCCTTGAATTATTAATTACTCTAATCGAAAATACTGATAATGTTGATATTAGATTAGAAAGCATCAAAATTTTAGAGAAAATCCAAGCTAAGGAAGAAAAAGTATTCAAACTTTTAGAGAATCTACTCATTTCTGATTCAAATAAAAACATAAGAAATATGGCAGCATATCTAATGCAAACTTTTTTCTTAGATAATGCATTAGAACCAATGAAATGGGCTCTTGAACATGAAAAGGAATTAGATTGTCTAATTACAATAATCTTAACATTATTAAAAATTAATGATATAAAATCAAAATCGATCTTGATTGAGAAGATAAATTCTTTTTATAATCAAGAAAACAAATATAACCTAAAAGATCTCTTCATAAACAAAAAAGCAAGAAGTTTTGACACTCAAGATCTTGCAGATATATTAATAAATTATTATTTCATCAGAACTTTAAAAGCAAAATTTGGATTTATAAAATATGAATTTAATAAATTAGGCTTTATCACTCACTTAGATCTGACTAATGTTGATCCTCAGGGAATTTTTTTAGCAAATTTTATTGACTTAATATATTCTCTAAAGCACTTAAAGTCGCTTGATTTAAGATTTAATAATCTAATAAAGCTTTCAGAGATCACAAATGAATCAGACTCAATCACGTCTTTAGATTTAAGTTATAATAAACTAGTTACTCTTCCAAATTCTATTAATAAATTAAAATCGTTAAAAACTTTAAATCTAAAGTCGAATAGGTTGAGATATCTTCCTGTTTCTCTAAGTAATCTATTATCATTGCAAAAGTTAAACTTAAGAAATAATATGCTAACCCAGATCCCCAAATCGATAAAATTGCTTAAGAATCTTAAAATTTTAAATTTACATGGAAATAAATTGAATTCAATTGAGTTTAAACTGAATAATTCGATTATAGAATTGGAATTAGGGTGGAATAATTTTTTAGAAGTTCCGCCCAATATAAGATCTCTTACTTCATTAGTGAGATTAGGGTTAAGTGGTAATAAATTGAAAAAAATACCTAAATGGATTTCTTTATTTCAATCATTAAAAGTTTTAGATTTATATGATAATAAAATCAATAAATTACCTAGTTCTATAGGCAGCCTAAAATCATTAGAAATATTAGTTTTAAGAAATAATCATTTATCTCATTTACCAACATCTTTGATAGATTTAAAAAATCTTAAAAAACTTAATCTAAGTTGGAATAATTTTTCTTTTCTTCCAGAATGGATTGGTGAACTTACTTTATTAGAAGAATTAAATCTATGGGGAAATCAACTTGAATCACTCCCTGAATCTATCAGATTATTATCTAATTTAAAAATCTTGGATCTAAGTTTCAATAGATTTGAACAATTACCACCATTTTTAAAAGAATTTGAAAGAAAAGTTGATCTTATTATTAAAATTTAAATAATAAGGATAAGGATTAATATACAATGACACAAAAGAGCAACATCAAAATAAAAATTGATGAAAAAAATTGCACGGGATGTATTATTTGTAAATTGTGGTGTTCATATACACATTATAAAATATTTGATCCCTCAAAAGCAAATTTAGAAATAGAAGATGGATATGGTTTGACACCAAAAATCTTTTTCTTAGATACCTGTACAAATTGCGGGCAATGTGCTCAACATTGTCTTTATGGAGCATTAAGTATTATGGAGGGATCAAACTGATGGAATGGAAAGGCTATACTGGTAAAATACTTAGTGTTAATTTAACAGATAACAAAATTTTTGTTTCAAAAGAGTCTCAAAAAGATATTAAGCAATTCATTGGTGGTTTCGGGATGAATTGTAAACTTGGCGCTAATATAACCAAACCTAAGATTGATCCTTTATCAATCGAAAATCCAATTATAATAGGTACAGGACCTTTGGTTGGAACAATAACCCCAGGAGCATCTCGAACTGTTGGCTTCACTAAATTTCCCGCTACTGGAGCAATGGCTAATTCGTGTGGTAGCATGAGCTTTGGATTTCATCTTAAACAAGCAGGTTTTGATCACATAATAATCACTGGAAAGGCTGAAAATCCTACTTATTTAATAATTATTAATGATGATGTTGATCTTTGCGATGCTAAAAATTTATGGAATAAAGATATAGTAGAAACAACTAATTATTTATGGAAAAAATATAACTCTTGTGGAGTTATAGCAATAGGTCAAGCTGGTGAAAATTTAGTAAAATCATCACTAACTTTAATAGACAAAACTTCAACATTTGGGCGAGGTGGCCTTGGTGCAGTAATGGGATCGAAGAATCTAAAAGTAGTAGTCGCACAAGGAACCAAAGGTATTGCAATTGCATATCCAAAAGAATTTAATAAATTATACAAAATACTATTTGAAAGAATTCGCAATTACCCTCAGAGAAAGTCATGGATTGATTTAGGAATGCTAAGAAGCTTACCTGTTGGAATGCTATTAAATGCACGAGGTGAAAAGAAAAAGGCAAGACAATGTGGCGAGCGAGCTTATCTTAAAAATATGAAAAAACGCCGAATTGCATGTCCAGCATGTCCCATGGCTGATAAAGATATTCTTGAAATAAAAGAGGGAGATTATAAAGGATTAATAAATTATACTTCATCTGTTATTAATCCACTCCTTACATTCACACTGGAAGGGCTGGAAAATTCTGCTCAATGTATCAAAATGTTTGACATTATAAATAGATATGGATTAGATTCCCTTACAATTACAGCACTTTTTGATTTTTTAGCTCGATTATATGAGAAAGGAATTCTCAGTAAAGAGAATACAGGCTTTAAGTGGAATAATGATTTCAAAACAATTCTTGAACTACTTGAGATGATTGTGTTTAGACGTGGATTTGGAAACCTTTTAGCTGACGGATGGAACAAAATAGCTGAAAGCTTCGAAAAGGTTAAAGATAAATTGCTTATAATAAAAAATCTCGATGTAATTTTTGAACCTCGCTTATTTCGCCTTGGTACCATGGAATTTGAACAAGTAGTGAATCCTAAGGGTGCTCATGTTGCCTCAGGGGGTTCACCAACCTATGTTGGTGCTGCAAGCTCTTTGGAAAAATTTAAAACTCATTTTAAAAGAATGGGGATCCCAGACATAGCTATAGAAAGAGTCTATTCACCTCCATTGAAAGTAATGGGAGTAAATGTAGGGCGACTTACTCGATATTCTGAAGATTGGTATACTATTTTAAGTTCTTTAGGGATCTGCGCAAGAGCTCAAATGAATCGCTTTTGGAGTCTTGAATCCGCTACTGCTTTTTATAATGCCGTTACTGGTATTGAATTGCAATCCGAGGATCTGAGAGAAGCAGCTGAGCGTTCTTGGAACTTACTTAAATTATTAAATGCCAAAGAGGGATTTTCCAGAAAAGAGGATAAATTTCCAACTGAATGGTTTCATTCATTAAAATTTGGAGATATTGAGCTAAAATTTCAAGATTTTCTTGGTGAAACTGTAATAACCCAAGAAATTGCAGTTCAATTACTTAATGATTATTATAATGAAAGAGGATGGGATAATATTACTGGAAACCCAACAAAAGAGAAAATTAAGGAATTAAATTTAGAAAATTATCTATAGAGTATTACAGAATTTCTAAAGAAATATCAATATATGAATCATTTTCATTTTTTGATATATGAATTTTCTCAATATTACATAATACCTTTTTATTAAGATTACTCAAATATATTCCTTCAGTAATCCCACAGGCAATATAAAAGAAATAAATGAACTCATCATTATCTTTTAAATATTCTGAATTATTTAACCGAAATATAGCTTTATTTTGGGAGAGTTCCTGTATTGAAATATTAAGATCATCTTGAAAAAAATCATAAGAATTATAAAATTTTTCAAATAATTTCAATTGAGAAATTGGATCTTTTGTTTTTCTTACATTCTTAAATTCTTCAATATAAGCATCACCAATAGGAAATTGAAATTTCTTAAGAATTTCATGGCCAATTTCTTTAAAAACAATTTCTCTATCAGGAAATTTGTTTTTCAAACCTGACAATAAAGCTTGGAGAAACGCATTAACTAATCTTTTACTCAAATATTCTCTTCTCTTACTAAAGTATAAATGTGCGGAGCCAATCTCTTTCTTAGATACAAAGCCCTTACTTTCTAATGATCTCAAATGAGTTGATACTGTATTTCGATGAGCACCAGTTTTATCAGATAAATCTGTTATTGTCAATCCAGAGGGAAAATCATCTAATATCTCTAATATTTTTGATCTATAATCATTCATTATAGTTGAATTCATATTGAAATTTGTATTTAATCACATTCTCTGATCAAATGTTGTGTATTGCACAATATTTATATATTAGTCTCAACACAAATATAAATTAACACTATTCCAAGTTATTTAGGTTTAAAATGATAGATAAACGTATTTTATTAACTACACCTACATATCCATATCCAACCCTACCTACTAATGATTCATTAACCGATGCTACTGGTCAACGTTTTACTCATGGTGATGATATCTTTACAATAATATCTCATACTCATTGTTTTGGAAACCATATTTTGGCACAAAATATTAATATACCATCGGTTTTGCTTGAATATCCTAGATGGGAGCATTTTACAAAGGAAGTTGATAAGGGATACGATTATATAGGAATTAGTTGTCTCCCAGTACACTTGGATAATGTATTAAAGATGTGCGAATATATCCGAGAAAATTCACCTGATACTACAATTCTTATAGGATCTTATGGAGCACAAGCGTTTAAGGCAAAATATGATGAAGAAACTCAAAAGAAATATGTAGATTACGCAGTAAAAGGTGAGGGTGTGAAATTTCTCCGTGAACTACTTGGTGAAGATACAAATCAACCTATTGAGCAAAAACTCATGCCTAAATGTGGGGGTTCTCTGTGGTTTGTTGATAAATATCCTAGAGGAGTTATTGGCTTCTTAGTATCAGGATTAGGATGTCCCGGTGCTTGTGATTTTTGTGCTACTACTGAAATGTTTGGCTATAAAAGAATACAATTGCTTTCACCAGAGGAATTAGTAAAACATATGCATCTGTATCATGAATATTTCCCAGATGTGTCCCAAATTTTCGTGATTGAAGAAGATCACTTTCGATATCCTGAATACTTAATAAAAACTAAGGAGTATTGGGAAAGCAATCCTAAAGTTGTAGAAACCCTTGATTGGTTTGCATTTGGTTCAGTAGATCATATATGGAATTTTGCTGATAAATATGGATGGGATGCTATTGCTGAAATCGGAATTGGTGCGATTTTCATTGGCGTGGAGTCTAAATTTGCTGGAGAACATGGTTACACTAAAGTTAAAGAAGCAGATGCTAGAGAAGTATTCAATAATCTTCACAATTTGGGAATTCGGACTGTTGGTGCTTGGATATGTGGATGGGATTTTCATGATCATTCAAACATTTATGAAGATCTTAACTATTTTGTTGCATGTTATCCAACCTATGAACAATTAACCCGCTTATCTCCATTCCCTGGTACTGCATTATATAACAAAATGAAAAAGTGTGGAAGGTTAAGAGATGTTCCATGGGAAGATGTACATTTTTGGAGTGGATCACAAGAAAACGTAGCATTGGAAATCCATGAAACACTAAATTTGACAGAATATGGATATGATTTGATATATAAAACATGGGGACCTTCTATTCTTAGAAAGCTTGATGTAATGTTAAGGGGTTATGAATATTGCTTAAATTCAGATAATCCAATAATGCGAGATCATAAATCTAAATTCTTTAAACGACAAGCAGCAGTACTTCAGAGCATGTGTGGCGCGATGGATCGGTTTGCTCCTAATGGTGTTGTAAGACATAGAGTTCGAAAAATTGATCAAAAGTACCATGAATTGATCGGTGAACCAACAGCAATCCAACAAGTACTATCACATAATATGGAAAAACGAGCGAAAAAATTCAAAATTCAAAATTTATTAGATCCTGTTAATCGACATCCAAAACAAGAACCAGCAAAACGTTATCTCTATCTTAAAAATAAAGAACTTGTTGAAGGCGACACTCCCTATAAAACCGAATTATTATCTAAACGCCCATTCGATTTAAGATGGAATAAATTTAAATTTAAACAACGATCTAGCCTTCTGAACTTTTTATCTAAATTAAAGTCCAGTAAAGGTGACAGTGGATTGGATAAACACATAATAAAAGGTTTAAAAAAGCAGACTATAGCATCTGCGTTTTAAACTTTTTAGAAATTCTAATATTTTGGAGATTCAAATGGGTTCAGAACTAAAGATAACACAATCTCCAGGAAATAATCCCATTAAAAATGTACCAATAGATTATTTCCCTGAAGGTTGTGGATTCTGGTTCGAGATCTCGAAAGGATTAGATGCTAAAAAAAAAATGTTTTTTAGGGATAGTACACATGGAAGTGGAAATCCAGAAGATATTCTTGTCTTCATCCATGGTAACCCTGAAAATTCATACACTTATAGGAAAGTCATAAAAAATCTCATCGAATATGCTAAGAAGCCATTCCGGATCGTTGCTATAGATCATATCGGATTTGGGTTATCAGATCAAGCTACATATGAAATGGTCTGCATGGATCATGCGAATAATTTACTACAACTTGTAGATTATTTAGATTTAAGAAATGTAACTCTTATTATACATGATTGGGGTGGTCCTATTGGCATTGGTGCTTTCTTGAAGGTTCCTGAAAGAGTTTTAAATCTTGTTATATTGAATAGTACTGTTTTTCCAATGCCTAAAACAGGGATGACATATCAAAATTATCCAGGTTCATGGGTAAATTGGGCTAGAGGCCCCAAAATAATTCCTAACCACTTATGGGGATCATTCGCGGCTTTTACTATTTTTTGTAAACCAATAAATCCAACAAAATTATTTATAAAAATGTTCTTTTCAATTTTAGCAAAAGAATTAGGAATTTATCAAAAAAATCAAAAAATAGCTCAAAAAATTTTTAAAAAACAGTTTAAACCAAAGTTAAATACACTTAGTTCAAAGCGTTTAGTGCGTCAAACACCTTTCTGGGGATATGGAAACACATATAATGAACCTCAACTCGGAATACGGGACACTTTACCCTTTTATAGCTTCATTCAGAATAATATTAGCGATCTTTGGGGCCTAAATGGGCAAAAAGTTGGCGTCAGAGCAATATTTGGTGATTGGGACCCTTCAGCTAAACCTGAAGTAATTGAACAATGGTTAACACATCTTCCTCAGCTTGAAGGACATGTTAAAGTCTTCAAAGGTTTTGGGCATTTTATTGAAGAAACCAAACCGAGAGAAATTGCTGACCAAATTATTAATGTTGCGGGATTAATTTAAATTTTAAATTAAATTTTCAATTTTATACTAAAACTTCTATAAAATTATTGATATTATTTTTATGAAATTAGCTCCAAGTGAAATTTATAAAGAAATTATAACAGGAAATTTGGAAAAACAATCTGCTATAAATCAATTAATTACTTATATCAACAATTCTGACGATGTGAATTTAAGAGTTGAAAGTATTGAAGTTTTAACTAAAATAGGTCCAAAAAACGAACAGATTTTTCACCTGTTTGAAAATCTTTTGATCTCTGATTCACATGAAGAAATTAGAAATTCAGCTATAAAAGCTATTGAATATAATTATATCGAAAAGGCATTTAAACCAATTAAATGGGCTCTTCAACATGAGACTTCCATAAGTTGCTTGATTACCATTGTTACTACATTAGGTAAAATAAGAAATGATAAAGCTAAATTATATTTAATAAATAAGATTAAAACAATGGATATTTATGAGTTTAATAAGAGTCTTCAAGAAACATTAAAAAATAGAGAAATCTCTGATTTTACTCATGAATATCTTTCAGATATATTTAAAAATTATATTATTATCAAATACTTCAAAAAGAACTTTAAGAACATAAATTTTAAAGTGAAAAATGGCGTAATAACTTCACTAGATTTATCAGGAATTAGTACTGATGTATTCGGGTGGAAAATCTTAAGGAAATTACCTGAATTTATTGGAGCTCTTAAGTATATTAAAAAGTTAGATTTGAAAATTAATAGAATTGCAAAATTACCGAAATCTATTGGAAATCTTGAATTTCTCGAACAATTGGATCTGAGTAATAATAATCTTAAGAATTTACCTGAATCTATTGGTTCTTTAAATTCACTAAGTTCCTTATTTTTAAAATATAACAAAATTGTTCAGATTCCGAGTTCTATTGGAAAATTAAAAAAGTTAAAAACATTAGATTTAAGACATAACAATTTAAAATCTCTTCCAAATGAAATCTATGAATTAAAATCACTAGAAAATCTGGATCTACATGGAAACAAATTAAATAATTTGCCAAAATCAATAGAAGGACTTAAATCATTAAAAAGGTTAGAATTAGGCTTAAATAAACTGAAAGAACTTCCAGATTGGATTAAAAACCTGCATTCTTTAATGATTTTAGGTTTAGGTGGTAATAGAATTTCGATCGATTTTTCTCTCTTAAATAATTTAACCTCGCTCAAAGAATTAAATCTGTATGATAATAATATTAAAATACTTCCACCAGAGGTCGGTGCCCTTAATTCCTTAGAAACTTTGATTTTAAGAAACAATAAGTTGACATACTTGCCAGAGTCATTTAAAAACCTAAGATCTCTTAAAAGGTTAGATTTAAGCTGGAATAATCTTACAGTACTTCCAGATTGGATAGATTCTCTTTCTTCATTACGAGAATTAAATTTGTGGGGGAATAATTTAAAATCCCTTCCTAATTCGATGTGTAATTTATCATCATTAAAAATTCTTAATTTGAATTTCAATAAATTTATTAGAAAAATTCCTGAATCTCTGAAAGCATTGCAAAACAAAGGCTTAAAAATTTATAAATAAATTTTCTCTTACTGGGTTTCATATAACTCTGTAATTTCTTCAACAGTTGTTATATCTTTTGGACCTTTCTCGGGGCGCAATCTTAAAAAGACAGGAAATCTCATTGAATACCCTAACGTAGCAAATTTATCACTTTTTGTTATTTCATCTCCTGTTATTTCCATGACCACCTCTGGTTTTAACCATACATCAGGTTTATCTTCACAAATAACATTTTTTGGTTTTTTATCAACAATGTATTTTTCCATATCTCTAGTTAGAGATTCAGATAACTCATCTGTTAATCCCGAAAAAAAACGAGTAAAAGCAATATAATTATCATTTTCAAAGTTATAGACAGCACCAATATATGTTCCATATACTCCTGTTCTTCGCCCCTTACCATAAAAAGCACCAACTAAAACCACATCAATAGTATCTTTTAGCTTCCCCCCTTCCAAACTTTTTAACTTAAGCCATTTGTATCCACGATTTCCTGCTTGATAAATTGAGTCTACCTCAATCGATTTAGCCATTATTCCTTCTGTTCCTTTGTCTCTAGCATTTTTAAAGAATTCGAGTAAATCATCAATAGAATTTATCAAAACTGATTCAACTAACCTTAATTCATCTCTTTCTTCAACAATTTCTTCAAGTTTTTTTCTACGTATGGGAAGAGATTTGTCAACAAAAGAATCATTACCAAGTTTTAAAAGATCAAATACAAATAAGCATACTGGAACTTCTTTTACTATAGTTTCAATGTCATATTTTCTTCTCCTTTGGCTTAAAACTTGAAAGGGAAGCATTTTTTCATAAAAAGGATCCATAGCTACAACCTCACCTTCGAATATCACCTTTTGAGTTTTTATACTTTCTCTAATAACCTGACAAACATCTGGATACTGATCTGAAATGTCCAATAATCGTCGTGAAAATAATATTACATCATTTCCCTTTTTATGAATTTGAAGTCTTTCTCCATCTAATTTATATTCAGCAATGAATGGAGAACCTAATCTATTAATAAATTCAGTATAAATCTCTCGTGAAGCCAGCATACTGAGAATCGGTGTTCCATATTGTATATCAATTTTTTTAACCTCTTCGAGACCACTTTCAGCTAATTTTTTAGAAATCTCACCTAAATCTGGATATAAAGTATATGCTCTTTCAATAAAATCCTTATTGTCCTTCAGACCAGTAAAAGCAAGAGCTAAGCCCTCGATTATAGTTGGTGATTGAACACCAACTCTTAATGTTGACGTTATAATTCGCAATAAATATTTTGTTTCTAATGGAGAACATCTTCTCATTAATCCTCTTAATATCCCAAGCTTTGTATCATGTGAACCAACACCTTCAGATAAAGCTATTTTTTTTAGTTCGGAGTATAATTCTGAAATATCTAGAGAAGTTCCTAATTTTTCATTATCTTTATTATAGTCAAATAATGATTTTTGTTTCTTTTTTTTTGATAAAATTAACTCTGCAGCAGCTCCAATATCCCCTTTTTTTACTAACACTTCTTTAATTTTTTTTGCATCAACACCAGAGTGTAATGATAATGCTTCGATAATCATTTTTTCAGCTATTCCCATTTTGGGGAATTGTTTGATGTTAGGGGCCAGTTGGCCTTGTAAAAGGTAAATTATTTTATCTAAATCCTCAAAATCCCTACTTTTTTTAATTTCTGTAAAAAAAGTTGATAATAGATCTATCATTTCAAGTCTTTTTGTAGTACTTTCAAGTTCAGAAAATAACTGTGATAACTTATTGAATCTCATAATTAATCATTAAAATTTTTATGAAAGTAAGATGAATGACTCTTCTAAAATCTTAACTATAATAAAAAAGAATATAATAAAGAATAAAATTTATACTATCATTTTTGATAGTTCAATAAATTTCTTTTGAATTGCTGTTTTTATTTTAGGGTCAACTCCAGAAAAGCTATTAGCTGTAAAAGTCAATTTTGAACCTTCTTTAATTGAAAATTGACATATCGGACCATCAATTTGTTCAACAGCAAAGCTCCCGTCTGGCTTCTTTGAAATCCAAATATCATCATAATGTTCTAGAATTGCTGAAAAAACAAACGAGACTTTTGCATCTGTCAATAGGCTTGTTGCCGATACCTTTATTGCTGGGGCTGGTGCTATCTCTGTTTTTATTGAGGGCATTGGTTCACTTAATTCATATTCAGAACCTATTTCTTTAGATTTTACAGGTGCAACAGGTTTTGAAACTTTTGTTGCTATTGGTTCTACTGGTTTCGGTACAGAAGGAGTGGGTATTGGTTTCACCTCTACTTTTGGATCAGCTTTTATAGCAGCAACAGGCTTAACTTCTCCAATTTGAAAAGTAACGATGCAATTATCCAACTCTGTAAAC
>JBHLPN010000222.1:0-5435 GCA_048939445.1 Promethearchaeota archaeon | reverse complement strand
AGTAGATTCTTGGCATATCTCTTATTATAGGCTAAATACAAGATAACAATGATAATCAAAAATACAATCGGTTCACCCAGGTATGTTATTACTCTAAATATCGCTCTGACGGTAGAACTCGAGCTATAGAAGGTTTCATTAAATCCTGCAAAATATAGGATTAAACCAACTATTAATATCGCTAAAAATGTAATTCCAATAATTAATAAAGCTCTTTTTGATAAATACTCTGTTTTTTCAGACATTTTTTTAACCAATTTGAAATTGATTAAATTCTTATTAGGTTAAATAATTAATAAAGATTTACACAAAAGTATCAGTAATAAATTAACCTGATTTTATGAACAGAACTCAACAATTTACTATAATTTAAAAAGAAATTTCAATCTATCTTAATATCTGTTTGCTGTTCATCGATTTTTTTTAGTTTTACTTCTAATATTCCATTAGTATACCTAGCTCGTGCATAATTTGAATTGACTGATGAGGGTAGCTTAACCACTTTATAATAATTCCTGCCTTTGTCCTTAGATTTCGTAGATATTGTTAATTCACGTGGATCAGCTTTTAATTCAATATCATCTTTTGTAACCCCAGGCATTTCACATATTACGATAATCTGATCTCCCTCTTCATTTACTTCTGTCAATGGTTCTCTAACTTTTTTGACTTCTGGTTCTCCAGAATAAGGTTTTGCCTTGAGATTACCGAAAGAATCTATAATTGGTTTGCCATCAGGGCCAAGATTAATATTGAATCCATACATTATCGGAAAACCAAACTTACCCTTATTCTTAGTAAATTCTCTCATAACATCTTCAGGTGAAAGATTTTGAAATTCAGGAGGTAAATTTTCCATAATCTTTTCAAAAATATCCTTAAATAAGCGCCGAAAATCTTTAGACCTAAATACTTTATGTGGATCTATTAAAAATTTATTAGGATCACTAAAAAATTTACTTGGATCCTCAAAGAATTTCGCAAAATCAAAAGGTCCCTTTTTTTCCTCCTCCTCATCCTCATCATCATTCTCATCTTTTTTTCCCAAGTTTAATCCTCTCTACAAATATTTATCAATTATCAATTAAATTTAATAAGCTAAATTTTTAATTAATTATTATAATAGCTAAAAACTAATTAACTTATAATCTAGAAAAAATTGTTTGGATTAATAAATTTATTCTACATAAAAACTAACTTATTAAAAACTGAAAACCGGAGAGGAGATTAAAATATATTCTGAACTTTCTGATGATGATAAAGAGATGTATTTAGACGTGCTTAGGGAAGCACCTATAATGCCATTCTCAAATTTTGTGTCTAGGGGAGATATACCTGACAAAGTTGATATTGCACGTCCAAGGAGCTACATAGATAGAGAAGTCTATAGACTTGTACAACAGACATTTAGGGATAAATCAAGCCGATTAATTCCAATTTTAGGGTCAGCTGGAACAGGGAAAACCCATGCATATCATTCATTTAAAGACAAAGAACGTGAAAATAGGAGAAAATTAGAAAACGCAGATGAGCTAGAAGAAGTAGATGCTAGTAAATTTGCTACTGCTGCTGATTGGACTATTGTTTATGTACCAAGTCCTCCTGCAAGTATTCGTGTTTTACTCCACGTTTATACATGCATTATCGAAGAACTTGGAGCCGAACTAATTGACATTGTGTCTGAGAAACTAGTTAAGAAATGGGGCGGTGCTAAAAAGGGAATATTCCAAAAACCCAAATTGGATGAAGTAATTCAATTGGGAATCAGAGAATTCCCTGGAGTATTTGCTGATTGTGTTAAAGCTTTAGTAACTTATCAATTAGATAAGAATAAAAAACCACTCGCAGAAAGATGGCTCCTTGGAGAAGATTTGGAGGATGAGGAATTAAACGAGATCGGGATTAATTCTGTGCTCGAAGAGGATGATGTGTGCCTTGCCATGATTAAAATAATTACAGAGAATTTAGATAGTGTGCTTATTCTTTATTTTGATGAGTTAGAGAGCCCATATAGGATGTTAGGTGAATCTGCAGAAATCAAATTCCTTGAAATTCTCAAGAGGTTATATAATGAAGTTAAAGGATTAGTAATTACAATAGCAGTTTTAAAGGAAATATGGCCAAGAATTATAGAAATTGCAGATGCTCCATTAAGATCACGAATGGAACCTGAACAAGATTTGAAACCATTTAGTTTGAATGATTTAAAAATCTTTTTCTCAAAGTCCATGGAAGCATTCTGGGAAGATAATAACTTAAATCCTCCTTTATATCCATTGTTTCCATTAAATGAAAAATTAATTGAAATGATATTTGAGAAAACAAAAGGGAATCCAAGAAATTCTATTAAGCTGTGTAGAAGGTTTATAGATAAAATAGTCATGGATGAAATGTCTGTAGACGAATTGTTGAAAGTTGGAGCAGAAATTGTTGCAACTGCTAAACCCAAAGCAGAAATTGAGGAAGAAGAAATAATTGACTTTTCAAAACCAAGGGAAGTTATTAAGAAAACAATTGAAGCTATTTTAGCAGAAGAGGAGTATTCTATTGAGGTTAATCCACAATCAGTTGCTGGTGCCACTTTAAAATATATAAATATGGTAGGAGAAGAAAAGAAGAAAAAATTCAAAACACAAATGGAATACAAATTCAAGCTTGGAAAAAGATCTCAGACCTTGGCTGCATTAATCGAAGCTGAAGGTAAAAAATGGGGTTTAGAGATTCCATCGATTAAAACTTTTGACAGAAGTGCGGGTGTTGCTGGATATTATGCTGCAAAACGATTAAAAGATGCTATAAGCGAAAAAGCTATTGATTCAGGGTTACTTATAGTTCCGCAAGGCACAGGGGGCGCGAAATACGAAATGATTCTTAAGGATAATCCAAATATCCAAAAAGTGGAACTGAATAATGAAATTGGAGAAAGATTAATTGCAAATGCATTGAAATATCCAACGGCTGAAGCTTGGCAAATATGTAAAATATTATTCAAAGATATTGGAGAATATCAGCCTCCTCCAGCTGAAGGTCCACCAACCAATGAAGAAAATTCCAAATAAATTCAATTTTTTAAATTTTTTTTAGAAGTTCTCTAATTTCTCCCTCTATTCCATTTAATTCCTTTGTTAATCGAGAAGCTCTTTGAGTATTATTTTTCAATTTTGTTAAAATATCAAGAAGATAATGGTCTTCAAATGTGTGTGAAATTTCAATTAATCTGTCTACTGGCTCAAAGAAATTATCATATGAAAATAATTGAGTATTCTTTAAATCATTAAAGATTTTATCAATTTCCTTAAGAATATTCTCACGTTCTTTTATTAAATCTGGAAACAATCCTACTTGTTCTCCTTTATTTTCTAAGAACGATGCAATTTCTTCTTCTTGTATGATTCTGGCTAATTCAGCAGCTTTAAGAAAGCTTTTCTTTGCTTTTCTATAAAATTTTTCATTCAATAATTGTTCAGCAAATTTTACTTCTTCTGCTAATTTTTCAGGAATTTCTTCTCCTAAATCTATTAATACACGTGCTTCAGATAGTTTCCCATCATCAAGCATTTCTTTTGTTCTCTCATTTATAGTTTCTTTTACTATTTTTGGTTCTTGTAATTTTTGTATTAAACTCAAAATTGAATTCAATGCATCCTGTAGAAAATAGTTCATCTTATTCTTATCATTAGTATAATTTTGAATAATTTTTTCCTCGATATTTTCAAATATACTTTTTAGAGAGATCAGATCTTCTCCCTCTTGTAAAATAAAGCTAAGATAAAAATTATTTTTATTTAATGATTCTGCATTAATTTTACCAGAATAATATCGGTTATTTTCTGTTCGAACAGTGACATTTAATAATCTTTTATTAACATGTTTCTCAGAAAATTCTTTTAAAACTGTTAATGGGATTTTCTCATCATGTTTTAAATAATATTCAGCTAAAATATTTGGTCCAAAAGATTGGTCAATTTCATATAAAATTATTGCTCTTGGCATTTTATAAATTCTCTGATAAGAATTATTTTCTATTTATTTTAATATTATAGATTTAATAAGCTTTAGATTTTAAATTTTTATTTGATCTAAATAAATAAGGTGCTATTAAAAAAATATCTTTAGGATTATCAATTTGAGTTGAGAGGGAAATTAAGACGATATTAAAAATAGTTAAGAGAATTAGAAAGTTATTTTTTTGAAATTATTTATTCAAGGATAAGGGTTCTTTTTTCATTGGTTTCATAGGACCTAACCATGCATTATTATTATACCACTTTGGATATTTTTCCGAGAATATTTGGTCGATCTTCTTCAACGGTACATCTGCGTAGATACCCCAATCTCCTATATATTCCACGAATTTATTCCCTTCTGTATCATATGGTGCAAATAGGGCATCATTTTCACCATCAAATTCGACCATAGGGAAAAATCCTCCCTTAACACAAGTTTTTTTATCAAAAATAGGTGCAGCTTTTACCCATTTACCGTCTAAATATAGTTCACTATAAGCATGACAATGAAAAGCCTTAGTACCCATTAAATCAACAAGCCTTTGAGATATTTTATGATTAATAATATCAACCATATGAATACGGGCAGGAATCCCTATAGCTCTTGCTAAAGTTGATAACAAGGTAGATTTAGACATACAAAACCCATATTTTCTTCGCATTGTGACTGAAGCTTTTAGATTTGCTTTAATTTTTGGATAATATGAAAAGGCATTATACTTTATATTGTCTCTAACCCAATAAAATAGAGCTATTGCTTTTTGTGTATCTGTTTTTAAGTCCTTAGTAATTTCAAAAGCTTTTCTACTTACTACTTTTTTGTTAAAATTAAAAAACTCTGTTGGTTGTAGATAAATACTAAAATCCATCATAAATAGTAAAAAAAAAGAGGATTCTTAAAGATTGTTTTAATTGATAATAATTATAAGACTATTTTTTATTAAGAGTTTTAAGACCCTTTTCAAATACGTGTTTATAGTATTGCTTTCTTATAATTCGATCCATCTCATCATAAGGAAGTTCAACATATACTCCTCTATCTTTAACATATTCAACAAAAAGATTACCCTTGGGGTCATATTGGGAAAGGATACCATTGTTTATTCCATCAAATTCAACAAAAGGCAAAAAGCCAGCTCTAGATGCGGTAACTTTATCAAATACTGGAGTTGCTTTTATCCATTTTTTATCAAGATAAATTTCACTATAACCATGAAAATAAAAGATATTTGTTCCTAATAAGTCAATTGTTTCTTGCGGTACTTTATTATTTCTAATATCTGCTAAGTGAACTTGAGCAGGAATTCCAAGGGCTCTCGCAAAGGATGATAACAAAACGGCTTTTGAAACACAGAATCCATAACCTCGACGCAAGGTAACACTTGCTTTAAAGTTGGACTTAATCATATAAAAAGCACTCATATTATA
>JBHLPN010000221.1:0-5443 GCA_048939445.1 Promethearchaeota archaeon | reverse complement strand
ATTACTTTTACAATAAATCATGTGTCTACTAGGATAATACATCGTTTTTAAATTGATAAATTTACCCTATTATTAGGGAAGATATTAAATATAGAAGGTTTCATTTATGGAAGGAATACGAATTATAAAACATGCTAATTTAAATGTAGAAGATTTTATAAGGCCAATATGTATAATAGGAATGCCAGGAATAGCGGATATTGGCAAATTTGCGTTGGATTCTCTTATCGGGCAATTAAATGCAAAAAATTTAATCGATATTATTTTTGATGATTATCCCGCAGGAGCCATTGTAGATGATAGTTTATTGTCTGCTCCAAAAGCAGAAATATTATATTGGAAAGACCCGAATGAGATAAGAGATCTATTGCTAATAACAGCAGATGCTCAAAGTCTCACTCCAAAAGGAATTTATAAAATATCTAATTTTCTAACTGAAATTATTCATCAATATGACATAAAATTAATAGTTGCCTTAGGGGCCTATCCCGTAAATAGTCGAAAAATGAATGCAAAGTTACCAAAAATCTATCTTAGTTCAACAAACCAAGAGTTATTAAGCCACTATCTAGCAAAAAATAATTGTCAAAAAATACAAAAGGGTGTTATAATTGGTGCTAATGGATTAATCCCAACATTAGCAAAAGCTCGATTTAATATTGATGGGTTGGTTTTTCTAGCAGAAACAGATAATGTAGCTATGATTAATGAAGATATAACAGATTTGAGAGCTTCAATCACTCTATTAGAAATGCTTAAAAAATCCTTTACCTTACCGATTAAAAAGAAATATTCTTTGGAAAATATTGAGGATATTACTAAGAACCTTCAAATTAAAAGAGATCAATTAGAAAAAGATCTTGATTCTCTCCAACTTGTAGACCCAGAAGATAAACGGAAATCATTATATATCTAAAGGAAATTATTTTATAATTATTTCTACTTCCTTTTAACTTCTTTTTTCTTGAAGGAATTAAGCAAAAAGTATTTTAATCATGATAAATTTAGTTAGAATATGAAATATGTGTGTGCTAGGAAGAGTTGTGGCAAAGAAGTTAGTAAAAAGGAATTAAGTGCTCTTCCCGGTATTAAATGCTCTCACTGTGGATTTCGAATTTTATATAAAAAACGGCCAGATATAATAAAACGAATCAAAGTGCGTTAATTCTAATTCTTTTTAACAAAAATCCATAATTTTTTAATGTTGGTCGAAATTTAAAAGAATAGATTTTTACTGGAGATTAATTTCGAATTTTAAATGATTAACTAATTCTTTATACCGATTTCTGATGGTAGCTTCTGTCACACCTGCAGCTATTGAGATTTCCTTCTGAGTACGCCTTTCTCCTTCTTGTATTGCCGCAACATATAGTGCTGCACCAGCAAGACCAGTTGGTGCTTTTCCTGCAGTAATACGATGTTTCTTTGCTAGCTTCAAAATTGAAGCGGCTCTATTCTGAGTTTTTCCAGAAAGTTTTAATTCAGCACAAAACCGTGGTATAAAATTTATGGGAGAGGAAACTTGTATATTTAATCTAAGCTCATTTAAAATTAGGCGATAACAACGAGCTACTTTTTTTTTATCGACCGAAGCAAATTCTATGAAATCATCCAGGGTTTTTGGTATGCTATTCAATCTACAAGATAAATAAATTGAACCAATTAACATTGCTTCAATGGATCTTCCTCTGATTAAATTCTTGTTGGCCATCTTTCGATAAATATGAGCCGCAGATTCTTTCAAATCTTTAGAAAGGTTTAATTGAGAAGAAAATCTATCTAATTCATTCATTGCATAAGCTAAATTTCTATCAATTGATTTATTGGTACGCGTTCTTACATGCCATTTCCTTAACCGATACACCTCAGCTTTCATTTTAGGACTAATTGTTTTTCCAAAAGCATCTTTATTCTTCCAACCAATCATTGTACTTAATCCTTTATCATGAAGAGTAAGTGTGGTAGGAGCCCCTACTCTGACTTTTTTATTAGCCTCTTCAGAGGTAAAGGCTCGCCATTCAGGACCGTTATCTATAACCCGTTGACTTAACACTAACCCACATACGTTACAAACTATCTCACCACGAGATTCATCTGAGATTACATCTTTATTACCACATTCTGGGCATAAAGTGAAATTTTTTTGAGCGGATGAAAGATCCAATAAAACCAACCCTTTAAAAATTCTCTTCGTTAATTTTCATAATTAATGTTGCACATTTAAATGTTTGCGTTTTGAGGATTTGTCCATTAATAAGAAACTCAGTTTACAAATTTTGATTTTTAGTTTAGATCGTAACATTTTAATAAGTTCTTTCTTTCGCTTAATATAATGCGACATTATTATAAGTCCCATGGAAAGCACTGTTATCTTCGTTCATTTCAATCAAAATGCCCAAAATGTAATGCTGATGTATTATATTGGGAATGCACTCATGGAAGTAAAGTTTTTTTTGAATACCCCCCTTATGGAAAATTGGTGAGACATATTTGTCGGCATCGTAAAGGACCATTTAACATAAAAAGAACATATCCAATTATTGTTAAAAAACCAAAAGGACTTTTAGAAAATCAATCGCTAAGTTGTCCAATATGTGGGAAATTATTTAAAAATGCTCATAGCTTGGACAATCATTTAGAAGAGTTAAAGAAAAATGATATTTATCATAAATTGTTTTTTAGGAATAGAATTTCTTTTGAAGATCATTATAAAGAAAATATTCAAGGGGACATGCTACAAATCAAAAACTATAACAAACCCAAATTCGGGAAAATTAATATAAAAAAACGGAAAAAAATCAACTAAAATTGGGTTATCGATAAATTTTTAATAAATTAGTATATAATTATTTTATAATAAAATATTAAGACTTTAGATTGAATAATATTTATTAATTACCTGAAGAAAGAGAGAAAAAAAATGCCAGTAGACCCACAAACAGCAATTTATAATTTGATGCAAGCAGATCCTAATATTATTGCTGCAGCAGTTATTAAAGGTAAGGAAATTATTTATACCACCGATAATTGGGATATTAGCGGAGATGTTGATAGAGTAGTATCAAGTTGGATTGGTCAAAATGCTCAATTCATAATGGTTTCGGGAGTAAAATATTCGATATTGCAGATGGAATCTGAACGTTTAGTTGCTATATCTTTAAAAGGCGAAGGAAGCATATGCGCAGCAAAAGATGAGGAGCATAAGCTTATTTGTTATCTCCAGCCAGACGGAGATGCCCGTGGAGCTATAATGGATGTCCAAAGAGCTATTGGATCTTTGAGTACACAAGGGCCATACTTGGATAATAGTGTTCAGATGGGTCAAAAAGCATCTCAGATGGGCGGAGCAACATCTACAGGAGTTAATTCTTCGGTTATGGCAGATTCAAGTGTAGATCCTCAGTTAAAAGGCGAGATTCAATCATTTTTAGAATGGATTAAAGATAGTGAAGGTTTAGCGGGTTATATTAATTATTATCTTCAGCAAAATAATGCTCAAATAATTTCGGAGTTATCTAAAATCTATAATGAGTTAAGACAAATATTTGGTGTTTAATCTACTAAATAACTTAAAAAATATCTTACAAATCTTAGGTATTAGTTGACATTTTCAATTCTTAATTTATCTAATATTATTTATTCTGATTTTTATGGTTAATGGCAGAAAGTATGATTTCAATTTAAAAATTTATAAATTTTTTATAATTTTAGGTAATCATAATAATTCGATAATGCAATTTTACAAAAAATGTGAGATTTTTGGCTAAAAAAGGTAAGAGTAAGGATAGCAAACCTGTTGTGGTTAAAAAGACTAAAAGTAAGACAATAGATGAAAAAATAGAAAAGAGAAAAAAACCAAAACCTACTTCAAAAAAAGAGGAAGAAACAAAAACAGAATATTTATCAAAAGAACATCTGAACCTTGATATCCCCGTTGTACCTGAAGCCCCAAAGAAATCAGAAAAAATAACTTTACATACCTCCAACTTATCAAAGGATGTTCTAGAAAGAATAAAAAAAATTGAGTCTCCCGATGTAAAAGTGGTTTTAGTAAATTGTGAGCGATGTAAAGCAATTATCCCTGTCCCAGTTCCAAAAAATGCAGTATTAGATTCGGAATTACCTGTGGTCCCTATAAGTTATGTTCATAAAAATCTTCAAAAAAAAGATCAGCATTGTTTAACAATTCATCTTGATCATGATTTTGATATCCGAAGACAGAGAATTTCAGATGTTGTGGTATCTTCTGATTAAAAAAATGTGTTTATGATTAAAATCTCATAAATAAAAAGAAATCAAGATAACAATTAAAAAAAGTACAATTCAATTAGAAAAATGAAGCTTTTAGTTAAAGAAAAGATTATAATTGATGACTTAACAATTTATTTAAATCTTTTTCAATTACATCAAAGCTTTCTATTATTAATTTCTGACCTAGAAAATATGGGTATTGGGAATGTAACATTAGGAAGTCCCCCAATGATAGAAGGAATTAAATCACCAACAGCGTCTTATAATTTATTTGGTATGAATACGAAATTATTAAGTACTATTATTGTTGAAAGAGCAACAAACATACTTAAAGCTCCAGTACTTCTACTCTTATTCATAAAAAACAAAAAGAGTGAGGAAGAGATAGTAAAACCGTTAGTAAAGTTCCTTAACAAAATTCTAGAGGAAATGCGTGAAAAATTGGATTAATGCAGGGAGTGGGATTCGAACCCACGAAGAGCTATCTCACCGGATATCTCATCAGTTGTTATATTAATCAACGGAAATTAAAATGAATAGATCTTGAATCCGGTAATTGAGGATTATTCTCCAAAAAAGTCCGGCACCGTTGACCAACTTGGTTATCCCTGCTTGAAGAATTATACATTATTTTATATATTCATTAAATGAAATTATTATTTTAATTTATTCAAAAAATTCTGATAAAAATATATTTAGTAAAGTGTGTTCTTGGCTTTATATCCTATTTACGCAAAAAGAGGAAGTACAATCGTCACTAATAGCATTACAACTAACATTCCTATTAAGAAAATGCATTGTATTCTTCCTTTTCTCTTCTGTTTTCTCTCTTGTTCAAAATAATTATCTTTACAAGCTTGACTACAAAACTTTCTATCAGTAGGCATCGCTTTACCGCAAATGGGGCAATGACTGTGTGGTCCCCATTTTTTTTTAATTTGATCTTTCCATGAAGACTGAGACATTTTTTTACTCGATTCTAGGAGGGTTACTATAGGATAATAAAAATTAGAAGATTAAAATAATTTATCAAAGATATTCATTTAGAAATAATAGTACAAATAAGATCTTCTTCACCTGCCCAATATTTTTCAAATTCTTTCAGATCTTTACCAGACATAATTCTGATTTTGATATTACTTCTTTTTAAAATTTGTAAAGAAACAACATCAAATATCCGATATTCTCCTGC
>JBHLPN010000028.1:11510-17485 GCA_048939445.1 Promethearchaeota archaeon | reverse complement strand
TATATATGTTTATATTTTAGAAACTTGCATAAATTTAGAATTTATTTTAAATTTAAAAAAAAAAAGAATAAAAAAAAACCATTTAAAATTTTAAATCAAAAATCTATATCCTTTCCATCATACGCATATTGATATAACCGTTTCACGTCCTCTTTATTAGGGATTCTAGGAGCCATAGTTCCTGAAGGATCCTGAAAAAATAAGCTAATCAATTTATCTAAATTATTCTCAAAATCTTTTTTAGAAATCCCTAATTCTTTAAGACTAGTAGTAAAACCCACTGTTTTTTGAAGCTCTTTTAATTTATCAACGACAATAAAAGCTGCTTTCTTATCGTTATCATCCCAATTTGCCCATCCTAATTTTTTTGCCAGAATTGAATATAATTGAACTGATTCATTAGGTTCACCAGGCGCATTTAAACAATATTGGGTAATATATCGGAGAAAAAGTCCTACTGATGCACCATGTACAGTATGAAAGACACCTCCCCAACTATGACCCATCGCATGTGCGAGATGGGCTTGTGAATTACCAAAAGCCAATCCTGCCATAGTTGCTGCCTGATGTAAATAATCTCTTGCTTCTTTATTCTCTCCATCTTTATAAGCAATAGGTAAGTATTTAAAAATAAGTTCAATTGCTTTTAAGGCCATAGCATCGCTAAATTCATTTCTCCACATCGATACATATGCTTCAATAGAATGTGATATTGCATCAAATGCTGTATTAACTGTTAAATTGGGAGGCATTCCCTTTGGAAAGATTGGATCTACAATAGCAAATGTTGGAACTAATGACATGTGAGGTAATGACATCTTTCTCCATACATTATCCTGGAATCTTGAAATGACTGCTGCCCATGTGACTTCTGACCCAGTTCCAGAAGTTGTGGGAATTGCAACCATCTTTGCTTTATTAGCGAAGTCATACAATTTATCACTAAAGGGATCAATATTATTCAGTGTAAATTCGGGATATTCATACATTACCCATATACATTTCGCAGTATCTATCACTGAACCTCCACCCAAAGCAATTATTAAATCAGGGCAATATTTATTACACTGTTCTTTGCCCTTCATTACATCCTCTTCGTGAGGATCTGGAACGGTTTCATTGAATACTTCATAATTCTTCCCATATTTATCAAGTTTATCTGTTAATATCTTTAGATAGCCTAATTCTTCAATAATTTTGTCTGTAACAATAAAACATTTTTCTCCTTTTATTTTTTCGATGAAATCTAATGCATCGTAGCCATATGTTATATTAGGACAATAAAAATGCCACATTTTAATTTTTCACCTTAATGTTTTCTAATTAGTTTAAAGAAACTATAATAATAATTTTTTAATTTGATAATAATGCTTAGGTTTTTATTAAATTTAATATTCAAATTAAAATCAAATAACAAATATTATAATACACTAATTAGATTTTTAAAGAAATAGAATATTAAGAAGGATGATTAAAATATGGAAGAATCAGAAAAAAATAATTTATTCATCACATTTCAGCAAACTATTGAAAGTGTAATAAAAGAAAAGAGAGAGAGTCCTAAGAATGAAAAGTTGCTAAATAATTTTAATGGTAGAGTAATTATAGGCTTGCAAATTGAAGAAAATTATTATTTTTGGGTTAATCTAGTTGCTAATGGAGGTAAGTATTCCCTAGGGAAAGGAAAATTGGATGAATATGATTTAGAACTACGGGCAACTCCAGAAGACTTAGTATTTTTTGTGAATGGGGAGAATTCAGTTCTAAATATGGTACTTAAAAAGAATCAATTTGGATATAAGAAATTAAGATTTTCAAAAGGATCTACTGGAAAACGCAACCTTGGAATTTTATTGAAGCTTTCGAAAATTCTTGTTTTGGATTAAAAGTAATATTAAAGAATTTTTCAAAACTCTTAATAAATTCGATTATCTTTTAAAGTGAAATTAGATTGTGAAACTGCTATTTCTCTTGATTGTTTATCAAGTTGGAAGAGATTTATGATGATAGATTTATTATTTTCGTTAATGTATAATTCAATAAAGGAAGGAACACCACTCGCAACAAATGACCATGCACCAGTGACACTACCTGGATTTATAAGCAAAATTCCCTTTTTTGTTAGAAAAACCTCTTCTTTGTGGGTGTGTCCTGAAACTAAAATATTATATTCATTTTCGATAGCTAGATTCTCTAATTGACTGTGATCTCCTCGAGGTTTTATCTGGTCTCCATGTGTTAAACCTAATGTAATTTTATCGTTATCTTTCAAAGAAATATCCAGTTTTTGATAATTGGGTGAATCTCTATTTCCATAATAATAATCCATATTTCCAATTACTCTAAAAATAGTTCTTTTTTTTGTTTTCTGTTTTAAAAAATCAATAAATTTTGGGAAATTTATTAAATCACCGGTAAAAAAAGTATAATCATAAAGTTCAGTTTGAGTTGATTCATCTATTTGCTTACATATTTGTGTAGGTAAGTCTTTTGCTCGAATAGGGACATGAGAATCTCCTATGCACAATATTCGGACCATAATAGTAAATTAGACACTATTTTTGATTTTTGAATCTTGAACTAGAATCCAAAAATTTTTGATCATATCTTCTAAACTAGGAAAAGTTGGGATATTATAATCACCCATCAACCGAGATACTCGTTCAACTTCTTTAATATCACCAACTAACCAGAAAAAAACTGGTTTAGAACCATTATTGAGGGTTTTAACAAGTTGTTTGTAATTAGTGGAATACCAGCGACTTGAACAAAACATCATTTGAAGAATACCTTCTATTTTATCATCGTTTATTAGAATTTCGTATACGATTTTCATAATATCTTCGGGACTACGATTATTCATCATCGCCTTCTCCATTGCGGGCCAAAAATCTATAAGTGCAAATCTATTTGGAGGCATCCATTCTGGAAATATTTCTAATAGCCTTTCATATGCTTTATCACTAAAATTAGGAAATTTTAAACCGTATTCTGCTGTAATATCAGCAACTATTGTACCCGCACCACCAGATCCTGTAATTAAAGAAACATTTCCTTGTTTTGGCAAATTTTTATTTTCATGATACATCATTGAAAAAGTTCGGGCAAACTGAAATAGTTCATGAAAATTTTTTGCTCGAATAACACCTGATTGCTTTATGATAGCATTAATTAATTGTGAGTTCTCTGCAAGTGCTCCTGTATGGCTTAAAGTGGCTTTTTGACCTTGGAGCGTAATACCCCCTTTAACTAGAATTATTGTTTTATTTCTTTTTTCTCTAGTTCTCCTACACAATTCGATAAATTTTCTTGGATCTTTAAACGATTCAAGATACACAGCTATAACATTTACAGTAGGATCTTCCAAAAAGTATTCTAAAAATTCATTTTCGCATAAATCCATCTTGTTTCCAATTGAACATGAATACCTAATAGCCAAATCTGGATATTTTTCCATCAGATACATCAAATATCCACCATTTAACATTCCTGATTGTGTGAGTATAGCAATATTACCCCGTTTATATTTGTGAAATACGGCGAAGCTTGTAAAGAAACCCCCTCTTTCAGAATTCTCTAAGTCACTATCACCATCAATTCGAGTAAGACCCATACAATTTGGTCCCATAATACGGATTTTTGAGAAATTATCCGTAATTTTTAGAATCTGGTCTCTTAATTGAAGACCTTTTTCACCCACTTCTTCAAATCCCGAAGCTTCAATAATGGCCCCTTTTATCCCTTTTTGGATACATTCTTCAAGGAGAACTGGAATTTTTCGATTTGGAACATAAAATACTGCAAGATCTACTTCTTGTTCTATTTCTAAAACAGATTTTTTGAATTTTAATCCAAATAATTCACCATCTGAGTTAGGATTAATAGGAAATATTCTTCCTTTAAAGTTATTTGAAATAAGATTCTTTACAATACGGTGTCCGCCTTTCATTGGATTTTTTGACGCACCAATTACAGCTACAGATTTTGGGTTTAAAAACAAATCAATTACTTCTGCATTTGACAATTTTATACCAGTTTCAAGTTTTATTATTTAAATTTCTTTATATTTTTTATATTCTTTTTGAACAAATTGATATAATTTTTTCGCATTTTCATCTTTTTCAAAATGTTTTATTACAGGAGTTAAAAATTGGTTAAGATATTTAATAACAGCAGGTTTTAAGTCAGGTGGATTCAATTTCCCTTCACTAAAGTCTTTTTCCAATTCCTTATAAGAGCTATATTTAACATTTCCACCATATTTTTCTGGTCTTTCAATTTCAACAACATCTATAAGTTCAAAGATGATATATTTACAATATTCCAAAATAGGATTTTCATTTATTTGTTTAGGGGGGCAATATGCTTTATTAATCTTGCGTTTTACATCATTAGGAGAATCTAACATAAAGATTGATGAATCTGGATCTGATTTAGACATTTTAATATCTATTGTTCTATCAACTCCTGTCAAATCTGAAGCAGGCGGTTTATTTAAGCCCATTAACATATGATGATGGATTGCAACTGGTTTTGGTTTATTCAACTTTTTGGCAATTTCTCTTGCTAAAACATTCACTTTTCTCTGATCCATACCAAGTTGGCAAATATCGGCAGGAAGATAAAAGATATCAGCACATTGCATCAATGGATATAGAATTTGCGAAGCATATAGTTTATCCGATTCACTTCGACCCATTATTTGAGTACATCGTCTAATTCTTTTTAACGTTGTGTCTATTCCAATCTTTAATACTAATTCCCAGTAATCAGTGTTTTTCACAATATCTGAAGCATAAATAAACTCAACTTTACTTAAATCCATTCCACATATTTTCCATAACTCAATGAAAAAATCTCCTACTTTTTTAATTATTTCAAGATCTCCCCCAAATTTTTTATTAGCTGCTGCATGCCAATCTGCGACTAGAAATTTAAATCGGATTCCCGCTCTTGTTATTTTATTTACATTAATAGCTCTTAAAAGACCTTGGGCAATATGAATATTACCAGACGGTTCAAAACCATCATAGGCATATATTTCTTTGTTATGTTCAATTTTCCATTGAATCATTTCTCGTAGTTCATCTAAATTGATGATTTCTTCACCGACCTCACTTAATAATGCAATCTTTTCATCTAAAGTTAAAGACATATCATCACTAATTAAACATATAATGAATTAGTAAATAATTTGGTTGATATAACCTTTACGGATTTTAAAAATGCACTATTAATCTATGAAATTTATATTAGAAAATAAAATCTGTATTCAGGTTCGAAAATTTGAATCAGTTTCTTTTAAATTTCTTATATCTATATAGAAATCCTGGAAGCCACAAAACGATTCCTAAAGATAGCCCTAATAAAAATGTAATAGGATCATTCCATAAATAAATTTTATAGATTACTGTTATAACGAGGACTATCATCCCAATTAGAAATCTAATTGGATGGTTAAATTTATTATTAATTGCTTGATGAAGTAAATAAAAAAGCAATATTATAGCATGACCACTAAATGGAATACTTATAACAAATCGAATGAAGGAAAATATACCAACAATTATACATTCAAAAAACAATAATAAGTATCTAAATCGTTCTTTTCGCTCATTCCAGAGCCAAATTACTTCGCCTATTAAAATCCCAAATGGGAGAAAAACCGAAATCATGTATAATGGAGGAGTAAATATATCTAATGTTTCATTCGCAGTAACAACTAAAGGATAACCTTTTATTGAGAAAAAAATTATTGATAAAATTATCGTTATCAGTCCACTAGAATAAATAATTAATATTTCTCTCACAGAGGGTTTTAACCTTGCTAGCATGAAATTCTTAATTTATAGTCATCTAAATTATTTATTAATATATAAAAACAGGAAAATAAAAAAGATAGTAAGTATATCTTATTTTTTTTGTTGTTCAATAGCAGCTTGGGCTGCAGCAATTCTTGCGACAGGGATTCGAAA
>JBHLPN010000028.1:0-11410 GCA_048939445.1 Promethearchaeota archaeon | reverse complement strand
AATTGTTTCTAAAGCTACTTCCATCAACTGTGCCTTAACAAATTGTAATTCTGATATCATCCCTACAAGTGGAATCATAACCTCTGGTATAACGTCAATTCCTTGTAGTTTAAGTTCGCAAGCAGCTTGAAATATTGCCCTTACCTGCATCTCATTAATTTCAGGCCATACAATTCCAAGTCGGCAGCCTCTTAGACCCATCATTGGATTCTCTTCTGATAATGACCTAATTAGAGAGATTACCTTATTTTTATCATCAATTTCCTCATCTAAAGGGCTAGAATCTAATAAAGATCTTGATAATGCGTTTGTCATCTTAAGCTCCTGACTTTCTAATAATACTGTAGATAACTCGGGTAAAAACTCATGTAATGGAGGATCTAACAACCTAATGGTCACTGGCTTTCCTTCCATTATTTTAAAAATTTCAAGAAAGTCTTGCTTTTGCCATGGCAAAATTTTGTTAAGAGCCTCTTGACGGTCCTCTATCGTTCGGGCCATAATCATATTTTGAACAGTTGGCAACCTATCTTGTGCCATGAACATATGTTCAGTTCTACAAAGCCCAATTCCTTCAGCTCCAAATTCCAAAGCTTTCTTTGCATCAATAGGAGTATCTGCATTAGCTCTGACACCTAAAATCTTCATCTGATCAGCTAATTTTAATAGTTCAAGGAATTCCCCTTTAATTTCAGGTTCAACTAAAGGAACTCTTCCCTCAATAATCCTACCTGTTGTTCCATCAATCGTTATCCAATCACCTTCATGTACGACCATTTCAGCAACTCGAAATTCTTCATTTTCCTCATCAATTTCTACATCTTGGGCTCCCACAACTGCAGGTTTACCCATCCCTCTCGCAACCACTGCAGCGTGTGAAGTTTTTCCACCAAATTGAGTTAAAACTCCACTAGCAGCATAAAGTCCATGTACATCTTCTGGCTTAGTTTGGGGGCGTACCAAGATAATTTCTTTTTCACCCTGATTTGCTAATTCCTCCGCTTTGTCAGAATCAAAAACAGCAATTCCTGAAACAGCTCCTGGAGATGCGTTTATACCATGAGCTAAAACATGAACAATTGAATTTTCATCAATACTTTTAAATAGTAATTTGGCAACCTTATTTGGATCAATACTCATTATTGCTTCTTCTTTCTCTATCAAACCTTCGTTAACCATGTCGACGGCAATTTTCACTGCAGCTGAGGGTGTTCTTTTGCCATTTCGTGTTTGCAAAATATTCAATTTTCCATCTTCTATTGTAAATTCAATATCTTGCATATCTCTATAGTGTTTTTCAAGCTTATCCATTGTACTTAATAACTCTTTATAGATTTCTGGAAACTCTTCTCCCATTTCTTCCAGTTTTTTAGGGGTTCTTATCCCAGCAACTACATCTTCTCCTTGAGCATTTGTTAAATATTCACCAAACTTCCGATTCTCTCCAGTTGATGGATCTCGAGTAAAAGCAACTCCTGTTGCTGAATTCCAACCCTTATTTCCAAATACCATAGCCTGAATATTCACAGCTGTGCCAAAATCAGGAATATTATTGATTTTTCTATACGTTATAGCTCTTCTATTATTCCAAGATTTAAACACCGCTTCAATTGCTAAAAATAATTGTTTAAGTGGGTCTTGTGGAAATGGAGAACCAATTTCTTTTTCATATAATGCCTTGTAGTCAGCAATAACCTTTTGTAAATCTTTTACTTGTAAATCAGTATCTTGAGCATTTCTCCCAATTGCTCGTTTATATTTATCTAAAATTCTCTCGAATTTCTCGTCTCCTAAACCCATTACTACATCAGAATACATTTGTAAAAATCGGCGATAACTATCATAAGCAAATCGAGGATTATTTGTTTGTTCTGCTAAACCTAAAACACTTTTATCATTTAATCCTAAGTTAAGTACTGTATCCATCATACCTGGCATACTCATTGGAGCCCCCGAGCGCACACTTACAAGTAACGGATTTTTAATATCTCCAAATTTTTTTCCTGTGTTTTTTTCTAATGTTTTTAAATATTCTTCCACATGAGGCCTTAATTCTTTCATTATCTTTTCAGGATTCCCAAAATATAATAAACACGCTTCAGTTGTAATAGTGAAGCCAGGGGGGATATTTAGCCCTAAATTCGTCATTTCTGCCAGGTTTGCACCTTTTCCGCCAAGGAGATTCTTTAATTCCTTATTTCCTTCAGTAAAATCATAGACAAATTTCTTATTTTCGGTGATTGTCATTTTAAATTACCAAAATCTCAATAATCATCAAATCTAGATAAGATAAAAACAACAGTTTTAATTTTTATATTTTATGTAGATCATTTATGAAAAGTTTCTGAGTATAGTAATTACTATTTTGAAATAAAATTTTCGAAATGTAGTAAAGCAAGAGAAATAAATTCAGTTATTCTTTTTCAAATTTATCTAAAAGCTCCCAAATTCCATTTATGATAAAATCGGGTTTATATTCACTGTCATTTATCATATCCATAGTTATTTCTCCAGATAATACGCAGCAGGTTGTTACTCCTGCCTCCTTTCCCATTTTTATGTCAGTATAAAGACGATCTCCAAACATTACTGCATTTTTAGGAGAAATTCCCAGTTGATCTAACTTAAAAAGAAGCATTTGTTTATTTGGTTTCCCAAAGACTTTCGGCATCCTTTCTGTAGCTTTGTAGAGAAGTGCAGCTATTCCTCCTGCGTCTGGAATATATCCACTTTCAGTAGGGCACCTATTATCGAGATGAGTAGCTATATATGGAAAATTTTTTTTTTGAAGAATAAAAGTAGCTTTAACTAGGCGTTCATAAGTTAGTTCTTGATCAAAAGCAAGCACTAATATTTCTGGATCCTCTTCAGATAATTCAAATCCCTCAAATTCAAATTCATTTTTGAGAGATTGAGTACCTAAAAGAAATATTTTTTTATACTTTTTTTTTTTCAGATAATCTATTGTTGGATGTTGGGATAGAATAAGATCTTCTCGATTTATATGTAGATTATATTCATTTAATTTTTTGAGGTAATCTTCAGTTGATTTACTTGAATTATTGGAAAGGAAGAAAATATTTTTGTCTTTTTTTCTTAAAATTTTAATTAATTGAGGGACTCCTTTAAAAAGTTTATTTCCTAGGTATATGGTACCATCTAAATCAAAAAAGTATACTTGTTTGGTTGTTAATTCGATTAAACTACTAGTGTTGAGATCCATCTTAGGTTTCAACTAATATTTAAGATTAAATAAAAAAGAAAAAAATTGATTAAAATTTTATTATTTTAATAAAATTCAGTATCTATCATTGTGGTAGAAACAACAAGTTCTTGTGCTGCTCTGGTAGCCCTTAAGACTTTAGCCATATCTCCCTTTAATTTAAACTTCCCTGCAAGTAAACCACGAATAGGATCTAATTCCTTCTTCAAAACTTGCACCCATGCATCATAGGGACCAGAATATTCATATTCTGCATCTACTTCTTCTCCTTCTTCTAATACTTCACATCCAGTACATTCCCCATGATATAATCCCACAAACATACGAACTTCATGATCAAGATTACCAGAAGGCTCAACAATAAAGAGAAAGTCTCCTTCCCATCCATCTGGTGGAAATCCATCCGGTCCAGCAGCATCTCTATAGTTTTCATTTTCATTGACAGCTTTACAAAACGCATCAGCCCATTCTTTTGTTCCAAATAACATTAAACTCACTTCAAATTTTTCTTTAATAAAATTTTGAATATAACATTTATTTTAAATTTTAATTGGTTTTATAGGTAATCTATTTTTTAATCTGAAAAGTAAAATAAAAAATTTAATAGAAGAATTTAATTTGGTCATTATTAGATTATTTAATTTCTCCTCTTTCCTTCATTTTAGCTATTTCTTCGTCTCTTAATTTTCTCTTGAAAATTTTCATAGCCAGTGTTAGAGGTAAAGTTTTTCTAAACTCAACAGATTTCGGTACAGCATATGGCGGAAACTTCTCCCTACAATATTCAATGATTTCATCTGTTGTTGTTCCTTTATATCCAGGGTTTAATTGGATAAATGCTTTTACTCTTTCACTTCCAGGGCGTTCTGAGTCTGGGACGCCGATAATTGCAGCTTCGTTAACAGCAGGATGTTCATATAGGAGATCTTCAAAAACTCTAGAATATACTTTCATACCTGATACATTAATCATGTCTTTAATTCGGTCTACTATGTAGAAATAACCATCTTCATCCATTTTTCCAATATCACCTGTTGCTATCCATCCATCTTCAGTTAATCCTTTACCAGGAGTAGGCCAATATCCTTTCATAAGTTGAGGCCCTCGTACAAGTATTTCTCCAGGTTCTCCGAATGGAACTTCTTCACCAGTATCTGGATCTACCAATTTAACATCAGTGTCAGGAACAGGTACACCAACACTTCTTTTGACTTCTGCCATAAATCCTGTAACCTTTGAAAGACCAGAAAGATTTAGATGTGTTACTGCTGATTCAGTCATTCCATAACCCTCACCCAACGGTACTCCTGTTTTTTTCTCAAATTTTTCAGCGATTTCAGGTGGAAGTGCTGCTGCTGCAGAGTAATAAAAGATTGGCATCCTTGGTATATCTCTCTCTGCGAATATCATGTAATGAGTGGGAACCGCACAAACCATAAAAGGTCGATGTTTTTTTATTATATCAATAATTCTATTAACATCTCTTGGATCAACTAAAAACATATTCAAGGCCATATAAATAGCAGCAAATACCATCATGTGACCATATTGATGAAATGTGGGAACACATATTACTAAAGAAGCTTTTCCTTTTATTGCTACTTCCAATGGTTTTATATACCACTGAAATGTCTGAATAGTAGTTGTGGTCACATTATAATGAGTTAACATCGTTCCCTTTGGAACACCTGTAGTACCTCCAGTGAAGGGTAATTCAGCAAGATCCTCCTTAGGATCTAACTCAACATCAGGGGGATTTGGTTCATATTTGTTTATTAAATCTTCAAACATAACTGCTCCGTATGTTTCTTTTATTTCTGGTAATGAATAATCTGGAAAAATGGGAACACGGGTATAAATCATAGTTTTAACATTTGTTTTTTCTTTTATTTCATTAACTCGTTCAAGGCGTCTATATGAACAAATCACCGTTTCAGCTTTAGATTCACCTAATTCATATAATAAATCTGGAGCTTTATGTAATATGCTAAGAGGAACATGAACTGCACCTATATGTAAGATTGCAAAGTCGCTAATTATATACTGTGGACAATTTGGAAGTATAGTAGCAACTCTATCACCCTTCTCTATCCCTAAATCTGAAAGCGCTGTAGCAAATTTATCTACTTGTAATTTTAATTCCTGATAGGTTAATACTTCATCCATAAAAGTAATAGCTTTACTTTCAGGAAAGTTATTTGCTGAATCCTCAAGAAATTTGTAAGCAGATATTTCAGGAAATGGTGACATAGATTCTGCAAGTTTAAATGGTCCAAGTTTATAACTCTTTTTCCATGGTTTATCAGCATAGGTTAACTTTTTTTCTTCAGCCATAAGTTTTTCGCCCTCTTTTAACTAGCATTAAAGATATTATAGTTAATAAATTTCTTTAATCGTCCACTCTAATCCAAGTTCCTTTAGCTTCTCTTGAGTTGGCTTACCAGTTTCTTTATCCCAACCACGATAATCATAGTATGCATCCAGAAGAGGATCTAAATTCACCAAATGACCTTTAGCTGGACCTTCAGGCATTGGTTCTTCCAAGAAACGTGCTGGAAGCGTATCATCTGCTCTAGTTATTCCTTCTCTTATATTATATACTCTAGCAAGATTATATAATCTCTCACCTGCCTTTGCAAAATCTTCTACTGTAAATTTATAACCCAATAATTTTTCAATTAGAGATGCCCAATCCTCTGAAGATAAAACCATTCCCATAAATTTACACCCACCAATAGAGTCAAATACTCCAAAAGCATCTTCAAATTCTTTAACAACTTTAGTATCCTTTGGATTTTCATTAAGAATATCATCTACCATAGCGTCCTCAACTATCATGAACGGCATTGATAAAAATGCAGGACCTTCAATGAAACCTGTAATATGGCATCCACCTCGATTGGCAGTGGCATATGCTAATCCTGATATTTTAGCCGCTCTACTATCATATGCAGGAAGTTCCAAACCTTTAACTTGCATCGCAAATTTAATGGAATCCTTTCCCAATTTATTTGCCATATTTCTTGAGCCCTCGGCTATTAATTCACCAATCCCTTCTCTTTTGCTAATCTTATGGATCATATCAACAACCAAATCAGCATTACCAAAATTGAACTCTAATCCATTTGTATCTTCTTTAGTTAAGATTCCTTTCTCATAACATTCCATTGCAAAAGCGATAGAACCTCCTGCTGAAATTACGTCTAACCCATATTCATTGCAAAGAAAATGTGCCATAGTAATAGCCTCTAAGTTATCGACGCCACACATCGTTCCCAAAGCACCAAGAGATTCATATTCCGGACCTTCACCAGAACTTTTATATTTTCCTTCTTTAATTTCTGCAATACGTCCACAAGCTATAGGACATGCAAAACAAGGTTTGCGTCCCGTTAGAATTTTCTCATTAATTGCCGTTCCATTTATTGCATCCATATTAGGAAAAACTCCAGTTTGGAAATTTCTTGTAGGTAAACCACCCTTAACACCAACTAAATCGACCATAGTTGCTGTTCCGAATACTTCAAGAGTCATTTTTAATAGACTTTGATTTACCCAATCATATCTCTGTTTTGCCTCAGTTTTATATTCCTCCGGATTTGCTACTTCGATTTTAGCATCACCTTTAGCTGCTATAGCTTTTACTTTCTTAGAACCCATTACAGTTCCCATTCCGCACCTACCTGCAGCTCTACCATAGTTTGGCTTTTCACAATCATTCATAACTGCAGCATACTTGACTAGATTCTCACCACCAATTCCAATACAAGCCACATTAAACTTATCACCTAGTTCTTCTTTAATTATTCTGGTTGTTTCTGAAGTATTTTTTCCCCAAAGATGAGATGCATCTTTTAGTTCTGCTTTTCCATCTTCAGTAACAAGATATACAGGTTTTGGAGATATACCTTCAAATATTACCCCATCAAAGCCTGATCTCTTAAGATCACGTCCCCAAAAACCAGCAGAATTTGCTTCACCCCAAATACCTGTAAGTGGAGATTTTGCAACAACGCAATACCTCCCTGTACTTGGAGAAGGAGTCCCTGTTAATGGCCCTGTCATAAAGATCAACTTATTTTCAGGTCCTAATGGATCTATTCCTTTAGGTACTTCTTCCAGTAAATATTTTGTAGCTAATCCAGCACCTCCTAGATAAAATTTCAAAGTTTCTTCATCAGGAAATTCTTCACTAATTGTCCCATTTGTAAGATCAACTCTTAAAATCTTTCCCATATAACCGTAAATTTTTTTTACACCTCAATACAAATTTTTTCTTAAATTACTTTTTTAAATTGTATATAATTAAAAAATTCAATTAAGTAATTCTATACCTTTAATTATAAAATGATTTCCATTTTTCTAAAAAACTAATAATAACAATTAACTTTTGGATTTTAAACTGGAATTTAAAAATTTAAAAAGAAAAAGATATAAGATTTAAAAAAGTAAATTGAAATTAAACACCAATTCCAATTGTATTTCCAATACCGGCTATAATAATTTTTGATCCTTTTTCAGTTCGCTTTCGAATGGCCATCTTTATTTTTTCTACAAATTTTGGGACAGATTGAGTGATGGGGCGTTTCATTGTTGTTATTGCATCTTCTAATGATTGTTTACAAATTAGGGCATCTATAGGAATTGATTTACCAGTTGTTGACTCCTCAATATAATGCTTTTCAATTCCAATACCACCTATAGCGGCTCCAACACCAATTGCTATTGAACCAGTTTTATCTCCCGTAAGCTTTAAACCTGCATCAATCATAATTATCCTTGATATTGAGTCTCCATATTGGTCAACTAATTTTTTTATAGCTTTTCCTGGTTTTCCAACTGTTCCACCAGGACCTTTAGCCCTAACAACATATATTTTCCTTTCTTCAAAATCTACTTCTTGTACAATAGTATCTCTCGAAATTTCATTAGCAGGAACTTCACCATTTGTTACAGTTCTTACAAAACTTGCAGCCACCAATGCTCCAAGCCCGTCTCCAATGGGACTTCCTTCTGAAAAAGCCTTAGCCGCATGATAATAAGCTTTAGCCATACTCATAATTAGCCCCAATTGGTAAGAAATCTGGAGCAATAAGATCATAGATTTTGATTTCTTCCCTAGTATAAGGTAATGTCGAATTAATCTATAAATAAAATCTATTGCCATAGTTGCTTCTACTAAATTTTCCAAATTGGATCTTTGAATACTATCTGCATTCGGAGCTAATATTTCTACTTCCTCTTTGAATCTATTATCTCTTACCTCAACAATATGGTCAAATTTGGGAACGATTCCATATGGATCAAGAGAGACAGGAGAAATAGTTACGAACGTAATGAAGTCTTCCAATTGAAACATTAAATCTTTCTGAGTTTTCTTTTTATCAGCAAATTCTTTAAAATTGGTAATTAAAATTTCCTTACACTCATCATTCCATTTTTTTAACTTTTCTAAAGCTGCTTGAATTTCTTTCGATGCTTTCCATGCTTGTAATTTTTGTCCATAGAACATTGAAATAAAGATGAGTAAGAACCATAGTAAAGATATAATAAGAGAAATCGGATCTGTGCCAGTAGCTGTTTGATAAATATTATTCATCTCTTTTTTAAATTAGTTTATGTTTGAAAACTTTAACCTATTAAATTTTTATAATAAAAAAATTTATTTATTCTTTTCTATTATAAAGCATAGGAAAGAAGAAATTGCGACACATTCTATGATTGAAGAAGAAGATGATGAGGAAGTATTAAAAAAAGGAATTACCTTCAAAAGTGTTTTAAAAAATATTTTCTTCATTTTATTAATCATTTTGGGTGTTTTATTAATATATGTTAATATTGGGCTCGATCAGTTAACGAGTTGGTCAATTGGCTTTATGTTAATTTGTTTTGGAGCCACATTGATACAATTTCAAAAAAGTCCTCCTGAACCAATTAGACAAACTTTGACAATTTTGATCTGTAAATTGTGTGGACTTACAAAAGTTCGAAATTATGAGAAAGGAGATTTTGTGTTTAAAAGATTAGATAAATGTGAAAAATGTGAGGACTTAATGGAGATAAAGCAAATTTATTCTGTAAGATTAAAAAGCCCTACTGAAAAAACTAAGACACAAGAAGCTAAGAAAGAAAGTTTAAAAGTTAAAAAATAAAATTAATTACTATCATTCTTTAATTTGTAGGGTGTTTTTCAGATTCTTAAAAAGGTAGGATTAGGTGGTACTTTTGATCATCTCCACGAGGGTCATAAACTTTTATTGAAAACTGCTTTATCTATATCGAAATTTGTAGAGATAGGGTTAACATCTCAAGATTTATTAAAAAATAAGCAATATGCATCAAAATTAGAAGATTATCAGACCAGAGAAGAGAATTTGAAAACATATATTAAATCTATTGCTGATTTGAAGCACATTAGCATTGTTGAAATAAAAAATTGGGCAGATATGGATAAATATGCTCAAGACCCTGAATATGAAGGATTAGTAGTTAGCCAGGAAACATATAAGAACGCAATAAAATTAAATGAAAACAGAGAGAAAAAAGGATTAATACCTCTTGTTCTAATAGTGATTCCTTTACTCAAGGATCAAGACAAAAATAGAATTAGTTCTACTTCAATAAGAGAAAAAATATAAAAAAAAAATTAGAATTAAAATTTAAATTTTTTTTTGATAATAATTGCTGAAACTATACTTATAATGCCTATTATTATGAATAAATGATATCCTGGTATTCCTGGTGGAGAAGGTTCTGACACTAATATGGTAAAGTATCTGACATCAGAATGATACATAGTTCCAATAGAGTTATTTCCAAACACTTGAATTGTATGTAATCCGTCACTTAAAAATGGAAACGTAATATTTCCTAAAATAGTTTTAGTGGCTAATCCATCTAGTGAATATCCAATCCAATCCAACCTTGTACTGTTTGTATAACTAAGTAACAAACCTTCATATAAATTATCTCCAATAATATAATTTGGATCCCATGAATACCCAATTGCATCAGTATATGTATGAAAGTTATCATACCTCCAATTTTGGTGGATATTAATATGAGATACATTAGATTGAGAAGAAACAAATTGATAATCTCCAAATTCCACTCCATTTACAAAAAATCTCCAATAGTACTGGGATAATCCATAATGATTACCAATTCCGCATTCGAATTGAATTTTTATATGATACCATTGACTATTATTAGCAACATAAGCCACTGATTGCCAATCAGCACCACGATAATATTCAAAGTAATTATTATACATTCTTAACCCACATATTGCAAATTCATTAAGAGAACCACTTTTAAGATGCCAACTACTCTCTTGTGATACATTATTGGTCCTCCCCCAGAATTCTATAGTTCCATATTCTTGAGTTTCATCAAAAAATTGGACAACATGATTATTACTTCCATATGTATCACCTTTATCCATGGATAATACTTTCTTATGGCCATCCAACTCATCAATGATTTCATTTATAATGCTAGGATTCGTTCCAAATCTAGTCCAATCTTGAGGAAACGCTCCATTTTCATCATTTTCAAATCCATATGTTGCGGGATAATATCCGTTCATAGGTCCATAATAAGTTTTATTTTCAGGAGTAGTTATGTTAATTTGTGGTCCACTAACTCTCAGATCATATACACCAACAGTTTTTTTACCATTAAGTTTCTCAACATATGATCCATAATTTAATGAATTTGAGTATAGAGCCACAGTGAAAGCAATTGTTAATGATAACAACATAAGTAAAGCTTTCAATTCTTTTTTAAACATCTTAAATCAACCATTGGTTTTGTCAAATTAATTAAGTAAAGGTAATATATAAATATTTAAGTCATTTTATTCATTTTTCAATTTTGGCAAGAAAAATATTCCTAATTTAAAAATTATTTTATAGAATTCTAAAGAACAGTGTAATCTATAAATTTGGGACACTTTTTGAAAATTTATTATAGATTGTATACCTATAAAATTAAAAAGCAAAAATTTTTTACATGATTTTTGTTATATTTTTATAAAGAAAAGCATTCTTGTTGCATGATAATTATGGAACTATTTCTGCAAAATAATAGTTTAAAATTTTTAATTTTGCAAGATTCAATTTTCTTCAATTTCTTTATTCTGCCAAGGGAATAATAGTTTAAATTAAATTGGCCCCTTGGCTGCGG
>JBHLPN010000220.1:0-5457 GCA_048939445.1 Promethearchaeota archaeon | reverse complement strand
CGAGCAGCCTCAATTCTTACCAATTCCATTTGTCTATATAAAGGAGTTTTCCTATAATTAATATTGGAAATCCCTACTTGTACATAATCCCGATTGCTCAATTCTGTACCCATTGCTTTGATATTTATTAGTCCACCAGAACGTAAATGAATAGCTTTGGCAACTTTCCTGGCAATTCTTACATCTTTTGTACCTAGATTAATATTAAAACTTATTAATGGATTTCTTGCTCCAGTTATCATTGCACCTGCAGTAGGATGAAATTCAGAAGGACCATAATCCGGTTTACGTTCTGGATCAGTTTTAATAGCATCCTTAAGTTTTTCAAATTCCCCTTTTCGAATATTATCAATATTTTTTCTCTCCATTTTCCGTGCGGATTCTTCATAGAGGTACACAGGTATTCCTTCTTTTGCTATAGTTTCTGCAAACTTTACTGATAACTCTATACATTCTTCCATTGTAACATTTTGTGCTGGTACAAAAGGAACAACATCAACAGCCCCTATTCGAGGATGTTGACCCTTATGGGTGTTCATATCAATTAATTCGATAGCTTTTTTAGCAGCACTGATATTTGCTCTTAAAACAGCTTCAGGTGTTCCAACAAATGTAATAACAGCCCTGTTATAATCAGAATCGTACTGAACATCTACAATACGAGTATTAGGAGTATTTTTTATCTCAGCTACAATTGATTCAATCTTTTGATTATTTATTCCTTCAGAAAAATTAGGCACAGATTCTACTATTTTCTTTTTATCTTTCTGCATAACAAAAACCTTATTTATTCAATTTCTTACTTAAATTAAAATCAAAGAATTATAATGAATATTTCTTTTTTTGATAAGTCTTATCAGTAAAAACATAAACTTTATCTTGTCCATTTCCTACAACTCCATCATTTACCTCTAGCTCTATAATTACTTGTTTATTTTTTGTTCCTCTAGGTGATTTATCAACTAATTTTCCTTTATCCTTAATTTTTTCAACTTTCTGATGAATATATGTGTCAGTATTTTTACCCATAATTACAATATCATCATTTATAGAAAGATATCCATTGTCTAATGAAGCAATTGTGAACCCTGAGTTTTTATCATATTTATTAATTTGACCTACTTTTATGTATCTATAATGAGAAAGATTAGTTGGTGATTTATGTTGATGATCTTCTTCTGTCATCCTTTTGAAATAAAAACCAGGAGTAAAGCCTCTGTTATATACCTTTTTTAGTTCAGTAACCCACTTTACTACTTTACTCTTTGAAAATGTTCCATTATAGTATGCATCAATAGCCTCGCGGTATGTTTTAGATACAGTTTCTACGTAATGTGGATGACGCATTCGACCTTCTATCTTGAAAGCGTCTATATTTGCTTCAATCAGCTTTGGAATATAAGCTATTGTGCAAAGATCTCTTGAATTTAGAAACCTTACTCCATCATATATATATTCTGTGCCAGATTCTTCACGAATCCACCATCTTCTCCTACAAGGTTGTTCACAATTGCCTCTATTAGCAGACTTTTCTTCTGTCCCACAAATATCCTGAGAAAAGTAGCATCTACCGCTGACTGAAGTGCACATTGCTCCATGAATGAACGTTTCGATTTCTACTTTGGCTAAGTTTCTCTTAATCTCTTTTATCTTTTCAAGAGATAATTCTCTTGCTAAAATAATGCGCTCTGCACCCATTTTTTCATAAAAACTCGCAGATAAAGAATTAGAGACATTACACTGAGTAGAAATATGAAATGGAATACCAACTTCTTTAGCTATTTGTATTGCCGCTATATCATGAACAATAACGGCGTTTATTTCTGCCTCCTTACTTTTTTCTATTATGTCACGAAGAAAACCCAATTCATTATCATAAATCAAAATGTTTGTTGTTAGATAAGCTTTCAATCCATTAATATGACAAAATTCCACCACTTTAGTTAAATCTTCTAAAGCAAAATTCTCTGAACGCATCCTCATATTAAATTTTTTAATCCCAAAGTAAACAGAATCCGCATATTTCATTGCCGCCTTAATTGCTTTTAAATTTTTTGCAGGGGTTAGTAATTCTACTTTTTTCATCTTAAGAAAAAATGTATGACTTCCTATTTTTCTTTTACTGAAAAATTAATTAAAAAATTAACCAATAATTAAAAAAACTCCTTAAATTTTTCTTTTGCGAGTTCTCTTCTTATGCTTTCCGCTTGTTCTGGAGTTAATTTTTCTTTAAGTGCTTCATTACAAATTTTTTTTCCGATGATTACTTTTGGATTATTCGCCCAATTAACATTTAATAATAAACACAGATAATAAATGGAAGATAATATAAGTGCAATAAGATTCCCTATGTTGGCTTCTGATGGATTATCAATCATAATTTTTCCTGATGGTATTCCTTGTTGAATTAATGCTTGAAATGTAGCACTTGCTTGATAATTAATGATTGTTTGAGCGCTCTGACCATTAACATACGATATGGAGGAATTTAGAATGATATCAGGATATTCATTACTTATTGTCCATATAATTGGTATAACAACTCCTTTAGTTCCACCAAGTAAATATTCTAAAACTGAATGTTGACAAATAGGAGCAGATTGATATGTACCTATCAATCCTTTATCGTCTTTCCCTGTACTTTCCGATATGCCTTGAACAAATAATCCAACGCTGCCTTCAAGGTTCTTTGAATATGGCATTGAAAAAACCATTTTATAACCCTTTTTGTAAAGGTCGAAGAGATATGTCGCTAGTTCTATTGCTGAATGTTTCTTATATTTTGAAAATGTTTCATAACCGTCTTTTAATCCTTTTAAAAATTCTTCAACTTTTATACCAGCTATATACGCTGGGACAATACCAACATTTGTAACAGATCCAGCATAACGTCCAGAAAGATTAGGTACATCTAAGATTGGGCATTCGATTTTTTTTAAGATTTCATTCATTGTTCCCATGGATGATAATCCTAAAAATTTATAACCCCTTTTAAGAAAAGTTCCAATAGTTGAATTAATATCTAAAGTTTCTCCTCCTCTCGATATTGGAATTACAATGGAGTCTTCTGGAGATGTTTTATCTAAACACCCCTTTAATTCTACAGCTCTGGAACTAGTAACAGGAAATATTTTTCTTTTCGCTAAATGTTTTAAAGCAAGTAAAGTCTGAATTGAACCTCCTGTACCTAAAACAATAATGTTTTTAAGATTAGCTGTAATAAATTGCTCTATTATATTTTGAAGTTTTGGTATATCTAAATTGGTTTTAGTGTCAAAGAAAAAAGGAGGATCCCAATGTTCTTTATTCTTATTAATTATATTTATTGATTCTTCTACCCTTTTCTCGTTTATTACTGGATAAAATTCAAGTTTCACTTTTATATTCATAAGATTTCATCTAGTGTAAAATTATGTTCTAAATAATAAATTTATATAATCTATTCATGTTTATATTGTTTTATTAACTAATAATATGCTTCAAAGGAGAGAAATTTTCTATTTTGAATATTAAGTTTTTGGAATATTGTCGCTTCTTGCTCTATTAAACCATAAAAAAAAATTTGAAAATTAGAACTCTATTTTACTTAAAATAAGGACCTATACAACTATACATAATAAATAGTATTTATAAAAATACCACTTATTTTAATGATTTTTTATGGCTAAAGCAAGAGAAATTGAAGATAATAATAATTTTGAAATGGGTAAGCCCTATTTTTGTAAAGAATGTAAACGTAATCATACAAAAGGAAAAATCTATAAAGAACATCTGAATTTTGCTCAATTTGAAAGCAATGGTGACGAAAAAATAGAGGATACAAACATAGAATTAATTGATGATGATTATGATGATGATACAGAATTGATTGAAGCTTTTAATGAAATTGAAAATGATGAAAATTATAGTGAAGTTGATAATCAAGTAGAAGATGATATTGTTTTAGATAATAAGGATATCACTATTAATAGTGATAGTATACAAGAATGCATAGATGCTGTAAAAAAGCTTCCTGGTGTAGGGGAAGCTACCCTTAATAAATTAATAAAAGCGGGATTTTCTAGTTTAGAATCAATAGCTTTTACCCCTCCTAATATTATCCAAAACGAAAGTGGTTTAGGAGAAAAAACCACTGCCAAATTAATCAAATCTTCCATGGAAATATTGAATATCGGATTCAAGAGTGCTGAAGATGTGTGGGAACATAGAAAAAATATCGCTCGAATTACCACAGGAAGTCAAGAATTGGATGATTTATTAGGTGGTGGTGTTGAAACAGGTAGTTTAATCGAATTTTTTGGAGAATTTAGGACAGGTAAAACTCAAATTATGCATCAATTATGTGTGAATGTTCAATTACCTGAAGAAAAAGGAGGAATTGAAGGAAAGGCTTTATATATTGATACTGAGGGTACATTTAGACCAGAAAGGATTATTCAGATGGCGGAAGGGTTAGATTTGGATCATAAAAAAGTTCTTAAAAATATAATTTTTGGTCGTGCTTATAACTCTGATCATCAAATCCTTTTAATTAAAGAATCAGCTAATTTGATTAAAGAACAAAATATCAAACTGATAGTAGTAGACTCACTTATAGGACACTTTCGCAGTGAATATATAGGACGCGGCACATTAGCAAGTCGTCAACAAACTATTAATTCCCATTTACATGATTTATTAAGATTATGTGATATATATCCAAATTTAGCGATTGTTGTAACGAATCAAGTGCAAGCCAAGCCTGATGTTTTTTATGGAAATCCATTACAAGCTGCTGGAGGAAATGTTGTTGCTCATGGTTCTACAATTAGAATTTATCTAAGAAAAGGCAAGGGAGAACAGAGAATTGCAAAAGTTGTTGATGCTCCTCATTTACCAGAAGGAGAAGCTATTTTTTCTATAACTGAAAATGGCATTTCTGATTGATTAATAGAAAAAATTGATACAAAAATCATGTTTTGACTTAAATTCTTATTTTCCATCCATCTGATTGAGTAAAATCAATTTTTTTATCTTTATTCAGTTGATGGATTACTGTGTTTATAACTTTTTCAGATATAGTAATTTTTTCTTCAACTGCTCTTTCTAAGACTTTTTCGATTAATAATTTTAATGATTTCACTGATTTTTCATCATAAAGGATTTTTAAAACAATTCTTTCAACTTTTTCTTTAATATTTAATGGAATCATTACTGTTCCATTAGTTCCAAAATAAGATATTGATAAATCAACTCTTTAATCTTGTTCTCTAATAAATCTTGTTAATTTTAAGTTTTCTCCTAATAACATTTTTATAGATAAAAATATTAGATACTGCTTTAAATATCTATCTTACTCGCTTTAAAATTCATTTAAAAATTAATATTTTATTTAATTAGAGAAAAATAAAAAAAAATTAATAAAAAAATTATACTAGTTTTTCATATTCTTTCGCTTTATTTGATAATCTTTTAACT
>JBHLPN010000219.1:1374-5472 GCA_048939445.1 Promethearchaeota archaeon | reverse complement strand
CGTTTCACGATCATTCATATTAAATTTAATGTCTTGAGTTGTTATTAATAAGTAAAAGATAATGAAATCTCTCATTCAATTGTCTGAACAGGATATTCAAACAATTCTTCCTTTGTAGGTTTTTTTTCTTTTAAGAAAAGCTCCCTCGTGACCCCATGAAGTAGCCAAAATCCTGTTATTGAAATCAGAGAAAGAATCCCAGCTAAATACCATACCCAATTTGGTCCAATATATTCCATAATTAATCCGGCGCCTAAAGCACCAAACGTGTTAGGGATCATCCATTGAAAACCAAACACTGCCATATAACGCCCTCGTTTATCTTCAGGGGCGAAAGATGCTGCTGCACTTTGTCCAGTAGGGAACACAATCATTTCTCCTACGGTAATAATACCCATAGCAATAAAGAATAGGTATGGCTCAGAAATAAAGCCATACATTCCAAAACCAATCATAAGAAAAATAGTTCCAAAAGCCATAATCTTCATAGTGGCATACTTCGAGATCCTCCTTGTTATCCAGAATTGAAAGAAAACTACCATAGCCGCATTCATACTTAACAACAAACCAAAACCTTGCTCAGGAAACCCATGAACATTCAGTAGGAATACTGCTAAAGTACTATTCATTTGCATATATACTAGAACTGTTATTGCAGATACGGAAAGAAATAACATATATTTCCAATTTTTTATTACCTCTTTATATCCTTTGATTGTTTTCATCACTGATTCATCTGATGTTTTATCCATAATTTGAGGTTTAGTCTCTGGTATGACAAAATATACTATAAGAGCAGTAATAATGCTACTTATTGCATCTAAAATGAATAATAACATATAGGATTGGGTTGCTAAAAATCCACCAAGGAGAGGACCTATCACTGCTGAAAGATTAAAAGCTATTCGTAGAATCCCAAATCCTTCTGATTGTTTTTCTCTTGGAAGTAAATCTGCAACCATTGCTTGTCGTGCAGGACCACCAAAATTACCTATCAAACCTAAAAACGCGGCAAGCATATAAAAGATATATAAATTATCAACTAATCCCAACAAAATACTCCCTGTCCCACTTACAATTAAACCAAGAAGTATCATTGCACGACGGCCATATTTATCAGCTAGTGCTCCTCCGAGTATTCCACCAACTATATTTCCTACTGAGAAGATCGAAAAAAGATACCCTACTTCAATCATCCCAACTCCAAAACGTGTGGTAATATACAGTGAATAAAAAGGATATAATAAGAAGCTTCCTAACATATCTATAAAAGTAGCTAGAGTAAGAACTTTAAATGCGTTGGGATATTCCTTATATATATTTTTAAATTTAGCAAACATAAAACATCTATTTCAGTGTTTAAGATAATATCGTGGAAGTTTATAGTTTTAAAAATACCATAAAATTGCTATATAACGTGGAGAATAAATAATTTTATGCATTTATAGTTTTTATTGTTGAACTACAATGGAACTTTGAATTTAATATAAAAAATTAAACCAATATGAATGGATCAAACATTACTTTTATTGAATCCATCATTACTAAAACTTATTATAAATCATTTAGGGAGAACACTTAATTAGTTTTAGAAAGAGATTTCAGTTTTTTTTGAATTCTTTAAATAGACTTCTCACTTTTAAGAAAGAATTAATAAATTTTAAAAATCTTATAGGGTTCAAAAGAAACAACAATCCTCTTGTTTTAATCACACGATAACCTATATCTTTCAATTTATTAACATATTTTAATTCTCTAAAAGAGAGATATAAGAGATCATATAATTGTCTTGGGCTTAATTGATGAGTTTTAATGACAGGATGAAAAACTGTATATTTAGACCAATCTTTAGAAATAACTAACCCTTGCTCGTCCAGTTCTTTAAAAGTATCACTTCCAGGAAAAGGGGTTAATAGAACAAAGCTCACTATATCTACATCCACAGTTTTCATAAATTTAATTTCTTTAATAACATCTTCTTCTGTTTCTTTTAAATCAATCCCAATTATCAAATTTCCAATTACAATTATATTATTTTTATGTAAAATTTTAAGCGCTTCAATTACATTGTTGAATTCAAATCCCTTTCTCACATTTTTAAGAGATTCTTCATTTACACTTTCAATCCCTATAAAAACGACCCAGAATCCTGCTCTTGCCATCTTGTTTACCATTTGAGGTGCTTTTATGATAGAATCGACTCTTATCTGCGCAAAAAATTTGAAATCATTAATTTCTTTCTTTTGTTTAAGTTCAATTATTTTATCGCATAAATTTTCAATTCTTTTGGTATCCACAGTTAGATTATCATCTACAAAAAAAATATCAGTAACTTTTCTATTCTGTGAGATTAGTTTTAATTCTTTTATAATTTTTTCAACCGAACGTGGTCTCCATAAATTTTTATTGAACACATGAGTAGTACAAAATTTACACTTATAAGGACAACCTCTAGAAGTTTCAACCGTTTCTAATCTCACTGTAAACATTTTATACTTATTGTTTTTAGTGAGGTCTCTTGCGGGAAATCTAATGTTTTCAAAATCTTTTATTAATGGTCTATCAGGGTTATGAATTACTTTCCCGTTGGATTTAAAAGAAATCCCTTTTACACCCTCAGGGGTACCCTTAATGATTAATTCTCTAAATGTTAGCTCTCCTTCACCTCGTACTATTATATCAACTTCATTGATTTTAATTGTTGAATCTGACTCAAATGTAGGGTGTCTCCCACCAAATACTACAGTACAATTTGGATTAACTTCTTTTACAAGTTTTGCAATAGCATATGAGATCTTTAATGCAGCAGATACAAAAACTGAAATACCAACAATATCTGGATTAAATTTTTCAATTTTTTTCCTGATCTGATTTAATGTTAAGTTTTTTACTTTTGTATCAAGAATTTCTATCTCAACATCTAAATCAGTTAAATAGCTAGCTATATATGTTAAATTAATTGGAGGAAATTCCATATTATAGTAATCCCAACCAGTAGTTCTATAGTTAGGCTTAATCAATAGAATTTTTTTCCAATGAAAATTTTGTTTTTTTAAAACCTTCTGTTCCATATGATTAACTCATAATATTTTTAATTATATTTTTGAGATCAGCTATTTTATTTCGATTTCCTCCTCTTATTTGTTTAATTTTTTTCTTTTTTATTCCCTTTAAATTTTCAAGTACTATTTTCTTCCACTTAATATATGCACTAGCCCCTCGATAAATTCTTATTGGATTAATGACGTAAAATATTCCCCTTGATTTAAAACATTTTTTATATAAATCAATTTTGTTTCTTATATCTCCGCCATAGTACCCAATAGCATAAAAGCCAAGAAATAATAGTTTCTTGAGAACTTCTGGACTAAAATTCGGAGTTTTGATAACTGGAGTAAGCCAATTAAATTTACTATATTCTTCTGTGAGGAGAAGTTCTTTTTCTTTAATTTCTTTGTAAAATCCTGTGGCTGGGAAAGGTGTTAACAATGTAAAACTTGGTAAATCCAAAGTTAAGTGTCTAGTTTTTCTTATAGTTGTAAAAATGTCATCCAGAGAATCGTTAAGGTTAGTACCAATAATAACATTTCCCATTATTGTTATGTTATTCTGATGTAAGACTTCTATACCTTTTTTAATTTGATCTATCTTGCACCCCTTTTCAACTATTTTTAATCCTTTGTTGTCAATCGCTTCAACACCAACAAGAACAAGCCAAAATCCTGCTTCTGCCATTAATTTTACAATTTTGGGATGTTTTGCCATAGAATCTAAACGTCCTTGAAAGAAAAAAAATAAGTTCTTTTTAATTCTTCCCTCTCTTTTAGCTTTTATAATTTCAAAAGATAATTTCCCTATACGTTTCATGTTAACAAGGAAATTATCATCTACAAAAAAAACATCATTGATGTTTTTATTTGTTGAAATTATTTCTAATTCTTTTATTATATTTTCTACCGATCTACATCTCCATGTTCGGTTATAAACTACATTAGTACTACAAAATTTGCATGCTTGCGGGCATCCACGAGAGGTTTCAATAGAATCACAATTCATATGAAATATTTTATATTTATAATTTTGAGTCAAATGACGTGA
>JBHLPN010000219.1:0-1274 GCA_048939445.1 Promethearchaeota archaeon | reverse complement strand
ATTTTAATATCTACTAGATCTTCTACGTATGCCGCAATATATTCAAAAGCTAGAGGAGGAAAGGCAGAATCGTAAAAATCATAACCAGTTGTTTTATAATTTGCTACTAATAATAATATTCTCTTCCAAACCATAATAGGATTCCACTAATAAAAGAAATTAAATTAATATATTGGGATGAAAGAAATATAGATATCATTTACTAAAAACATTATCTAGACAATTAAATAATCCTATAAGAAAAAATCAGAATTTTATTCTTTTATTTAAAAATAATACTAAAGTCCCTCTAAAAGAGTTCCTCTAATTTTTTCAGAATATTAAGTCTAAAAAAAGTATTTATTTTTGTTTTGATAAGTAACGAATCTTCACAAGTAAATCTCGAAGCTCCATTTTATCATTTTCAGGAGTAAGATATTTCTTTCTAACACCTTCGGATAATGAGATCGTTTTAATTTTATTTCCTTGAAGTGAAACCATATTCCCAAATTTGCCTTCTAAAACAAGTTTCATTGCTGCTAACCCAAATCTTAGCCCTAATATTCTGTCAAATGAATTAGGCGTTCCAGCACGCATAGTATGGCCAAGAACTACACTTCTGCACTCAAAATCGACTCCATTTTTTTGAAACTCTTGGTTTAAATCATCTCTTAGATTTAATTCATCAACAATTATCTGAGATATATTTAATTTTACTAATAAAGGATTTCCAAATGTATCTTTAGGTAATTTATCAATTATTTCTTTAGATATAGTTTTAAAATCTCTATGTAAGGACTCTATATTTGGGTAAGCTCCTTCAGATGTAGCAATTATATGATGTTTATAACCAGAATTAACTCTTTTTTTTAAAACATCAACTATATCCTTCTCTAAGTCAAAAGGAGTTTCCGGAATTAAGATTATATCCGCTCCAGCTGAAATTCCACTGTACATAGTTAAAAAACCAGCATCTCGTCCCATTATTTCAACCACAAATACTCTCTGATGAGAACGAGCAGTAGTAGTAAGATTATCCAGTGTATTGGAGGCTAATTGTACAGCGCTCCAGAAACCAAATGTGTAATGGGTTCCAGCTAAGTCGTTATCTATTGTTTTAGGGCAACCTACTACTTTTGCATTAGCATATTTAAACATTGTATCCGCTACACCTAATGTATCATCTCCTCCAATTGCAATTAAGGCATCTATTCCTATGTCTTCAAATTTTTTAGCTAATTCTTTAGCTCTATCTTCTTTTGATATTATTCCTTTAAACGGATTAGTTCTACTTG
>JBHLPN010000218.1:0-5513 GCA_048939445.1 Promethearchaeota archaeon | reverse complement strand
CTTAAAACCAAAAAAAAAATTTGGATGTAAAGAAGTATAAAAATAAAGGATAGGAGTAAAATCAATTAATTTATTGTAGATAATATAAAATACTGCTCTTCCAGTGTTTATATGATCCATATGATGATACCATGAATAGATTGCTTCTGGAGCAAAAATAATATCTGGCCTTTCCTTTTTTAGATATTCAGCAATTCTGTTAATAAATTGTTTATCGAATGGCACAAATCCATCAATATATCCAAAAAAATCTATATTTTCAGGTGGAATCTCATGGATTTTTTCTGCATCAAACAATTCTAGTGTTCTAATTTTTGCGAGTAGATCTCCTTTAAATTTATCATATTGAGGCCCAGGAAGCCCAAATTCACCTTTAGTAATAGATGCAATTTTAATGACATGATTCTTTTTGCTTTTAGTATTAAGGTAATGCATTAAATGGCCACATTTATGCTCTAAATCATCAGGATGAGCTTGAAAGAATATAATTTTTGCCATATTATTTCAAAATTATAAAAATTTATTTTATTTCTTCCATTTGCGCAGATCTTTTTCCTAATAAAAATGAGCTGGTGCCAATTAAAATAATACCCGTTATTAAATAGATTACAGAAAAAATACTAGGAGGGGCCAATAAAAATATTAAAAAATATATAAATATTGGTGTAATAAGCGTAGGAACATTTTGGATAGGAACCATATTGCTTGCCTGTCCTACTCTATAAGCGAGTTGTATTGTAGCTAAACCAATCACATTAGTTAAAATCAAAATTATTATAGATGTTATGAAAATAACTATTTGGGCTAAATTAAATGTTCCACTAAAAATATCTGTTATAACTCCCATTAATGGACTTACCCAAAAATTAGAAAGTGCAAACATAAAACCAGATAACACTGCTAATAAAATTCCTTTAAATTTTTCGACTCTTTTTTGGAAAATATGACAAATTAAAGATAAGAAAACTATAATAATAGTAAAAACAATTGTTCGAATAATAAATCCTAGTTCTAGTAAATTAGTTTTAGTAATATCAATCGAGAGCCCACTTACACCCAAGAAAAATGTCCCTAATATCATCAGTATAATCCCTATAATCTCCTCTGTTTTCAACTTCTCTCCTACAATCTTAACTGATCCTAAAACTAAAACGATTAAACCAAAAGCCATAAGCCCTGGAATAAGTGCTGGGCCGATAAATAATTGAGCTGTTAAATAGAATATTGAACTAACCCCAAAACTTAAGATCACTCCTAATATCCATAAAGGTTGTTTAACTAAGCTCTTCATAAATTTAGCTTCTTCTGATACCTCATTAACGACTTTTTTTTGTAGAACAGATCCAGATTGGGTGGTTGATCCTGCTAATATCGCCAAAAAAACACCTAACCAATAAAAAACTACAGTCATTTTTATAAAAATTTCTATTTGAGTCAATTATTTTAAAATCAATTCGTATGTTTCATTTTATGTTTTTAACTTTTAAAAAATTATAAGCTCTAGAATATTTTTGAATAATTGTATAATTTAATATATGTTTTAGTAGGTTTTCAAAATATGATCTCTAGAAAAATTACAATTCAGGTTATTTTTATTGGAAAACCACAATGGGAGGCTGGATGGCCCTATTTAGGTTATGACAATTCAAAACTAATTAATTTGATTAAAAAATATTTAATTGAGAAGTTCCCAAATGTAGTATTTAATTGGGGGGCTGAAATTACTAAATATGATAAACCTTTAATTGAAACTCTTAAAGAGAGTATATTAAAAGCAAATGGGTTGATCATTATTACAATAGGTCATTATGGCGACCCAGGAATAGTTCAAGCAGGAATTGAATTTATCGAATGTAAAAGACCCGTTATTCTTGCTAATTATATATATGGTGGAGATCATACATTTACTAAAATCTATTCCAATATTAAAGATAAAAATTATCAAGTATTTCCAATATCTTCAAGAAAAATTGAAGATTTTGAAAAACCAATTGAAGCACTAATTAACTTAGTAAATTTAAGGGGAAAAAAAGTCTTGGTATATGCTAGCGATGTAATAAAAATGAATTGGGATGTAATATTAGGATTATTCAATCCAGAACGTAAAATAATATTAAAAAGTTATCCAGAATTTCTTGAACAAGTTGGAAAAATGAGTGGTGATAAAGAGTTTGAATTTTATACAGATACTGTTGGCAAAGATCAAGCACATCAGTGGAGAATGGATGAAACAAGATATACAAAAGATTTAAAAGAAATTTTTGGTATAGAAATGATAAGAGGTAATCCAAACGAGATTCTGGAATATTATACGAAAGTAGATGAGGAGGAAGCTAAAAATATCGCTGATAAATGGATTAATAACGCATTAAAAGTAGAGCCATCTGAAAAGACAATCTTGAATTCTGCAAAATTATATCTTGCTTTCAAAAAAATATTGAAAGAAAGAGATGTCGATGTTTTTACTCCTGATTGTGGAACATTCTTATTGACAGGAATATTACCTGCTTACCCTTGTATGGCTTATTTTGAATTAAGTAATGAAGGGATATATGGTATATGTGAATCTGATTTGGATTCAGCAGTAAGTTTCCTTTTTGGATTATATTTGGTTGGCCGCCCTGGTTTTGTATCTAACCATACTCTTGATATCACTAATGAACAAATTACATATATGCACTGTGTAGCTCCAAATAAACTTTATGGAATTAATGGTCCATCAAGTCCATATGAAATTGTTTATCATGGTGAAACCCATTATTTAGGTGCTTCTCCTTGTGTTAAATTCCCTGTTGGTGAAATAGTAACAACAATAAAAATAAGTGTTTTTGAGAAGAAAATGTCAATTAGGCGAGGAAGAATTATTGATAATGTAGTTGATGAAAAAGGATGTGTATCAAAAATGCTTGTGAAAGATGATGTTGAGAAAATTATGAAAAATTATGATTGGGAATCTTTTGGATGGCATAGAGTTACGTTCATCGGAGATTGGAAGGAAATTTTCATAATCGGAGCTAAGATTTTAGGATTAGAAATAATTGAAGAGGATCTATAAATTTTTTTTGAAAACAACGAGCATCTATGATGAGGAAAGTTAATTAATATCTTCAAATAAATCTTAAAATAACATTAAAATGGATTAATATTGAAAAGTAATTAATAGGATGAGTAAAATGAAGGAAAAAAACAAAGATAAAGTACATTCACGTTTGGGTCACTTTTTTTACTCTTTAGGAGCAGTACCTTCTGCACTTCCATTTAATATGATTGGAACTTGGCTATTAACTTTTTATACTGTTCATGCAGGTCTTTCCCTCACCGATTTTGGAGTCCTTCTTATTCTATATGGAGTATGGAATGCTATAAACGATCCTTTGCTCGGATACTATATGGATAAAATAAAATTAAAAAAAGGGCGTCGGGTACCATGGATTATTTATGGAACTATTCCTATGACGATAGGATTTATTTTACTCTGGTGGGTTCCATATACGGAAATTGGTTTAGTTTTCTTTCATGGTTTCTTAATGTTATTTCTATTTGATACTGGTTTTACAATCGTGATAACTGCGTGGAGTGCATTATATACAGAGATGTATGAAGATGAGAGTGAGCGAGCCTCAGTAGTAGCTATCAAAGATACTATCGCATTTATTTCATCTATGATAGGAGTTATGATTCCTTCCATGATTGCAGTTGCGCTTGGTAGTTGGGCAATAGCGGGAGTTTTAATGGGTATTTTTATTCCTATTACAATGTACCTTTCACTCCTAGGTACAAGAGAAAGAAAAGAGTATCAAATAGATGAACCTTTACCAATATTTAAAGCATTTAAAGAAACTTTTTCTAATAAACCATTTTTAATAGGGATGGTAACATATGCATTCCTTGATTTTTGTTTTGGGTTTATATTGATGATTCTTCCTCTTTATGCAAAATTTATTTTAAATATAGGAGAAGGTATGGAAGGATTTGCTATGGCGGGGGTAGCTATAGGGATAATTATTGCTGTACCCTTATGGTGGAAAATATATGGGAAGAAAGGACCAAAATTTGGTTTAGCACTTTCGATGATTATATTTGGTATTGGAATAATATTTCTCTTTTTTGCATATGATTTTATTTCATTGTCAATTATAGGACTTTTCCCTGGAATTGGTGCGTGCGGTACATTAATGACTGAGCCTGTAATTTCTGCTGGAATAGATTATGATGAAATAAAAATAGGAAAAAGGCGAGAAGCGACATATAGTGGAGTTGGGGCTTTTGTTGCCCGATTATCAATGATTCTTTCTGCGTTAGCTTTAATACTTGTTCAATTTTTTAGCGGTTTTGACCCTAGTTCAGAAACTCAAACACCTACTGGTTTAATTGGGTTAAGGCTTTCCATTTCTGTTGTTCCAGCTATAGGAATTTTAATTGGCTTATTAATTTTTAAATACTTCCCTCTAAATTACAAAAAATTCAGTGAACAACAAAAGAAATTAAAAATTCTTCATGAAGAACGCTTAAAAAAAGTAGTTTTAGAAAATAAGTAATTTTTTTTATTATATTTTTTATTTTTAATTATAAGAAGACTTCATAATATAAATCCAATAGAGTTGATTATCATTTGAAGTGTGATCTTAAAAATATAGAAATTTATTATGAAATCTACGGCGAAGGGTATCCAATCCTAATGATTCATGGTTTCATGCCTGATCATCGTCTTATGAAAGGATGTATGGAACCTATTTTTCAAACTAGAGATAATTATTGGCGCATTTATTTCGATTTACCAGGAATGGGTTTAACAAATGGACCAAATTGGTTAAAAAGTTCAGATCAGATGCTCGAGGTTGTTTTAGAATTTATTGATAAGATTATTCCTGATCAAAAATTCATAATCGCAAGTGAATCATATGGATGTTATTTAGCAAGGGGTATTCTTTTAAAAAGAACGAAATTTGTCGACGGTGCCTTATTTATTTGTCCTCTTATAATACCTAAACCAGAAAATCGTGATTTACCTAAAGATTTTAAGATTTTAGTAAAAGATTCTGAGTTAATTTCTAGCTTAACTCCTTTAGAAGCTGAAGAATTAAATGATTCTTTAATAGTTCAGAGGAAAGATATTTGGGAGAGATATAAGGATGAAGTCTATTCTGGTATTAAAATTGCAGATCAAAATTTTTTAGATGGAATATTTCCAGCTAATTATGGATTCTCTTTTGAAATTGATCATCTTTTGCAACTATATGATAAACCAACATTATTTCTTTTAGGGAGACAAGATAATACCGTCGGATATCGTGATGCTTGGGACATTATTGAAAATTATCCAAATGCTACTTTTTCTATTCTTGATCAAGCGGGTCATAATCTACAAATAGAAAAAGCAAATTTGTTTAATTGTTTAGTAAACGAATGGTTGGATAGAGTTGAATACTATATTTCCTTTAGGAGCAAAGAATGAAGATATATTTATTTCATTGCTATATTTCAATTTCTTTTGGAGCTTCTCTTGGTAATCT
>JBHLPN010000217.1:0-5540 GCA_048939445.1 Promethearchaeota archaeon | reverse complement strand
ATAAACGATCAACAGTTTTGTTCTGAATTTTTTGGACAGGTTTTAGTTGCTTTTAATGCACTAACTAAACACATAGCAGATGGTGAATTATCAAATATAGAATGGGGAGACAAATTAATAACTATAAAGAAAAAGGAAGAGCTTATATTTTTAGCATGTTGTGATAGTAATGCCAAAGAGAGTAAAGTAAATGAAGAATTAGATATTGTATCCAAGAGATTTTTTGATATTTATCCCAAAATCCTGATAGAAGATTTTGAAGGAGATAGAAGCATATTTTCAAATAGTGAACAGAGATACCTCTCAGAAATTAAATATTTAATTGATTAAATCATCGACAATTAAATTGTATTTACCAATTTGAAGACAATAATAAGAAAAAAGTTTTAAATGTGAAAAAACAATTAGAAAATATTCAAATTAATAAATAAATTCTTATACAAATAAAAGGTGTTATTATGGCATTAGATTGGAATTTTTTTTTTAGTTTATTCTGTTCGATTGGAGGGATAATATTCTTCATTATTAGTCTCCTTATTGTTGTTAGAATAAAACAGTTATTTCCGGCAACAAAATTAGTTAAAAAATGGGTAATAATACAAGTATTGATTGTATTATTTCTAGGTGGTTATGTTTTTAATATCATTTTTTTAGCTCTTGAAATGACTGCAATTACGAACATTATGGTTGCAATTGTCTATATCTTTGGTGGATTATTTGTCTTAATAGTAGTTAATTTAAGCTATAAAACTTATAAAGAAATCCTTATGGGTACAAGTTCTAAATAATAAATGATAAATCAAAAAAAAGTATAAATTAAAAATGTCTCCATTACTTGATGAGCTTTGGGTTTTTTCTAACGCAGGTGTTCCTATAGTAGATTTTTCTAAAGAAAAGAATGTTGATAAAACCTTCTTAGGATTCTTTATCTCTGCGATAAAAACATTCAGCCAGAAAGTTTCAGGAAGAGAGTTGAGGGGATTTAACATCGGGAATAACAAATATACATGTATTCATTGTTTGGAGGATAAACTAGTATTAGTATGTAGATCACCATTAGATGTGAATAAGAAAAAAATTCAAAAAATATGTTCGGTGATTGGTACAATGTTTGAAAAAATGTTTTCAATTGAAGATATTGAAAAATGGAATGGAGATATATCTTTTTTTGATGATTTCCAACATAAAATAGATTTATATTTTAGAATGAGTGATATATAAAAACACTTAACCTCAATTTATTTTTTTTTCTTAAATATTATTCATTTTTACATTTTTAATACAAAAAATTGAAATAATTGTTTTTTCATGTATAAGGTATTAAATAAGATATTAATACTGTACTTTTAAAAACTAAACTATTTTGTAAAAATTATCATGGGACTTGGAAATTTTACTGATGTTTTGAAAAAACTTGCTGATAGAATAGAAGAAAAGGTAAGTAATCGTCCTGTACAAAAGCATATATTGTTAAATCGCATTGATTTAAAAGGATTTAAAGAGGTTGTAGGCCAATATATGAAAAATCGTGATCTCTGTAAAAAAACTTTAGATGTAAAAGGTATATGGCGATTAGATTTGGAATATGGACCACAATTTGAAACAAGGTTAAAAACAGAAAGAGCAGGAGAAATCACTGTACAGATGGATGAATTGACTCTATTTGGAGGAGGTGGTACAGCACTCCATCCAATTTCTTTATGTATGGCAGGATTCTGCGGATGTTATAGTGCAGCATATGCAAAATGGGCAGCAATGGAAGGTATTGAATTAAAACAGTTAATAATAAGAGTTAAGGGTGATTTAGATTTCTCTTCAGTATTAAATATTGAAGAAAACATACCTATAGTTGACCATTATCAAATTGAATTGTTTATTGAAAGTGATGCAAGTTATGAAGAACTATGTAGGATTTCTGAAATAACAAAAAGGCGTTGTTTTTGTTATTATTGTATATCAACTTCAACCATCCCTAAAATTACTTTAAAAAATGAAGGAAAACCATTCCTTAATCATAATAATTCAATGTTAAAAGATAAGAAAATACTCAATAGAATAAATTTAGAAACATACAACGATACTGTTGAAGTTTTTAAACAAAATCGTTCGTTATGTAAAAGATTTATTGAAGCGGAAGGTCGTTGGAGATTAAATGTTCAGTATGGTCCTCAATTCGAAATTAAATTACCTACAGAGAGTGCAGGAGAAATAACAGTTCAAACTGATGAAACCATAATATTAGGGGGTGGTGGAACATCTTTCCATCCTGTAGCGCTCTGTATTGCAGGTTTTAGTGGTGATTTTGCAACACACTTTGCAACAATAGCAAGTTTACATGGTATTGAACTTAAAAAATTAGAAACTCATTCAAAAATGGATATAGATTTAACTACTGGATTTGGTATTGAAGATGGTGTCTCTATGATTGATAATTTTGAAATGGAAGTAAAGGTTGAGAGTAATGTTCCGGATGAAGAACTCATAGAAATTCTTGAACTCGCAAAAAAAAGGGCTTTTTGCCATTATTGCTATTCAACACCAGTTTTTCCAGATGTATTTGTAAGAAAAATTATTTCTAAAGAAGAAAAACAGCTATCTGAAGAACCTGCATATTTACTTGGAAAAAAAGAAGTTACTTCAAGAAATTTAATACATATCGATGTTCCACATAATATAAAGGTAAAAATTAAGCGAGATATAACAATGAAAGAACTATGATTTAATTTGATTTTTCATATTCATTATTTTATTTTCTAGAGTTATTGCTTTTATAGATTTTCCCATTCCAATTAATTTGAGAATTAAAAGTGACTCTTCAGAAGATTTTAATGCCATTTTATAATTTAACTGCATAAAATAACATCCAGCAATATTGTTGAGAAAATCTGCTTTTGTTGCTAAATCATTAAACATTTCTGCAATTTTTTTTCCACTATTAAATGAATTCATAGCATTTGGATAATCCCTTAAAAAATAATATGATTTTCCGATTAAATTGTGTAATTTCATTTCAATTCTAAAATCTTTTAATTCTTGTGAGATTTTAATAGCATTTGTAAAATATTTTAAGGCACTTCTATAATTTTTTTGATCAAAATATACTTCTCCAACCTTGGATAGGTGCCAAGCTTTTCCTTCTTTGTTTTTCAGTCTTTCATCATATTCCAAAACTTCTTCGAATTTTTCTAAAGCGATCGAAAAATCCCCAAATTTTTGATAAATTGTTCCTATATTATTTAAACATATTGCCAAGTTTCTTATATCATTCAATCGTCTGAAAATTTTTTCTGATTGTTGGAAATATTCTAAAGATAAATTAAGATTTTCAAGTTTATAATGAATTGATGCAATATTGTTTGATATAATTGCTTTCTTTTTTAAATCACCCAATTTTTCAGATATTTTAATCGCTTTATCAGAGAATAATAATGCTTCAGTGTAAATTTGCATTTCTTCATATATTTCAATAACGCTATTAATGATTCTAAGTTCTTCTGTAAGATTACCAGTTTCTTCCAGTATTTTCATTGCTTCCTTGTATCTTTGTAGTGCTTTAGGAAGATTCTTTATTTTTTCATTAATTTCTCCTAAATTACTTAAATAAATAACCTCTCGATCTTTATAACCTAATTCCTGAGAAATTTTAAGGCTTTCTTCAAAATTTAAGATTGCTTCAGAATAATTACCCATTCTATAATAAAACCATGCAATATTATTTAAAATTAAGAGTTTATGATTTTGATCATCATTCTCATTAATATATTCTAATGCTCTTATGCCACATCTGAAAGAATCATCAAGTCTATCAAAATTAAAGTATAGTACGTGTGGAATCAAAAATTTCATCATCATATTAGGAATTTCAAAATTTTGATGTAACCAATCTCTGAATGCAATAGAAAACTCAACAGGATCTAGATCATACTTATTATCAGTAAAATTCTTAACAAAATCTATTGAATTCGTATTTAATCTAAATAATTCTACATTGGGATTCTGGTTCTTGATCTGAAAGAGAATTTTATCTAGATCATCCATCTTTATGGAAGGTTTTTCACTTTTTTTTTCGATCTCAAGAATGTTATTATCATATCCTTGATCATTTGCAACATGATTTACCCACAAGATTCTTTTCAATTTATGATATTTCTTTAAGATGGGAATTATATCAAAATCATTTTGTCCGGAATACCCTAATAAAATTAAAATTGCATTATTTAACAGTTTATTTAATAAAATTCCTTTATTTGGTTCAACAAAAAATAAATCAAATTCGGATTTATAAGAGCCAATTTTTTTAATTAATGAGTGAAAGTATTCTTTAGTATTTCTTTCGGTTAATATATCTTTCATTGACCCATGAATTTTAAATAAAAATTTTTTCCCTTTGTTTAAATATTCAAAAATATTTTTAAATTCTCTATAATCCTTTTCAGTTATTACTGCAAAGATATGATCCTTACCATCATTTAATTGAATTAGTGCATGCTCAATTAAATAATCAAAATTTGTGGTAATTACAATATGTCCCTTATTGATCATTTCTGCTAAAAAGAAATGGATATTATTGGGTTTATTGCATTGTTCAAAATATTCTATTATTTTCAAATCTTTATCGAATTGATTTCTAATAATCTCTAATATGGTTTCAAATCTTAATCCTTCTAATTTAGAAATAGTTTCAATTTCTGATTCAGCACATGTAAATTTTATTATTTCTTCTATTATTTCTTTACTAGCTGGAAAATTAGAAGGTGAATTAATAGAACACCCGGCTCCAGCGATGAAAATATACTTTTGGCTGTCATTCAACAATTTTTTTAATTCTAAGTCTACTTCATGCATTTTGGTTATCATGTTGCTTTAAATTAGAGTGAAATACCATTTTTAAATAAAATCTGAAAATCTAAATATCATTATCCATATACATATTTTACATAAATAAAAATATTCATGAAACACAAAAAACTAAATTTTTTCTTGATATTAAATAACAAAATTTTATTGACATTTAAGTAAAATCTTCAAACTTTAAGAGAGAATAGTTTTAAGATAATTTAGACTTATTTTATTACTTTTCCTAGCAGTTTTTTGATTATAAACGACATTCCACTTGAGAATAAGAAATTTAGTTCTCACACACCCCTTTTATTCAAGGATTTGTCAAAGAATTGACCCTTTTACTTTTCTGTCAGCTTTTTTTCTAATTAACAATTGCATGTTTATAAATACTTATTATTGCCAGAATCTATTTAGTCAATGTTTTCCACTGATCCAAGATAACCTCAATAACTTTTGTTGATATTTTTCCTAGAACAAATTATAAAGAAATCGGAATAATCAGGTGACTGATTCCTGAGTTAATACTGCGGATTTGATAAAATATTGCTTAGAAAAAAGTTTGAGGTAGTAAGGTTTAAATAAGAATTTACTAGCAGAAATAGTATCCATACACAAATTCTACTTAGATATGCCAAATTCTGTAATATCTCATCAAGCACCAGGATTAGCACTTAAAATATGGTTTCCAAAGTGGATTG
>JBHLPN010000216.1:0-5572 GCA_048939445.1 Promethearchaeota archaeon | reverse complement strand
TTTAATATAGCTTCATCTGTTAAGCATTCACCAGGAGCTTCTTTTACTTTTCTTAACCTTAAAGGGACACTATCCATCCGATATGCTGTTCCCTCACATTCGATCCCAGCAATAGCAGGTGGCAATATGATATCTGAATTCACCGATGTTGGAGTATGGTGAGGTTCTATTGTAATTAAAGGATGTTTAAACATATTTTTTACTGCTGCTGCTGGAAAATTACTTGCTGGATCAGAAGCAACAATAAGAGAGGCATCCACCTCATCTTTCATTAGAACATCTACCGAAGAAAACTCTCCTGGATTATAACGAGGATACCCTTTAGAAAAATCTATAGAATAAGAATAGCCTGTTTGCCAAGCAAATACTTGATTTGCCCCAGCAACATTATAATGACCTCTCATGGGAGTTAATAAAAATTTTGTATGATCATTTAATTCACGAGTTAAACAGATTGCGGCATCAATATTTCTGTGGTGAGCTAATGTTTGAGTTAATCCCATTCCGAAAAATATAACTCCAAAATTACATGATTTTAAAGCATTCACTAACTCAATGATTTTATCTTTTGGAACTCCTGATATTTCATCATCATCCAATTCAACACCTCTTAACATAGCTCTTATAGCATTTAGTAATTCATAATCTTCATTTGGATTAATTTGAATGTGAATATCAGCCAATTGGGCTGTAAGAGTATTTCGTGGGTCAACAACTACAATAAATCTATCATTCCTTCCATCTTTTCTAAAATACCCACGAATAAAATCACTATATCGTCCTAGGTGTCGTGGATGAGCTTGAACAGGATTACTACCCCAAAATACTACAAGATCTGCTCTATTTTTATATTCTCCTAAAGTTGAAGTAGGTGCACCAACATCTTGAATTGCTAATAATGATGGACCATGACATACAGATGCTGTATTATCCAAAATACCTCCTAAAATCTCAGCTAACTCCACCCCCTTACCTTGTGCCTCACACTCAGTACTTGAAAATCCATATAGTAATGGTCTTTTAGCCTTTACTAAAATGTCTGCTGCTTTGTCAATTGCCTCATCCCAAGATACTTCTTTATAAGATCCATTATCTTTTATTAGTGGTTTATCATATCGGTGTTCACTTGGATTTGAAGCAAAATATTTCTTTGTGCCAATTTGACATCCATTTCTTACTTCTATAACTTTTTCCTCTCTAGTGTCAACATCTACTTCAAGATCATCACATAAAGTCCCACAGAAAGGACAAATAACGTCTTTAACAGTTCTTAAATACTTTTCTGCCATTTTTACGCCTCTCTTAATAAATTAATTAAATTTACTGCATCTAAAACTTTTCCACTTGGTACTGCTTCCACTCTTGCTTTCATTCCTTTATAAGTAGGAGTACCACATGATTGAGAATCAGGATTTACTACTTGATTTGCCCAAGGACCCATTGGTATAAAAATAATTCCGGGGTGGGGGCCTTCTTCGGAAATTGTTGAATAAACAACAACTTCTCCATGGTCAGTAATTACTTTGACCGGAGTACCTACTAAACAATCCAATTTTTTAAAATCTTCTTTATCAAAAGCACAAATTCCCGCTGCTCTGACATTTTCTTTTGTATTTTTACCACCTTCAAGAGCAACACCTTGATTAATTGTGCGGCAAGTTATCAATATTAAATTATTTAAACTCATTCTTCTTCCTCCGCTTTTTCACTCCATCTTAATGTTTTTAATCTCTCTAAGAGAGGTTCCCAAAACATTTCGCTAAACTCTCCAGATGTTTTAACGTCGGTTATTTCTAATTTTACTGCTCCTGTTGGACACCCATTATCACATGCACCACAAAAAATACATTTTTCCTCATCAACAACTACATTTGGAACAGTTTCCCAACCTTTATCAGATTTCTCTGGTACAGATATTGCTCCAGAGGGACATACTTCATAACATGTTTGACATCCGCCAGGGCATTCTTCATCAACGATACTTACTTTCCCCTCTGTATATTGTTTTGCAACCCTTTCGATTCCATTATAGCTAGTAATCTTTTTTGCTTCAAATTCCAGTTTAGGGACAACATGCTCTTTTAAAATTTGGATATCATCTAATTCTATGATTTCACCATCTTTTTTTAGAGTTAGAGCACTAAATGGGCACATTATCACACAAGTTCCACAAAAAACACACTTTTTTGGGTTATAAACTTCTGGTATAATATCTTCAAGGGTAGGAAATCTACGGGATGTTCCTACTGGACCTCGTGAAATTGCTTCTTTCGGACAAACACGGGCACATGTTCCGCAACCAACGCATTTTGTCCTATCTAAAATTAATTCTAAACTTTCAGTTAAGAACTGAACTTTTACATGTTCTATTTCTTTACTAATTGATCTTGATATTTTTGGAAATGAAATTTTCTACACCTCATTAGGCTTCTAATAATTCTATTTTAATTGCATTTACAGGGCAAAATTTAACACAAACGCCACAGCCATCGCAGTTATGTGTTCTATCTTCTTTATAGATATCATAAGCCATTCCATTTTTCACTAAAACAACTGCATTCTCTGGAGTTAAATACCCTTTCTCCTTTAATTGTTGAAAGTTAATTGGACAGCTAACTACACAGTCATTACATCCTATACAAATGTTTTTATTTATTTTTAATCGATAAATCTGCATCTCTTTCCCTCATTTTCAGACAGATAAAATAGTGATTTATTACTTTAGCGTAAAATATTTGTAGATGTATAAACGCTTAATAATATCCTTCGATATTTTAAATTAACTTAAATTGTAGAAAGTATATTTTTATAAAAAATTTATTCTAAGATTTTAAAGTTAATTTAATAAAAAGAGCTTAATTTAAATTGCTGAATTCAAATATAATTTCTAATCAGTTGAATTTTCATAATTCCTTAAACTTATTAATCCTAACACGAACTTAATATTAAATAGTGTTAATATAAAGATACTTTAATCCACAAGTGTTAGCATGGAATCTAAAAAAAGTGAAGATTGTCTTATTTTTTATGGATTTACTCCAAAATTTACAAAATTACGTTTGGTTTATGATTCAATAGCAGATTTCATAAAAAACAAGCAAATTATTGATCCATCTGATAGATTTAACCTTATTTTATTTTTAAAAGATGGACCAAACTATTTAGATCACTTCACTTTCGATCCTGAAAATGTTTTAAGCACATTAAAATCTTTAAGCAAAGATATCGCAAAGCCTAATATTGCTGGTGGTATTTTTATTGCAATTACTTTCATTATAGAAGTGTATAAAAAAATATCTGAAAAAAATTTTCGATTAATAATATTGCTTGATGAGGGAGCTTATGAAATTCCTGATGAGTATCTTCCTGCTCTGGAAGAACTTATTAAAAAAGTCAAAGATATGCCTTTTTTTATTGATACGGTGTTGATAGGATCAGCATATTCAGATCAAGCTCAAAAATTATTGAAATTAACTAATTTATCTAATGGAGAATTATATGGAATCAAGAATGTAAGGGAATTAGGGCCTATTCTACAGGCACTTTCAGAAAAGAAATATATTTTAGAACCCACATTTTTAAAGCAAAGATTAAGAATGATTCTTCCTGATAATGAACCATTTTACATAAACCTAGCAGATAATGTAAATACTATAAGTGAAGTAGCAACATGTTCTATTTGTTTTCAGAGAGATGATCATGGTATAGTGAAATGTCCATCTTGTGATACAGTCGCGCATGAAGTTTGTTGGGCTCAATGGGCAGAAACTTCTAATATTGGGATCTCTCATGTATTTAGATGTCATAATTGTTTTAACATATTAAAACTTGATAAACAATTTGTACATGATGTTCAAACAGGAAAAATTCCAACAATAGCAGAATTAACCAAAATGAAAAAAAAGAATATTGTGGAGTATCTTCATGAGTTAGAAGCTAAAGCTAAACCAGTAGTTGTACATACTGAAGATCCGATGGCAATTGGAATTGAACCTATGATAGAAACAAAAGAATCAAAAGCTTGGAGTAAAAGAAAAAGGAGAAAAGTATCAATTAAAATTTGCCCAAATTGCAGTAAGATTATGTTTGGTGACAAGAAGAATTGTCCTTCTTGTGGTTATACGTTGTTTTAGATAAATTTTTTTTATGAGAATGATCCACTTTTTCATTTTCTTTTTTGATAAACATCAAACAATAGAATATTTTGAATTTCTGAAATGTTCTAAAACTGCACCACAAATTTTTTATTAATAACTCTGATACTTATTATTTGGAAAAGATATACCAAAAGGTATATCAGAAACCAGTTTATATTATGCCTAACATAAAATATCAATTGCCTTATTCTCTTAAACATAAATGCGCAGTATGGGAAGTTACTCTGAAATGCAATAGTAAATGCATTCATTGCGGATCATCAGCAGGTAAATCTCGTTTAGATGAACTCGATACTGAAGAAGCTTTAGCATTAGTTAACGATTTAAAATCTTGTGGCTATGATGGAATTGCATTGATGGGTGGTGAGCCATTTTTAAGAGACGATTGGTACGATATTGCAAGGGAAATAAAAAAAAATAAAATAAAACTAACTATTGTTTCAAATGGATTAGATCTCACAAATCAAATTCATAAACTCAAAAAACTACAAGTTGATTGCATTTCTTTAAGTTTAGATGGTGGAACTCCTAAAACTCACGATTATATAAGGGGAATTAAGGGAGCTTTTGATAAAGTATTAAATTCTATAACTTTACTTAAGGATCAAAACTTTCCTTTGAGTGTTATAACTACAGTTAATAAGATAAACTTTAAAGAACTGAACCTAATTAGGGATTTTTTACTTAATAAAAATATTGCATGGCAAATTCAAATATCTCTACCAATTGGAAGATTTTCCAGAGATTTAGCAATCTCTCGGGAACAATTCTATGCTATAGCAATGTTCATTTCATTACATTTGAGGAATTATTCAACAAAAGAGTTACCTTTAATTGGAGCTCATTGCTTTGGATATTTTTCCATATTTTTACCTGAATTAGGTTTAGATCCTTGGTTTGGATGCCAAGCAGGTAAATCTGTTTTAGGTATTCAAAGTAATGGAAATATTAAAGGATGTCTAACTCTTCCAGATGATTATATTGAAGGTAACATTAGAACGAAAAGTATTAGTGAGATCTTGGATTCGAGGTTTTATTTAAAATATAAACAATCCATCTATAAAAAAAACTCAAAAAATTATTGTAGTAATTGTGAAGCATTTAAAAAGTGCAAGGGTGGTTGTTTAGGTACTGCTATTGCGTTAAATTCGTTTGATAAGCCATATTGTTTACGAGCAATAGAAAATGAATTATTCAAGAATGATATTTTACCATTTAGGTGGAAAATCAATTCCAAAATTTCAAAATATAAATATTTATATAACAAAATACTTCCAAAATAAAAATAAAATGAAAAAGTAGGGGGTGTAGCAGAAAATTTTCAAAGAAATTATTCAGTTTTATAAAATTGGAAAGGAATTAGGATTAACACGAAAAGAGATCAATAGTGTTCTATTATTTGAAAAGAGATATCC
>JBHLPN010000215.1:0-5634 GCA_048939445.1 Promethearchaeota archaeon | reverse complement strand
TCCGGAATAACATTGCTGATTTTATAGCAATGAGTAGACCTTTAATCTACGAACCAAATCTTCCAAATCGTTGGAGAGAAGGTGATCTCTCCCCCGCAAAATGCATTAGTTGTAATGGGTGCTATATGACAATGCAAACTGGCCCTGTATATTGCGTAACAAAAAAGAGAATGGAAAAAAGGAAAATAAGGAAGGAAAAACTAAAGTAATATTCAATATAGTATTTAGTGTTTTAGTATGGATAATAAGGAAAGTACGAGTGCATATTCAGATAATTTGTTTCAATTTCGCTCAGTAGAGAGAAAGAGATTGATTCTTTCACTTACAATTACAGCCATTGTAATGATTTTAGAAATTATTGGAGGTTTCATGACAAATAGTATTGCTTTAATTAGTGATGCGAGTCATATGTTCACTCATGCTTTTGCGATAGGAATAGGTCTAATGGCCAATATAATTGCAAGAAAACCCCCTTGCCATCATAAAACTTTTGGTTTGTATAGAGCAGAAGTATTAGCCGCATTTATTAATGGACTATTTCTAATTCCTATTGTAGGTATAATTATTTATGAAGCAATTCTTAGATTTTTAAATCCTCAAGAGATTATTGGATTTTATATGTTAATTGTTGCATTTATTGGACTTACTGTGAATATCATAAGCATTTTAATTCTACAAGGTCATAAAAATGCTAGTTTAAACGTAAAAAGTGTATTTTATCATATGATTGCTGATGCAGCTTCTTCAATCGGAATTGTAATCGCTGCTTTTATTATAATATATACTGGATTTGTACTTCTTGATCCTATTGTGAGTTTGGGAATATCTATTGTTATTATTTATTGGGCTTACGGAATATTAAGAGAATCAACCCGAATTTTGCTTGAAATGGCACCAAAGGGTATGAATATAGATGCTATTAGTGAGGAGTTAAAGCTTAAGTTTCCAGAAATTAGTGAAATATTTGATGCTCATCTTTGGACAATTATCCCAGATATTCTCATATATTCAGCGCATGTGAAATTAAATGATGAAATAATCTCGAGTAATCAAGAAGAATTTATTTCAGAAATAAACGATTTCTTATCCAAAAACTATAAAATAATTGAATCCATCATACAGATTATGCCTAAAGACGCAGTAGAAGCATGTAATATCTAAATAATTTTGTTTTAAAAATATTAAATAAACATTTAAATATTTCCTCAACCCTAAAATATTATTAAAAAAAAATTTCCTTATAGTTTTAAGAGGAGTCTGAAATGTCATCTGAGAGAAAAGTTGATCCTTTTGCTGCAATAATTTTAGTAATTAGTATCATAGGAATAATTTTACTTGCCACTCAATATTTTGCCAGTTTTTATTTAGGTGGTGGTCAATACAGGCATTCTTGTCTTGACTGTGAGTATGCTACAGGAGGCGATTTAGCAGCACTAATTATTATATTGATACTTTTAATACTTCAAATAGTTGTGGCATTAAATGATTTAATCCCAAAAAGATTTATAAAAATAGATCTAGATAAGTGGGGAATAGTTTTAGGAGGTTTAACAATTTTTTGGGTTATTGTAGGGATTGCTTCATTTGGAATAGCATATGCCTTATATGAGTGGTGGCCTGATACTAGCTTTTACTCAAGTATTATCGCAGGGATCATCAACACAGTCTTGTTTTACTTAAAATTTAAAAATAAATAATTTTTTTTTCCCTTTTTTTTCTTTTTTGAATAGTCAGATTGATAGGATTAAGATAAATTAACTTTATAAAATTAGGAACTTTTTGATATTTCAAATTAAAAGTAAAGGAAAAACCATGGAAGGAAGCTATAAGTCGAATATATTAAAAATCTATTTTTTTTCATTCATTTTAGGAATTCACACAGTCAGAGGGGTTTATATCCCATTTATGATGGATTGGGGCGGCCTTTCTTTTTTCCAAATAATGATTTTGCAAAGTTATTTTACTGCTATGATAGTAATTCTTGAAATACCTTCTGGGGCAATTGCTGATTTCTTAGGGCGGAAAGTCGCATTATGCCTATCTGCGTTTTCAATTGCCAGTGCAGCTCTCACATACAGTATTATTCCCAACTTTTTATTATTCATGTTAGCAGAAACTTTATGGGCTTTTGGTTCAGCGTTAATGTCAGGGACTTCCGACGCTTTTGTTTATTTTTCTTTAAAATCTTATGGGAATGAAAAGAACTTATCAACGATATTAGGTAGATCTCGAACAATGAATTTGATTGCCCTAACGATATCAGCACCAATAGGATCCATAATCGCACAGTTTATCTCATTACAATTTACCATGACATCTTTAGCGATCATCTATATCGGAGCTTTTACTGTTGCATTAACTTTCAAAGAACCAAAATTAGTAAATAATAATTATAAGCAGGAGAGTTATTGGCAGATAATAATATCAGGGTTTAAGGAATTACGAAAAAACAAAATATTAAGGATTCTTGCTGTCGATTGGATTCCAATTAATGTATTAATATTTTTTATGTTTTGGACGTATCAAGTTTATTTAACTGCAATTCAAATTCCTATACTTGTGTTTGGTTTTGTTTCAGCAACCATGAATATTGTCAATGCCATTTTTTCCATTATAATACCATTTTTATTAAAAAAATCACCGAATAAGAAGATGTTTTTAATTATAATTAATCTCATAAATGGAGCAGCATATCTATCACTTGGATTAACTACTATGATTCCAATGGGTCTTGCTCTCATTCTAATAATTGTCGCATTTGGTTATACTAGATATTTGATATTTGTAGATGGAATCAATCTTCAGATTGAATCTGAAAATCGAGCTACAGTACTTAGCACAATTAATATGTTTGGAAGTTTTATAAGAGCAATTATTTACCCTGTAGTAGGGCTCCTAGTAGAATGGAGTGTTTTTAGTGTTTTTATTATGACAGGTGCTTTAATTTTGTTCTTTACAATATTTACACGTTCAAAAAGTGAATATCTGTAGCATTTGCCCTTATTTTAAATAATTAAATTTACTTTTAAAATTGGTTATTGTTCTTTTGCTGCTCTCTCCCTTAATTTCCTACGGAATATTTTACCAACAGAAGTACGAGGTAATAAAGTAACAAATTCCACTTTACGGGGATATTTATAACCTGCCATTTTTTCTTTTGACCATTCAATAATTTCTTGTTCTGTAATCTTTCCTTGATAATCTGGTTTAAGAGCAATATAAGCTTTAATTGTCTCTCCAATATTTGGATCAGGGGCAGAAACAACTCCTGCTTCTAAAACTGCTGGATGTTCATACAATTTTTCTTCAACCTCTCTTGGCATAACTTTATAACCCTTGTATTTTATCATATCTTTTGTTCGACCTTCAATGTAGAAATAGCCTCGTTCATCCATTCGAGCTAAATCACCTGTTCTAAGCCAATCACCAACAAAAGTTGCTGCTGTTGCTTCTGGATTATTCCAATATCCTTTCATAACTTGAGGTCCTTTTAGAAATAATTCTCCTATTTCTCCAGGAGGTAATTCTTCAATTGTATCAGGATCTACAATTTTTGCATCGGTATCTATAATTGGTATACCTATGCTTTCTGGTATTATCTCGGGTAACCATTTAGGTTGATTATGTGTAACTGGTGATGTTTCAGTTAGACCAAATCCTTGACTTACTTTAAATCCAACAACTTCTTCCCATTTTTTATTTAATTCTGAAGCCAATGTTGCTGACCCAGAAACTGCTGACTCAAGACTAGAAAGATCTCGCTTTGTAAAATCTGGTGAATTAACTAACATTTGAAACATTACAGGTACACCAACAAACTCTATGCATTTATAATACTCTATAGCTTCTAGAACTTCAGATGCATTAAATGATTGAAACATAATTAACATTGAGGCGAGTACTGTAGTTATAATTAGGACTTGAAAGCCAAAACTATGACAAATAGGGAGAACTGTTAAACTAACTCGTTTGCCATAAATATCTGGATCCTCATCTCTAGATTCTCTATAATTCTGTAATACACAAACAGCATTAGAGACTAAATTATTATGAGTTAACATCACTCCTTTAGGTAAGCCTGTAGTACCTCCAGTATATAATAACGCTGCTACATCATTCATTGGATCTATATCAACTTCAGGTTGTTTCGATGCTTTTCCATTAATAAATTCTTTTAAAGTTATAGTTTCTGGTTTAGCCGTTTCAGCTTGAAGTAAAATTACTTTTTTTAATGTAGTTTTATTTCGTACTTTTTTGATTGTTCTGAAATTGTTTTTATGGACAAAAACAATATTAATATTTCTAGCATCTCTGATAATGTGGACAACATCTGCCTCATTGAGAAGAGGGTTTATTGGAACAACAGTTGCACCTGTCTCCAAGATTCCTAAACAACAAAATAAAAACTCGGGGCAGTTAGCAGCCATAATACCAACGGCATCCCCCTTTTTTATGCCTTCTTCGTATAAAGCATTAGCTATTTTATCTGATATATAAATCATTTCACGATATGTATATTTTTTATCTGTTGGCTTATAATAAATACTGACATTATTAGGAAATTTAGAAGCAGCTTTTTTAATATATTCATGAACAGGAATAGGATCAAATTTCACAGTCTTAGGAATATAATCTGGCTTAAGTTTTAACCATGGACGATTTGTATTTTCGATATAAGAAGACTCATTCTCGTAATCTGGGATTGATTCCCACTCTGAATAATCTTTCATAATGGTTCCTTTAATAAAGTAATGATAAACGAATATACTAAGTAAAGATTAAATCTTTCTATTTAAAAGTCTTTACTTATTAAATTGTTGAAAGGGATATAAAAAGAAGTTTACATCCATGATACAATTTTTTGTTTATTTACTAAAATATCCACTAACTCTTCATACTCAATCGCTTTGATTTTCTTAAAAAGGCTATTAGGATCCATTCCTCGAGCTATAAGATCCGGAATTACAGCATACATATTAATAGGAAGATTTGATAATTCTACTAAAGTTTCCGGTACTTTTCCTCCTATAGTTGTACCAATCACTCCATCATGTATCAAAACGATATTTATTTCAATATTTGATCTTATCTGCTCCTGTATTATTTTTAATAAAGATTCTGACTTATCTCCTAACCTGAGACTAAAACCATATAAATATATAATAGAATTTTCTGTATTCACAAGCCCCACCTAATTAATATTTAAAACTCACATTAGCTTCTGAGATAAGTTGAGAAATCTTCCTAATATCAACAATATTTACATTATCCCTTAAAATTAGATCTGAAGATTTCATTCCAGCAATTTCTAAAGCATTATCATGAACGAAAATTTCTAATTCTGACAGCTCCATTAATCGTTTAATATTCTCAAAGTCATCCATCTTTAGAACCTCAGGTTTTAGGTTTTTATTTAAGAAATATATAGCATCTCTGAGCAAAATAACTTTACATTCTTCAATATCTCCTACAGCGAGTAAACCAGCAGCCATACGGATAGATTCAATTATCGAATCTTTTCCAAAGGGTCCATCTTCACATATAATAACGACCGAATTCACCATCTCTTTATCAACCTCCAGGACCAAAAAATATAACCTTATCTGACTCCGCAATCATAAGTGAAAGACCACC
>JBHLPN010000214.1:0-5643 GCA_048939445.1 Promethearchaeota archaeon | reverse complement strand
TTATTTTTTCTCAAAATATATCCGGATCTTCGAATTCCTATCAAAAATAGTACCATCCTGTTATCAACAATTTCAGCAAATCTAGCTACTTTTGCAATCGGGCTATTAGTAGGTATACCTCAAATGATTATATTTTTCTAAATCAATCATTATAATGCATTTTGTTTTATCTCCAATTTGTTTCTCCATTTTTCACAAAATTGTAACAGATTTCAAAGCTATAAATTAGATTTATATATCTAATTAGAACTATTTTCATCTAAGGAAATTCTAAGCTAACCCTCATATTAATGAGAGATAATGGAAAGAAAATCCTAATTAATAGTCTTATTGTTTTAGGATTAATTCTGAATGTTAGTCTTTTTTATGTTCTATTATATGTTGTACCTTCTCCAGATTTTAACCCGCGCCCACCCCCAGGCATTACTTTTATATGGGGAATGGGTGCTTCTCCTCCTTATATTGATCCTACTGATTCATGGGATAGTCAAGCTAATGTAGTAATTAGACAATGTACTGAAGCTCTTTGGTGGTATAACTATTCTGATCCAGATTTACCTCTAATTCGCGTGTTGGCTGCGTCTGAAACTTGGGTGTCAACTACGCAACTTAGGGTCACACTCAGACAAGGTGTATTTTTCCATGATGGGACTGCATTTAATGCTGATGCTGCCATTTGGAATCTTGAACGGTTAGAATATTTATGCAATCATACTGGCGCATTAGATCCAGTAACCCAAAGAAGGGCTAAGACTGCCTCTTTATATGAATTTCCTGATGGAACTCCCATTATTGACCATTTTACAAAAGTCAATGATTCTGTATTTGATATTTTCTTGACTGCTCCTTTCTCTGATCTTTTGGACGTGTATGCTTATGTATGTGGTAACATGCTCTCTCCGACATCTCACGCAGCACAGGAACATAGATTTATTAATTTACATGAATTTCTTGTTGGAACTGGACCATTTATTTTTGAATCATATACTGCTGATACAGAAGTCAGATTCAGAAGAAATGAAAATTATAATGGACCACCAGGTTGGGAGGATCCACCATATTTCGATGTTTTAATCTTCAGTATTATATCCGATCCACAAATCAGAACTTATGCGATGTTAGCAGGAGATATTGATTGGATTCAGGGCCCAGACATAGATCTTTACGACACCTTTAAGGTAGATCCTTTCATTACATTCCATGAGAGTGAAATTCCAGGTTTTAGCTTTTCCTACATAGGAATGAATCACAAAAAAATAAACGTAACCTGGAGAAAAGCCATATCTTATGCGATAAATTACACTTATGTCATTTCGGATTACTACCAAGATACCGTTCTTAGAGCCTACGGACCTGTTTCCCCTGCGTTTGGAGCTTATTATAAGCCTGGATTCGACGCAATCGCTCCATATATGAACTATACAATTGCTCGGCAAACTATTCTAGATGGTTTAGGAGCGGATGCGAGACTATTAGACCTAAATGCTACAGAGTATGGAGAGAACCCACTAAATGATGTTAATTGGGTGGCTGCGAATTTAACTACCTTTAATTTCTCAGGGTATAGGACTCAATTTACAGAAGATATGCTTCCAATGCTACAGCTTTGGTTAAGCCGAATAGGAATAAATTTAACAGACGGCCTTACATCCTATGGCTACTGGTTGTGTTTGTTAATGTGGCCACCCCCAAAACTTCATTTAGAAATATTTTGGGTTGGATGGGGTCATGATTATCTTTCCCCTATGAATCAGATTCAGCCATTAATGTCAAATACCTCAGAATTCAACCATGCTGAAGTGAATGATCCTCAGATGGAAGCCTGGTTTGAACAATGGGCTATCACCACTGATTTGACTGAAAGAGTAGAATTAATTCATAATATTTCAGAATACATTGCTACAGTATTGTACTCTCATGCATGGGTAGTTCACCCTAAAGTTATTTCGATTCATGCGGGAGATTTATACAATTGTCCATATAATGCACTGGGCAATTTCTGGGCTTATCCAATTATACGAAATTACAGCTGGAGGCCTTTCTAAGTGAGAGATAATAAAAAAAAAATCCTAAATAATATTCTCATTATTTTAGGATCAATTCTACTTGTTAGTCTTCTTTTTTTCTATATTCCTTGGGTTTTTATTCCTTCTCCATATATTGGTCCAGGTGCACCCTCAGGTAATGTTTTAATATGGGGAATGGAGGCTTCTCCGCCTTATATTGATCCTGTCGATTCATGGGATAGTCAAGCTAATGTAGTCATTAGGCAATGTACTGAATCCCTTTGGTGGTATAACTATTCTGATCCTGACTTGCCTTTAATTCATGTGTTAGCTGAGTCTGAGCAGTGGATCTCAACTACACAACTTAGGGTTACACTCAGAGCCGGAGTATTCTTCCATGATGGGACTCCTTTTATTGCTGACGCCGCGATCTGGAATCTTGAGAGGTTAGAATATTTATGTAATCATACCGGCGCATTAGATCCAGCAACCCAAAGAAAAGCGAAAACTGCTTCATTATATGAATTCCCTGATGGAACACCTATAATTGATCACTTTACGAAAATTACTTTACTTGTATTTGATATACACTTAACTGCTCCTTTCTCTGATCTTTTGGATATCTATGCTTACGTATGCGGTAATATGCTCTCTCCAACTGCTCATGCAGCACAGGCACAGAGATTTATTACCCTACAAGAATCATTAGTTGGAACTGGACCATTTATTTTTGAATCATATACTGCTGATACAGAGGTCAGATTCAGTAAAAATGAAAATTATAATGGACCACCAGGTTGGGAGGATCCACCTTATTTTGATATTTTAATCTTCAGTATTATAAGCGATCCACCAACCAGAAGTTATGTGATGTTAGCAGGAGATATAGATTGGATCCAGGAACCTGATCCAGATCTCTACGATACCTTTAGAGCGGATCCTTATATTACATTCCATGAGAGCGAAATTCCAGGGTTTAGTTTCTCCTATATAGGAATGAATCACAAAATAGTAAACGTAACTTGGAGAAAAGCCATATCTTATGCGGTAAATTACACCTATGTCATATCGGATTACCACCAAGATACCGTTCTTAGGGCATACGGACCAGTTTCTCCTGCGTTTGGAGCTTACTATAAGGAAGAATTTGATGCAATAGCTCCATATATGAACTATACAATTGCCCGACAAACTATTCTAGATGGTTTAGGAGCGGATGCTAGACTAGCTGGCCTTACTACTGAAGAATTTGGAGCGAACCCCATAAATGATGCTAATTGGGGCGCTGCAAATCTTGAGGAGTTTAATTATACAGGCTATTCAAATACAGTTGAGAGTCAGGTTAGAGTTGATATGCTTCCAATGACACAACTTTGGTTAAGTCGTATAGGAATAAATGTAATTGAGGATCTTACGCCTTATTATTGGTGGCCGTGGCCATGGCCTAGACCAAAACTTCATTTAGAATTATTTTGGGTCGGATGGAGTCCTGATTATCTCTCACCGATGAATCAGATCCAACCATTAATGTCTAATACTTCTCACTCAAACGCTGCTGAAGTAAATGATCCTCAAATGGAAGCCTGGTTTGACCAGTGGGCTATCACCACTGATTTGACTGAAAGAGTAGAATTAATTCATAATATTTCAGAATATATTGCTACAGTATTGTACTCTCATGTATGGGTATATCATCCTAAGGTGATTACGATTCATGCGGCAGATTTATACAATTGTCCATATAATGCATTGGGTAATTTCTGGGCATATCCTATTATGCGAAATGAGACCTTCTAAATAGTTTCAGAAATAAATACTTTCAGAAAAATATATAAAAAGAGAAGTTGCATTTTCTATAATTTTGGTGTGATTTAATAATAAAATGTTCTATTAATCTGTAGAATTTTTTCAGTTTTCTTAAATCTAATTTCTCTTGACAATTTTTTTGTAAAATGATTTATAGAACTCATTTTAAATCAATCCGATTATTTTTCATGAGTTACTTCTAAGGATTTTTTTATAAATTTTTGATAGATATCTTTGAAATCCTCTATTAACTCAACACTTTTTTTAAAAATTTCAAGCCATTTTATTTCCGCTTCAGCATGAAGTTTCCAATGCTTTAATGGTAGAATATTAAATGGAATAAACTCATATGAAAAATGAGAAGATACTAATATCTCCCCTTCATCAGCATGTTTGAACATTGCTCTAATTTTCTCAATTTGTTTATTTATTGAATCCAATATGAATTTTTTTCCTATAATTGAGCCAAAAAGCGTGATAAAAGGCATAGTTGAATCAATGTCGTAGTAAATATCTTGATTCTCGGTTAAAAAGAATTTCATCTGTTCTTGAAATTCTTTTCTGCCTTTATTCGTCAATCTATATATAGTCTTTTCAGGACGATTACCTTCTTGCTTAGTACCACCTTCTTTAATAAAGCCTTCCCCCTCTAACTGCTTTAATGTATAATAAAATGAAGCATTTGTAGCATTAATGTAGTGATCATAATGCCATTCATTTGCTAGAGTAATGAGCTCATATCCACTCATAGGTTTAGGAATTTGATTCATTACTCCTAAAATGAAGGTTTTCAATGAGGTAAATCTTTTCTTTGGCATAATTTCTCTTCAAATCCTCTTATTCGTAAACATTTTTGATTATTTAGTCTAGTTAAATTTGAATGATTAAGTTTAAATATTCAATTTTAATTATATATAGTAACAATAAATATTTAAAATTTTTGGTGTTGTTTTGAAAAATGCTAAAAAACAAAGTAATAATTGAAAAAAATAATCATAAATTCAGTTTGGGAACCATCATTTTTACTTCGATATTCACAATAGCCTTTCTTATTCAAATTGTTATGATGTTAACTATTTATAATATCCTAGGTATTACGTTTTTGGTCTATATTGGATGGATAGTTTGGTTATTCAGCCTTTATTTTGGATTGATTCCTTTTCGAACTTTCAAGAAACGAGGGGGTGTTGAAAAGGGAAAAAGTTATGTATATACCAACAAGTTAGTAAAGGATGGTCCATATGCAATAATTCGCCATCCTCAATATTTAGGAGGAATTTTATTCACTATTAGTATTACCTTATGGACCCAAGTATGGTTAAGCTTAGTTCTTAGTATCATAATCATAGTTTTAACTTATCAATGGACTTACTCTGAGGATAAAAAACTAATAGAAAAATTCGGGGAAGATTATAAGACATATAAAGAAAAAGTACCTCGCCTCAATCCAATACTGGGTGTAATTAAATATTTTTCTCAGAAGATGGATGGCTGATAAAATTTAGACTTTTGTAACCAAAGACAAGATAAAACGCATATCGCGTATTATTCAGACATCCTTTTTTATTTATTTCTTTTTACGCAAAAATCCTATTACTTAATAAGAAAAAAAACGACTTAAATAAAAAATAACTTTATTTTCTATTTGTATAATTCCCCCATACGATTCTATGATCTTTTTTGAGATATACAAACCTAATCCCGAACTCAAAAAATGTTGATTGAAAGAAATTTACCAGACAATTTGTTCATAATTACATTTATTACACATAATAGATTCACCTTTTCTTGGAAAATGTGAGAGGATAGTACCACAATTTATGCAAATTAA
>JBHLPN010000213.1:0-5680 GCA_048939445.1 Promethearchaeota archaeon | reverse complement strand
ACGACATTTATAGGCTGTTGATATTATATCTCCCCTTGGATCACGCCCTGGTTGATCATAGACTCCGATTTTTTCAATAATTTTCACTGCAAGATTTGTTTCTTCTCTAACTTCTCTTATAACAGCTTGATTAGGATCCTCATCAAATTTAATAAAACCACCAGGTAAAGCATATTTTCCCTTATGGGGAGCATATTTTCTTTTAATTAATATTATATTTTGGTTATCATCTTGAATAACAGCGTCAACAGTAAAACCCTGCTCTAATTCTTTTGTCTTAATTTTACTATATGAGACATAAATTAATGTTGAAATCAGAATAATCCCAATAACTATAGCTGCAAAAGTGTTTAACATGCTATGAACTGGATTCCCTTCTGGGATAGTTAAAGCGGCCAAAACAGCTGTAACCAAATCCGCAATAATTCCTGCTCCCAGAAAAATATTCACTAAAGAAAGTACTCTTTTTGTCCTTTTTTGGGTTTCTTCATTTTTCTTAATATATAATTCCTGCATCGTCTCATACAACATATTAAATTTGGCATCAACTCTCTCAATAATGACAGGAATCCTAAAACCGTTTATTAAATGAGTTAATACTCTTGTATAATGCTGACGTGGATTCCAATCTAATTCACTATAAATAAGGCTCATTTTAGTTTGAATCATTCCTCTTAAAAATCTCAGATTCTTTGTTTTCTCTTCGATCTTCTCCAAACTCATAAACATATCAGAATATCTTTTCATAAATAAGACATCAAGGGAATTATTAATTGTCATTAAAGCAAATAATACCGCTCTAAGTTTAGGTGTAGGATCTAGTATACATTGTTTTATATAAGGAAATTCTGTCTTAAGAGTTCTTTCTGGCATATAAATAAATCCAGAATTCCTATGAATGTAATGGAGCTCAGATAGACGATTAGAGAAATTATTTTTAATTCGACGCTCAAAGAGTTCTTCATTATAATCTATCCATTGACCAGAATATATTCGTATCCAATATCCAAGAACTTTTCTATATTTGTGGATATTTTCTTGAGTCCATTGAATTTCCATTGGTAAAATTTTATTCGATATAACAAAAACATAAATAGGGCTTTCTGTATCAAGAAGTAAAAACTCGTTTTCTTTTCTTTTACTAAATTCTTTAAGAATAATATCTTTAACAATAATAGGAATTTGTTGAATTAAATCAGGTGTAATTTTCTCTTTTTTATATGGTTCATCTTTATAGTATTCCACTTCAAACTTGAAATAACCTAATGTATTATAGATTAAGTCTTCGTTATCTTCGGTATAAGGGTTATTTTCATCGGTATAAGGGAAATTTTGGAAAAATGGTTCCCAATCACATTCAATTGAAACGGATTTGGTCATATCTACTAAGGTCTGCTTTTTTTCTTCAGGATATGGATATTTTTCTAACCACTTAAATGCCCCTTCTAAATCATTGTCATTAAGATTTTTGAGCCTATCTAATAATAATGCTTCAATTTCTTCCGCTTTTGATTCTCCAATGAACTCTTTTGTATTAATAAATGCACTAATATACCAGTACTCTTTTGAGTAAACAAACCGTAAGCTATCATCCATTCTCTTTTGCCCTCGATTTATTATAATTAGATAATATTGTTAAATTATAATTATGTTCTTATAAAATTTATTCTTTTTTTTTAGTTTGCTAATTATGTAAAAAATTATTTTCTAATCCTTTATTAACTAAATAAACTAATTCTCACTAATATAATCAGAAAATAATAGATCTAGAAATCAATAGGACGTTTAAATAAAAAAGAAAGTATTAAATGCTTATGGTTTGGCATTTTTTAAGTATTAAATTATAAAGTTTAATTGTTGATATTTCCCAATCATCGAAGTTAAATTCAATCCCTAATCTCGATTTAAGAAGTGGTGGAATATGATCTGGATTGGAAAATACAGGAATGATTGGTTTTCCCATCATATCAGCAGCAGTCCATTCTTTTTCAACAGGTACAGATTTAAGTGCGTTTTCAGAACAAAATAAAATTACAGCATCACATTTCCCTAGGTTGTCACTCATAAATTTAATGATATTATCTTGCATGTGTTCTTGCCAATATAAAACTTGTCTAATTTCTTTATACGAATTCAACTTTTTAACTAAATCTTTAATTTTATATTTTTCAGCATCTACAGTTGCATAACTTACAAATACTATAATATCTTCCTTAATTTCCTTACCAATTGGAGTAAGTTCTGGTTTTTCTTTTTTATGTGGATAATTTCGAAATTCTTCTATAAAACCATTACTTTTCAAATATTTACCAATCTTTTTTGCTGTTATTAAATTATATTCCAGTTTTATTATCAAATCATATAAGGTTGGATTAACGTATTCTTTAAGTACTTTATTACTTAGTAATTCTAATTCATTAATTTCAGAATCGTCATAATTTTCCAAACTGGATAATAAATTCTCATAATAATTTGTTTCTGAAACTTCAATGTTAAATTTTGAAACCATTTCTGCTTTTTTAATGTCTCGTTGATTTTCATATTCAAATTCTAGTATTTTTTTAACAATTTCAAGTGTTTCGTTAGGATCTTTTAGATTTTTCAACATTTCTATTGCTTTTATTTTTATTTCATTTAAATTTAATAGATCTGCAGTTTCTATTATAGCGTTTAATTCGGTATCAGCTTCTGAATAATTGTTTTGAACAATTAAGTCCTCCGCATGCGATAATTTTATTCGAAGTTCTCTTAAAAATTCCTCTTGTTCCTTCATCAATAAATCCCATATGAATACATCTCCATTATTGTCACCAGCAATAATTTTATTTGTTTTAGGAATAAATTTTATTGAATTTATTTTTGAGATGTGAAAATAGTCAGATTGATATTTCTCAATAAAATCCCAGACTCTGATAAAATTATCTTCTGTTGCACATGCTATAAATAAACCATCGGATGAGAATGCTACTGAAGTTATTGGGCTTTTTATTTTTTTAAATTCATAATATATCTCACCTGTTTTAAATTCCCAGATTTTAACAGTTTGATCCTTAGATCCACTAACTATATAATCACCATCTGGGGAAAAAGCCACTGAAGTTATAGCTTCATTATGTCCTATAAGAGATTGAATTAAATTTCCTTTATTAAAATCCCAAATCTTTACAGAGTTATCATTTGATCCACTTATAATATATTTTCCGTCTAAAGAAATGTCTAAAGATGTAATTGAATCTTCTTGCTGTAATTCACGAATTAACTTTCCGGTAGAGGGCTCCCAGATTATTATTTTACCATCCTTTGCCCCACTTATAATAAATTTTTTATCATTTGATACTACAATTGAAGTGATTGCATCTTTATGACCACCTAATGTTAAAAGCTTTTCATTAGTCGAAAGATTCCATATTTTTACTGTTTTATCATATGAACCACTAGCAATATATTTTCCACCAGGAGAAAATGCAACTGAACTTATAATATCAGTATGTCCTTTAAGAGTTGTTATTAAATTACCGTTGGTTAAATCCCAAACAATTAAAGTATTATTGGAGAGTCCACAAACAGCATATTTACTGTCAAAAGATACTGCAATTGATGTAACATGATCTGTATGTCCCTCTAACTTTTTATATAAACCTCCAAAATTAAGAGACCAAATATTTAAAGATCCGTCCTGGGATCCACTCACAGCGAATTTTCCATCTGATGTAATTGCAACTGATGAAACATCTTCAATATGTCCTTCATAAGTATGGATTAATTGACCGGTAATATTATCCCAAACTTTAACTGTTCTATCACTTGAACCACTAACTAAACATGTTCCCAGAGGTGAACTTGATATATTTAAAACTGCGTTGGTGTGCCCTTCAAGAGTGTTAATTAAATTTCCTTTATAAAAATCCCAAATTTTTATTGTTTTATTGTCTGAACCACTATAAATTTGTTTATCATTTGGTGCTATAGCTACTGATAAAATCTTTCCTTCATGATCTTCGAGGGTCTTAATCAATTTTTGTGATGACAAATCCCAAATTTTTATTGTTTTATCTACTGAACCAGTTATTAAGCTACTTCCGTCTTGAGTAATTGCCATAGAAGTTATGGGACCTTTATGTGCTTTAATTTCTGACGTAAGCTTATTAACACCAAAATCAAATATTCTGATATGATTGTTATTTAAGCCCATAATCAATTGAAGGTCAGTTGGGGTGAATAAAAGTGATCGTGGAACACTTCCTATTTTATCAATAAAAACATATCGATTTAAATCTCTTATATTCCAAATATATGCCTTTCTATCATTAGAACCAATAGCTAACAATCTTCCATCATTAGAGAAAGCAACTGATCTAATAGATCCTTTAGGTACAGAAAAAGATTTAATTAATTCTCTTGATCTAAAATACCATAATTGTACAGAACTATCATTAGCTCCTGATGCAATATATTCTCTATTTGGAGAAATCGACACTGAATTAATACCACTAGAATTACCAGCTATTGAGTCGACAAGTTCTCCTTGGATAAATTCCCATATAATTATATTATTATCTGTAGAACCTGCTATAATATATTTACCATCAGGAGAAAATGTTAGTGATAATACAGTTTGAGTATATCCTTTTAATGTTCTAATAAGTTTACCCGATAATCGCTCCCATATTTTTATAGTTTTATCATCTGATCCGCTAGCAATAAATCTACCATTAGTAGATATTGCTATAGAGGTAATAATTCCAGAGTGCCCTTCTAGAATTGTGAGGGATTTGCCTTTCGAAAGATTCCAAATTCTTATAGTTTTATCCTCAGATCCACTAATAATAAACTCTCCATGAGGAGAAATTGTTAATGACGTTATTCTACCATTATGACCTTTTAACATACGTAGCAATTTTCCATTCTTAAAATCCCATATTCTTAATGTATTATCATCACATCCACATACTAAATATTTATCATCGTAGGAAATTGCGATACTGTTAACAGGATCGTTTTGATCAAGTTTTTGAATAAGTTCTCCCTTATGAATATCCCAAATGAAAACATTATTATCTTTTGATCCACTTACGATATAGTCACCATCAGAAGAAACAGCCAAAGAAGTTACCCAATCAGTATGCTCATTAAATTCGTAGATAAGATTTTCTTTTTTTAATCCCCATACTTTTATTGAACAGTCTGAAGAACTGGTGATAAGATAATTATCATCTATTGAAATTTTCATTGATAAAATTGGCTTATTATGAGCTACAATTGATTTTAAAAGATTACCGGTTGAAAACTCCCAAATTTTAATAGTGTTATCGTTTGAACCACTGATAATGTAATCTCCTTTATGAGTAGTGACAACTGAGTTTATATTATCACTATGACCATAATTTTGGGCTAAATGAAATGCTTTTGCAAGACTTTTATTTTTAGGGTACAGACTTTGAGGATATTCAAAATTCTCTGTTTCATTTAGTTCAGATTCCAAAAAAAATACCTTTTATATCTCAATTGAATTTTCAATTTATAAAAAAATGATAAATCATAATTAAATTTAAACATTTTGAAGAAAAGTCCTTAAGACTGTTAAAAATCCTAAAAATTTACAGAAAAAGATTTTTCATAATAGGAAATCTTAAATTTTAGTGTAAAGACGATATTGTTAAAATCTAATATGTAATCTTTA
>JBHLPN010000212.1:0-5702 GCA_048939445.1 Promethearchaeota archaeon | reverse complement strand
ATAATATCTTTATCAGACGACACTTTTCTCTAACCTCCTTACTCACCAACTTTTTTCAGTGCTATTATTGGCCGTACTTTGAGTACCTTTCTGTATGCCAGAATAAAAGCTATAATTTGGACAAAGATAAAAATTGCACTTGTAATAACAACAGGAAGTAAATCAACTAAAATCTTAACCCCAAAATTGGTTCCAGTTTGATTTATATAAGCAATACTAGCAGCATAATGAAATAAAACCTCAATTACTATAAAAAAGCCAACAAGTGTTGTAAAAAATATCATACCTGAAACTAAAACTAATATATTCTTATTTGTGTAGCCTATACATTTGAAAGTTGCCCAAACACGCCTTTTTCTTGAAACTAGAATCCATGCATAAAGTAATGAAAGGAATAAAGATGTAAAAAAAAAAATAATTACGAAAAACCAAGCTGCTTCCCCTAATTCACCACTGAATCCTATATCTATAAAGAATGATGTTAAAAATATTAAAATAGTATAAATCAATGTAAATGCTGTGAAAATCTTTTTTTCACGTAGAGATAAAAGAATAGCTTTTCTCCACATTCGAAATGCCAATTAATTTCACCACGAACTTTAAAAATTATTATTAAAATATATTTAAATTTATAATTGATTGTATTTATTTTATTATAACAATTTAATAATAAATATTTGGTGGAAATGTCTCAAATAGAAGCTATTATTGATGATTTATTAAATGAAGAACAAGATATCTTTGGAGTAGCTATAATTAGTAAAGATGGCACTTTATTAACACAAACAGAAAATTGGAATATTGTTAACGATCTGGATTTAATTAATGAATTACTTAGCCAAAAACTGGAGTTAGGTGAAAAAGGAATTAGCAGCATTACAATCCAAGGAATCAAGTATATGATCGTGGAGAATACAGAAGAAAGAAAAATTGGGACAAATATAACTGGTAAGGGTCATATTATTATTTGCCCTATCCCTGTTGGAGGGATAGGAGCATTAATATGCTACATAAATCCACGGGTTGGACCTCGTGATTGTCTATTTGCAACTCAGGAGTATGCTAAAAAATTAAATGAGTTTCTCTAATTCTTTTAGATTCTTTTTATTGGATTGAAGTCCAAAAATCAGCTAAGAGATTTTTTAATATTGATTTAATTTTTGTTATTTCATTCTTTTTAGTATTATTTGAGAAATCTAGATATTCAAGAGGAGGGCGCTCATACTCCTCTTTTAGTAATGCTTGAATAACTGAGTGAATACAGATAGGCAAACCTATAATACTATAACCCCCTTCAAGGATAAAGGTTAATTTGCCGTCACATATCTCTTCAGTAATATTCAACAGATTTTTCGAAAAATTATAGTATGAACAAGTTGTTAATAAGCAATTTCCTATAGGATCTGTGAAGTGCATATCGAAACCAGCTGCTATTATAATAAGATCTGGGAGATATTCTCTTAAAATAGGCTCAAGTATTTCCATAGATTCTAAAAAATCGTTGTCAACACTATTCATAGGGATAGGGAAGTTGATATTTTTACCAAGTCCTGCCCCATTTCCTAATTCATCTATAAATCCTATATCTCCTTCTACAAAATCATATTCATGGATAGAAAAATAAAGTACATTTGGATCATCATAAAAATATTGCACTAACCCATCGCCAAAATGATTGTCAATATCAATTATAGCAATCTTTTTATCATATTGGAGCTTTTCCCGTAAAAAAAGGATTGCATTTGCTATATTATTAAAAACACAGAGTCCAGAGCCACTTTCTCTTAAAGCATGATGTCCAGGAGGTCTTATAAGAGCAATGGATTGATTTACTTTCTGATTTATAACATCTTCTAATGCTTGGATTGTGCCTCCTATTGCTTTTTTAGCCAATTCAAATGTATCTGCTGTAATAAATACCTCCTCATTTAATAAACCCCCTCCTAAATTTGAGAGATGTTTAATAGAATCAATATAATATTTAGTATGGGCTAAGGATATTACAGACTCATCAATTATTTTTGGGCTTATTTTAATTATTCTCTTATCATTAAATACTTTTTTCCTCTCTAAAAATTTCAAAACAGATTGAATTCTTAGTGGAGATTCATAGGACGAAAAAATAGGGTGTGGATACGGAGGTATATTTTTGGAAGCAAAATCCTCGTCGATAATTATTCCGATCATATTAAGAATCCGTAAATATTCAACAAACCTAAACTATTATATTAAGATTTACTTACATATATTTTAAATAAATCTTAATTTTATCAATAAAAAAATCGTCTTCATTATGACTGTTATAGTAATTTTTCTTCAAATAATATTAAACGCTCTTCCAATACTCCTTCTGATAATACCTTTATTTTTTATCTGGAAAAAAAATGTAGGAAAATTATATTTTAGAATTTTCATAGGAATTGTGGTTTTCTACTTAATTTATTGGATTTTCCCAATTATTTTTCAAGTTGGGGATGCACCAAGAGAGTTGACAGGAGGAGATCTTGCCCTAACAATTCAATTTGTAGGTGCTCGTATCGGGACATTATTAACTTTGTTTGCGTCATACCCATTAGTTACTTTACCTTTTATTTTTTTTGTAGCACCATTTATTTCTTTAATAATCGTATGGAACCGTATGAGAAAAGAAGAAGGTTCTATTAGTGATAATTTAAAACAAATAACATATCATTTGAATAAGAGCCCATATGAAATGATACGAGATGAAATTATTAAAAATGATTGGACAAGGGAAAAAGAAATTCTCAAATTAATGATTGTACTATTACCTATATCACTCTATATATTGCAAGTTATACTTTCTGTGTCAGGGTTAGAACACGAATCACTTACAACTGGAAATACCGCATTGGGATGGTTTCTCGAGATCTTATTTGTTTATCTTGCGATTTTTATATTTAGTATAGAGTTATTGTTTAGTTCTAAAATTGCTTTAAAAGGTAAATACATTGGAGAAGAGATAAGGACCCAAACTTTTAAAAGCTTATATACTGTCGGAGCACCAATATCTATTTTATCAATATTATTGTTCCTTGCTCAGTACTATGATTCAATTCTAATCATAATTTATTTCTTTGCGTATTTTATCATGGCATCAATAATTTTTATTTTATTCCTAAAAATTTTTGAACCTATTTCGATTTTTATTTTTGTAAAAATAATTGATTGGTGGAGAAACAAAAGGCAAAAAATGAAAAATATTGCTTCTAACAACATTTTACTCATTATTTTCTATGGTTTAATAGCCATTGGTCTGTTTTTCATCATATATTTATCGATCTCCAGCTTTATCTATTATCCGTATTTTAGTGATTCAGAGATATTGGCACAAGCAAATTTCACTGAACTCAATCCCACTTTAATTAATTCCTTTAAATTTGAATGGTTAATTTCTTTAGGGTTTTTCCAAATTCTTTTACCAGTGATTATAGTAGGACTATTTCTATCTAAAAGTTTAAAATATGTTAAAAGTAAGTTTGTCGGTTATATTGTATATCTCCCAATCATAATTATAATTTCGATATTTTTATTTGCTGGACAAGAGTACTGGTTAACAGGACAAATAACATATATAATGATTAATGGCTCTTCTTTCTATACTTTCAGAACTGCTAGTTTAGTTGCAGCATTTTCAGGTATCTTGGATATATTAGCGATACCTTATTTATATACAAGACATATTTTTAACATAATAATATGGAGCCTCATATTTTTTTACGTAGGAAAATCATTTAAAAGCAAAATAATCTCTATTGATGATAAACATTCAGAAAAAATTATTTTTGCAACACTTGGGGATTTTCTCAGATTCGAAGATTACGAGCAAGAGACAGTTCGATATTTAATCACCAAAAATGAAGATATTATAAGAAAAGGGGTTATCGATGAACGTGAAGAAGTAAAAACTCTCTTAAATAGATTAGAAGAAGGTAAATTATTAAGAGAACTTAAACCTCTAGATGAAAACGAAATTAAAAGGTTTTATTTTACGCTGAAGTATCTCTACTTTAATAAACTTATATATATCTGGAAAGCCGAATTTTCTTATGTTTTTGAAAAGGTTGAAAAACAAGGTCTTTATATTATATACGACGATGGACGTGGGGTTTTTGATTATGCTTTTCGAAGCGATACTACTCAAGATCCTGGTTTAGTATCTGGAATGTTTTCTGCAATCACATCTTTTATTAAAGAGATGACTAAATCTACTGAAGCTTTGAAAAAGATTGACCATGGAGATATTACCATTCTCCTTGAATATGGTAATAGAATTTTCGGAGCATTATTCATAAAAGGAACTCAGACTTCAGAAGTAAGAACACCCTTGAAAGAATTTGTCCAAAAATTTGAAGATAAGTATAAAGATATATTAAAGGATTGGACAGGCTCGCTCCAATACTTTAAAGATGAAGAAAATTATAAATTATTAGAAAACATTTTCAAAGAAGATTAAAAAAAGAGAATTTTGTTTTCTTTTTTTTTTAATATTAGAAAACACCAAAAATGAGATTAATCTAGATTTTATCTAATCCCCAAAGATAGATCTAATACGATCCTCTATTTTAAATCTTAAATCTCCAAGAATTTCATCAATTCGAGGTTCAAATTCTTTAAAATACTTAGGTTGTTTCTTAAAAATATCATTAAGAGGATATCGTTTGAGAAATTGGGATGTTATTTCCTTTAAATGTTGGTTTACAAATTTATGATCTGTTCCTTTTTCAATAATGGCAAATGATAATAAAGGTTGTATATTAGTATCTTCTTTACTTGGTAATTGAACCATTTTATAATAACATACAATCTCAAAATTCGAAAGAGAAATGACATTAATTTTGTCACCAAAAACTTCAGTAAGGTAACTTTTCAGTCCACTTAAAAATTTGGCACGTATGTTTGGATCTAATACATTATCTGAAGATGAATAATACTTGATCTCAACTAAGCTTTTCATGCCGAGGTTAATTCCAACTTCTAAAATTGCCATTTTTCAAAAGCGTATTAAATTTTATTAATATTTTTCTAAACCTTCCCTTAATTTATTTTTAATTATTTTTATATGCTATGAATATTATAATTAAAATTTATTACCAGATTTAGAAAGCGTAATTGTCTTCTTTCTTTTTATTCTGGAATAGTAGCTACAGCACGAACCCATCCTGCACTAGCTCGAGCAATCTTTATAGGGAAACAATAAATCGTAGCACCTACAGGAGGAACTTTATCTAAATTCGTTAACTTTTCCATTTGAAAATAGCCTAATTCAATACCAGCAAAATGACCCTCCCAAATTATAGATGGATCAGGATTTTTAGCTTTAACCATCTTTTTCCATTTAATATTTGTATAGACAAAAGGAGCATCCCAACTCCAAGCATCAGTCCCTACAACGTGGACACCATGTCTAATGATATGTAAAGTTCCCTCTCTTCCCACACCTACTCCTCGACTTGTATATTCTTTAGTCCCAGCATATCTAGGTGCATTTGTACATACACATAAAATATCACCGTCTTGTAATTTGTGATTTATATCCTCTAACTTCTTATCGATATCTTTAGCTGTCATTAAATGACCATCTTCAAAATCAGTACAATCCAAAACAATAAGAGGACCGATACCCCATTCTAAAGGGAATTCATCAATAGTCATTGCTTTCCTTTCTCCAATTTCTCTATCTT
>JBHLPN010000211.1:0-5738 GCA_048939445.1 Promethearchaeota archaeon | reverse complement strand
TATAGTTCCCTAAATATTTCTCTCTTTTATATTTTAATATTTTTATTAATCGTTAATTTACTTTCTATTAAAGTCCACAAATTAAAAGCTTTTAGACTTTACATTTTTTCCTTTACTCCTATAATCATATTAATTTCGACTTTTCTTCTGATATTAAGTCCACATTCAATGATTTTAAATCCTTCTGGTTGGCCACCTACTCGATTAGATAGTATTGAACTTGGAGGTGTCATATTATTAGTCCTTGTTTCTTTGATTATGATTAATACCCTGTTTCAACTCTATTTAGAAGGATTTATGAAGAAATATTTGATTACATTAGGAATGGTTGTTGGAGCGCTCTTATTTAGTGATCTTATTCATGAAAGTGGACATGCAATTCTTGCCTTACTTTCTGGAGGAGAAATTACCGAATTTTACCCTTTTCCAGTATTATTAGGTGGAGAATTCGCTGCAGGTTATGTAGGATTTTCTAATGTGCCTTCGAATTTAGTTCCTTTAGTTTTACTGGGAGGAGAAATTTTTCAATGGATAACAATAGGTATTCTTCTAATATTTTTATATTTTAAACCCAAATATCGAAATAACTTATTCATAGCAACGTTGTTATTTATAGGGTTGCTAGACTTCCCCCTGTACGTTATAAATAACTCAATTGGGCTTCCTCATTGGTTCTTTATTGGTGGGATTAATGGAGATTTAATAATGTTTTCAATATTAACAGGTTTTCCTCTGTGGGTTTTAATTATTCTAGCATGCGTTCAGTTAATAATTACAGGGCTAATCTTCTATAAATTTTTTCTTAAAAATAGGGAGAACACTGCTAGAGAAGACTTTACTATCCAGTGAATTAAATCAATTTTCTTTTTTTTTAATTTTCATACAGATTTTTGTTTTTTAATATTGTATTGACTTTAGAAAATAATCCTAAGGTTAGGCTTAATTCTTTTTTGGACATCAAGCTTCTCCCAAAAATATTTCTAAATGCGAAATAGACATTTTCCTTTTTGTGGGCCCTTATTTTTAGTTTTTCAATTATTTCTTTTATGATATTTAGTAATACTAAACGATCTTCTTTATCAGCAATTAAAACTGGATTTTTCCCTATTCCAATGTGTAGTATATTAATCTTTTTAAATATTTCATATAATATAATTCCACACGCGTGAGACAAATTTAATGCAGAATATTCTCTACTTGTAGGAATTCGTAAAACTATATCAGCAAAACTAATTTCCTCATTAGTTAATCCTCGAGATTCTTTTCCAAATAAAATTGCTATATTTAAGGATTTTACTGAGATTGGAAGAGTTAATTCTTCAGGAAAAACTGCTAATCTTTTGATATTCGAATATCTTTTTCCTCGAGCAGTAGTTGCGATAATATAGTCAAACCTTTTAAGAAAGCTGTGAAATTCAGATAAATGATGCTCTTGATTCTTTACTTCTATAATTTCTGCATTAAAAAGAATATCTTTGCCATGCATAGCAAATCCTTGTGTTTCATAACTAAATATTTTGTCCACACTCTCAATTGGATTAAAAATTATGAGTTTTTTAAAATTAAAATTTTCCATGACGCGAGTAATTGAACCAATATTCCCTGAATGTTCAGGTTGGACTAGAACGATCGTAAATGATAAATTTTCATATCCCGGAGCTCTATATGTTTTTTGAAAAGATTCAATCTCTCTTTTGGTCTTTTTTTTATTCAAATTAACTAAACCTCATTAATTTAACTATTTATTGAAATATACGTAGTAATTTAACTTTCTAAAAAATCTAAAATAATATTATTTACTTCAGATGCCCTTGATAAGGTCATAAAATGTCCTGCATTCTCAATTATTTTTAAAATACTATTCGGCATTTTTTTATGTATATCTACCATTACTGACTTTGGTGTTAATCTATCATGAGAAGCAGCAATTAATAGTGTTTTATTTTTAATTTGCTCCATCTTTTCTAAAGTATAATGCTTTTTCATGGCTTCAGCTTGATTTATGATGTCCTGAGGTCTGGAAGGATTAATAACACTTTCCTTAATCAAAGTTTCAGCTGAAAATGAATTATAATATATCTTTTTTGGATTATCACTTAGTTTTTTCCGAAATTTCTGATGAAATACCCATTTAGATTTATTCCAAAATGCTTGTTCAGGGCTAGTTTCAATTTGTTTGATCTCTTTAAGGCGATTATTTTTTATAATCTCAACCCATTCGGTATCTGTCTTACCATAATTCGTTGCAATTAATATTAATTTATCAATACATTCAGGATATGCTATCACGAAATGTTGGGCAATCATACCTCCAAAACTTCGTCCTATTAAATGAGCTTTTTGAATTTGAAGATAATCCATTAGCCTTTTTATATCGTATACAAACATCTCCATAGTATAAGGAAAATCAGGTCTATCCGTTTTTCCCGTTCCTCTTAAATCAAAAGTAAGAGTTTTGTAATTTTTACTAAAAATCATTGTTTGAGGTTTCCAGATTTCTTTTTTTGAGCCAAACCCATGAATAAATATGACGGGAAAGCCATTTCCTTTGAGTTCATAAGAAATATTTATTCCATTTACATATGCTAAACCCATAATACAATTAAATGAGCTTGATTTAATAATTATTTATAAATTCCCTAAAATATCATTTTTCTTAAAGATACTAAAATTAAATTGATTATTATGTCTGATAACTCTTTGAAACAAATCTCTGAAGCTACTTTTAATGGTGATTATAAAACAATAGGAAAATTAGTAAGAAAGGCAAAAAGACAAGGATTATCCAAAGAAAGTATTATTAAGGCGCTTTCAGCCGGGTTAATAAATGTAAGTGAAAAATACAAGACAGAAGGAATGTATTTAGATGACATTATTAAAGCAGCGGGCACTTTTGAAGCAGGTTTTCAATCACTTGCGGTAAAAGAAGAATCAAAAGAACCAGAAAAAAAAGTTGTATTAGGAGTAATGGGTGGACCATGGACAATTGGTACAAATATAGTTGCTGCAAACTTGAAAGCTCATGGATTTGAAGTTATAAATGCAGGATCTGATATTTCACCAGAAACTATTGCCGAGACGGTTAAAAAAAGTAATGCAAAAATAGTGGCTTCTGCGATATATTTGATGCAATCACTTAAAGATGTAGAGATATTAGAAAAAGAACTCTGGAAAACAGGAGTTCGACATAGAATTCGCACTATCTTGAGTGGTCCAGCTGGTTCAATGCAATTAGCTGAGAAATATAATTACGATGCTTTTGTTAAAGATGTGAATGAGTTGATAATTAAAGTAAAGGAGTTTTCTGAAGATCTCATATCAGAAATGACCCCATATGAAAGAGTAATGACATCAGTAAGACATAGAGAGCCAGACAGAGTTCCTTTTATGCCTTTTGCTCAGACTTTTATAGCTAGGTTTGCTGAAATTCCTTTTTCAGAATATGTAAGTAAAGCGGAAAAGTTTGTTGAAGGGCAATTATTAGCTTATAATTCTTTTGGATGGGATGCACTTTGTTTTTCTTCTGATGTGGGAATGTATGCAGAAGCACTGGGAGCAAAAATAGAATTTCCCTTTGATGATGTCCCCCGAATTGTAAAACCTGCACTTAAACATACATCAATGTACGATGATTTTCAAAATTTTAAAATGCCAGATCTAAATAATGCAGGGAGATTGACAGAATCTATTAAAGCAATAGAGATTGCAAAAAAGGAAGTAAAGGATGAAGTATCTTTAATTGGCTGGTTAGAAGGTCCATTTCAAGGAGTTACATTATTAGCTGGAGGAGATCCTATGCAATTTTTCTACGTTTTAGAGCATCCTGATGAATTTAAAGAGATCTTGGATTGGTATGCTGACTTTACAGTTGAAGTGGCGCAATCCATGTGTGAAGCGGGAGCAGACATAATTGGTGTTGGAGAAACTGCAGCTTATTTCATGTCTCCAAAATTTTTTGAGGAATTTTGTTTAAAACCTGAGAAAAAGACTTGCGGTGCAATTAGGAATATGGGAATGATTCCACTTATTCATTGTTGTGGATATGTCCCTCAATGCATTCATTTTATTAAAGAAACAAACAAAGATGGAGCAATTCAATTTGATTATCAAGTTGATTTAAATTGGGCAAAAAATCTTATTGGAAAGGATGTAACAATCATGGGAAATCTTAATTATAATAAATTACTTACTGTTGAACCTCACCAAGTTTATGAAGATTGTGTTAAACATATAAAAACTGCAGCAGAGGGAGGAGGATATTGGTTAGCTTTTGGTTGTGAAATTCCTCGTGATTTACCTGTTGAGAATCTTAGAGCAATTTTACGTGCGACAAGAACAGCAGGGAAATATCCTATTAACCTTTAAAATTGGCTCTTAATCTTTTTCCTTTCATTAAATAATCTAAATGAAAGATATAAATATGAAAAGTCTCTTTAGTTAGTTAAAAGTAGCAATTTTGTACTTGTAAGATTATTGTTCTGGGTAGAATTGCTTATATAATGTTAAACCTAATTAAGAATGAATTGATATTATTGCCAGTTTATAAAAATATTGCAGAGTTTATTGAATTTATCAATATTAGTAATGAAAAATTTACCTTATTTGAGTGGAAACCAGAAAGATCATTTAGAAGATTTGATTTAGATTTAAATATTATTAAAGAAAATCCTATTATTGATATTTTTTTTCACAGGGATAAAGGTAATATGAAAATTGTGTTTATAAGAAAAAGCAACCTAATATACACAGTGGGAGCAAGTCCAGCAGTACAATATCAACTGCTAGAAGCGTTATTGGAATATGTTGATTTAAAATTTAATGAAATTTATGATGTAGATGTAATATTATCATATGGAGATTTCTCTCCCGGACTTTTTAATGGATTTAAAGAAACTATAGAACATATAATAAAAAATTTTGCAGATTTAGAATTGGTTAAACGAATACATGTAGAATGTAGAGTTTGTGGTACCGTTCTTCCTTTATTTGTAAAAAAAAGTTTTATTGATAATGCAGAATCATATCCAGTTCCAATTGTATACAATCATAAAGGACATGCTATTCTTTGTTTTATTGACCGAAATTTTCAACATAGAGGAGTAGAACTTGTTAATATTACGGGATAAATAAAACTTTTTCTAAACCGTCAAGGGTTTTTTCTTAAACATTCAATAATGAATTTTAAAAGCATGATTAAAATAATATACATATGGAAGAAAATCAGAATTCTAACAATCAATCTGAGCAACCTTTTTTTGAAGAGATTGTTAAAAAAACTAAAACTGGTATAACTTTCCCGAAAGCGTTAAGAGATGATTTTTTTGAAGAAGGGAAAGAAGTTTATTTCAAGTTAATTGTACCTAAAGAAAAAGATAAAATTGTGTTAGAAATCCTATCAGAAGAAAAAGCGAAAGAACTTTCTGAGATATTAAAAACAAAAAAACCCATAATAGCAAGTTCTCAAAAAGAGAAAAAGCCTAAAATTGCCAAAAAAGCTGCTGGTCTTAGCCCCGCTTGGGGTGAATACTTTATGTATGATTTCGAAGCAAAAGACAAAATCATTCCTATTTTAGAATCTGCCTTTTACAAATTTGCAGATACCCCTCTTAATTTAGAGGATGCTATGGGACGTGTTAAATATGCCTTAGTCTCTTTTCTCTCTTCAACAAAAACTGAAAATGCAAAACTATATTTTGCTGTCGAAAAGTTCTTAATCGATATAATTAATAAATTTAATC
>JBHLPN010000210.1:0-5744 GCA_048939445.1 Promethearchaeota archaeon | reverse complement strand
ATGTAGTGGTGGCGATGGTGTAAAAGCTATGAAACGATTCAAAGAGACTCTAAAAGACATAAAAATAGTTGGGGAAACTCGTTTTAAAGAGCCAAAGCTTTATGGTCCAGATGAAGCAAAAGAACAGGCAAGAGTTTGGGCTAAAGGGTTAATTGGAGAGCTATAAAATTAGATTAGTTATAAAAATAAGAGAATTTCAAATATAAAATAATGAAAATAGAGTAAAGATGACAAATACTATACAAAAATATCCTTTAATATCTTATTTTATAATTGCGTGGATATCAACATGGTTATTATTAATGCCATTGGTTTTAACTGGTTTAGGTATTCTCTCAGTAAATATGATTTGGCATTTTCTAGGTTCATTAGGTCCTGCAATTTCTGCTATAGTAGTAGCTTATATATCGAATAAAAAGGAAGGGCTTAAAAATCTCAAGGATTCAATTATCAAATGGAGAATAGGTGTTTTTTGGATTCTTTTTTCTACTCTAATTATGCCCATTTTCTTAATCTTAACAATTTTATTAAACTTGGCTTTAACAGGGAATTTTATTGATCTAGGTGCTTATCTAATAAATGAAGGAATTACAGATCCTTTTTCAATTTTAATTTGGATAGGCATTGGAGCGTTTTTTTATGGTGTATTTGAAGAGATAGGATGGAGAGGATATGCTTTACCCAAGTTACAGGAAAAATATAATCCATTGATATCAACAATTATATTATTTATCGGTTGGGCCATTTGGCATATACCAATGTTTTTTTACCGATTTAGTATAGATATTCTATTCGGATGGCTTTATGGCCTTTTTCTTGGAGCAATAATATTAACCTTTATTTATAACAGCTCTGGGGGAAGCACGTTCGCAACAATTCTTTTCCATATTTCGAACAATATTTGCTGGTTATTTAACATCGCTGAAATTCAGATTTATTTAACTATAATGCTATCTATACTAGTATTTCTCATCTTGATTGTCTGGAAAAAAAGATTATCCACAAGAGAATTCGCAAATTGATAAATTAATTAATTTTTTTATTTTTTTTATTTCTGTTAAGATTTTCCTTAGATTTAAAAATAAATATCTATAAAATTTAATGTTTAAAGGGTATACATCCGGTTTTCTTGTCATAGAGCGTTATGTTTCACCGGTAATAACGTTTAAATTCAAAGAAGATTTTGCTTTACTATCAAATCTACCTATAAAATTTAATAAAAGTATTATGTCTTCTAGAAAATCGTTAAAAACTATATTAAGTGAGCATAAAACAGCTGTTATATTAGCAGTTGTGATTATCGCAGGGAGTTCAATTGGAGTATATTTCGTAATAGACTATTTAAATGCTCAAAATCCGGAAAACATAACATTAGCAACTACCACTTCCACCTACGATTCTGGATTACTAGATTATTTACTTCCAAAATTTACTGAACAAACCGGAATTCAAATTAAAGTCTTATCAGTTGGTACAGGTACTGCAATCCAATATGGAAAAGATGGGAATGCTGATGTAATTCTCGTTCATTCAAGACCTAGAGAAGATGCTTTTGTCAATGCAAGTCTTGGTGATAATGGAATCCCATATGGAATTTATCGTGCTTGTATTATGTTCAATGATTTTATCATTGTTGGACATTCTTCTAATCCCGCCAATTTATTACTTGGTGATAACATAACAACTGTTATGACAAAATTAAAAGATGCAATGGATACAGGGAATATGACTTTTTACTCTAGAGGTGATGATTCTGGAACTCATTCAAAAGAGAAAGCATTATGGGCTGAGATTGGGGTTGTTGCAGCAACAGAATGGAGTGGTCAACCAGAGAAATATACAGAAACTGGACAAGGCATGGCAGCAACTTTATTAATGACATATGAAGATGTTGATGAAGGCTATACACTTGTCGATAGAGGTACTTGGTTATCTTTCAATGATACTTATACATCATTAAATATCTTAGCAGAATCCGTTGTTGGTGAGGATCTTTTGCTTAATCCTTATGGCGCGATCCCAGTGAACCCTATCTTACATCCACATGTAAAATATCTTTCTGCCTGTAGATTTGTAGGCTTTCTAACATCCCCTTATGGTCAAGCACTAATTGATGCATATAAAAAAAATAATGCAGTCTTATTTCATGCAAATTTTGGTACATGTGATAGTAGTTGTAGTTGCTCAACCACTAATGATGAAATCGCAATATGGACTCCCTTTCAAGCAGAATTTGCAGGTTTAACAATCTAAAAAATTTTAATAATAAATCAATTTTAAATTATTTTTTTTGTATTCGAAAAAGGAATTTAAGATGTATTATGGCGAATGAGATTATAGAAGGAATATTAGAGGCAATTCGTTTGATATTTACATTTGATCCAGAAGTTTGGGGAGTTATTGCAGTTTCTTTCCGAGTTTCACTAACATCAACGTTTTTAGCAGCTTTAGTGGCATTACCAATTGGTTCTTTCATAGGATTGAGGGAATTTAGAGGAAAAAAAGAGGTAACAAATTTAATTAATACATTTATGGGGTTTCCTCCAGTAGTTATGGGACTAATAGTGTATCTATTACTCTCTCGAAATGGTCCATTTGGTGCTTTCGGGTTACTTTACTCAACAACTGCTATGATAATTGCTCAATTTCTTTTAGCAGTTCCAATAATCATGGGTACAGCAAAAGCAGCTATTGAAAGTGTTGATCCTGCTTTAAAGGAAACAGTTCTCTCCCTAGGGGCAAATGAACGCCAATTATGGTGGGAATTAATAAAACATTCAAAAAAATCTATTATTGCTGGATTTCTTGTTGCTTTTGGCCAAGCTATTTCAGAAGTAGGCGCTGTTATGATTGTAGGAGGTAATATTCGATGGGAAACAAGGACATTTACTACTTCTATTGTACTTCAAACACGTATGGGAGAATTCGGAATGGCAATCGCATTAGGGGTAATTCTTATATTAATAGCTTTTATTGTGAATTATGGAATGACTCGTCTGCAATCTAGAGTTGATTAACATGAAATTTCTTGAAGTTAAAAATCTTATTAAAGAATTTTATAAAGGGGACAAATCGATAATTAGAGTCCTTACTGATATCAATCTTATAGTTAATAAAGGAGAATGTTTTGTAATCATTGGTCCTAATGGAAGTGGTAAAACGACACTATTAAGAATAATAGGGTTACTTGATTCACCAACACAAGGACAAATAATTTACAATAATCAAGATATAAGTGCAATTTCAAGAAAAAAAAAAGTCAAATACCGAAGAAAATTCTCATTTGTCAGGCAAAAACCTGTAGTACGGAGTACATCTGTGTTTAATAATATTGCGTATGGTCTAAGAGTACGTGGAAAAAAACTGGATGAATATGGGGAATCCGTAAATGAAATTATTGAATTTATAGGACTGACAGATATGAAGGATAAAAATGCAAGATCTTTATCTGGTGGCGAAATGCAACGTGTTGCAATTGCGATGAATTTTGTTATTAATCCTGAGATTTATTTGTTAGATGAGGTTTCAGCTAACCTTGATTCGATGAATGTTAAATTATTAGAAGATTTTATAATGAGAATAAAGCAAGACAAAGAAAAAACTATTATTATGAGTACACATGATCCCCTTGAAGCAATAAAATATGCAGATCGCATCGCAGTACTCAATAATGGCCAAATTACTCAAATAGGAACCCCGAATGAAATATTTACAGCTCCAAAAGATGAATTCACTGCTCTTTTTGTTGGATATGAGAATATTTTATATGGTATTGCAAAATTAGATAAATCAACTGGTTTATCCCAGATTAAAGTTGATGATTTAATTATTACCGCTTCAAGTCAACAAGAAGGGGAAGTAAAAGTTTGTATACGACCAGAAAGTATTGGAATTGTTAGCGAACCTGCTAAGGACACAAGTTATAGGAATACTTTTAAGGGAGTTATTGAAAATATCCGTGAACTTGGTAATATTTGCCATTTAATTGTAAGATGTAATTCAGAGAAATTTTTAATCACAATAACAGAATTATCACGAAAGAATTTAAGATTAGAAATAGATTCTGAAGTATTCATTAATTTTAAAGCAACAGACGTTAAAATATTATAAATAAATTTTTAAGAAATTTCAATTTAAATAAATTATCGTTATGTTCATGAGAAAATATCGAAAATTTCGAGACTTTAGACCAAAATGATCGATATATCTGAAAAAGATACAATTACTAGGATCGCAACGGCTTCAGGCAAGATTAAATTAAAAAGAGAAACAATAGATAGGATTAAAAACAAACAAGTGGAGAAAGGGGACGTTCTTACAATAGCAAAAGTGTCTGCTATTAATGCTGTTAAAAAAGTACCAGATTTGATTCCTTTTTGTCATCCAATCTCTATAACTAATGTTAAGATAGATTTTGAAATTGAAGATAATTATGTAAAAGTTACATGTACAGTTAAGAGTATTGCCAAAACAGGAGTAGAAATGGAAGCGTTAACTGGAGTAAATGTTGCTCTTTTGAATTTATGGGATGTAGTTAAGATGTATGAAAAAGATAAACAAGGACAATATCCTTCTACACAAATATATGATATTAAAGTTGAGAAGAAAATTAAAAAACAGTGATTCTAAAGTATGAAAGATAAATGCAATAGAGAAATTAAGCACATTAGATTTTCTATTACTTCTAAGTGTAATTATAATTGTATTTATTGCGACCAAGAAGGATTCATACCTAAGACTTCTGATTTAACTGTTGATGAGATCACTAAATTATGTAAAATATTAGCTGAAATACTGAATGTAACTAGGATAAAGTTCACAGGTGGAGAACCCTTATGCCGGGAAGAGATTGTACAAATTATACAAAATGTTTCTAATCTAAATCTATATAAAGATATTTCCATGACAACTAATGGGCTCCTCTTATACGAAAAAGCAGAAGAATTATATAAAGCGGGTTTAAATCGGATAAACGTTTCACTATGTTCACTTAAACCAGAAGTTTATAGAAGAATATATGGTTCAGATTCTCTGGAAACCGTATTAAAGGGATTAAAAAAAGCAAAGAAAGTAGGATTTAACCCAATAAAGTTAAACTTTGTCATAATGAAGGGGATTAATGATGATGAATTAGAGACTATGATTGATTTTTGTGGAAAAAATGGTTTTGTTTTACAATTGATTGAGTTACATGAGGTTTCAGATGCAGTGGGAGGGAATGGTGAATTTTATAAAAAACATTATTTAGACGTTAAACCAATCATAACTGAACTTGAATTAAAAGCAAAAAAAACAATAATAAGAGGGTCTATGCAGAATCGAAAAATTTTCATATTACCAAATTCGGCGATTATCGAAACAATAACTCCTAGTCATGAATTTTGTATGGGGTGCACTAAACTACGTGTTGGTTGTGATGGAAACCTTTTTGGATGTTTATATCGATCCGACCTTGGAAAAAACATTAAGGAAGCTCTCCGAAATCACCATTCATTCTCAAAATATGAACAAATTGTTAAGCAAGTGGTAGACTCTCGAGAACCTTATTATTAAAATTTATAAAGTTTAATAAAAATGATTATAGAAGTTCTATATTTTGCTGAATTTAAAGATATAACCGGTAAAGAAAAAGAAAAATTTGATTTATCCGGTTCCACTTTAGAAGGATTATTAAGTTTATTATTTGATAAATATGAATTAAAAAAGTTAATTTGGGATGAAAAAAATCAAGAGATACATAGTTT
>JBHLPN010000209.1:0-5773 GCA_048939445.1 Promethearchaeota archaeon | reverse complement strand
TCAATATCAGTGAAAATTTCTTTTTTTGAATATGTTGATGCTACAAACATATTAATTCTCCTCTAAAAATTTATGAGCGATGTTTAATAATTTATTACTTCTTATAATTTCTATTGCTATGTTCATATAATCAGAAAGAATTGTATCTTCAGATATATGTGGGATTTTTTCTCGAATATACTTATGACATTCTTCTAGAATTTTGCTAGATTTTAAGGGTCTCCTAAAATCAAAGGCTTGTGCTGCACATAAAAGTTCAATTGCTAAAATTTTTTCAAGGTTATTTATAATTTTAAGAGTTTTTCTAGCACTTATGGGACCCATACTTACATGATCTTCTTGTCCTCCTCCTGTGGGAATACTGTCTGCACTTGCAGGAAAACAAAGGGACTTATTTTCACTAACTAAAGCAGCTGAAGTGTATTGAGTGATCATAAATCCTGAGTTCAATCCAGCATTTTTTATTAAATATAAAGGTAAATCCCATTTACCTTCTAACAAAAGGAAGATACGACGATCAGAAATGTTTCCAAGTTCAGAAGCTGCTAAGCCTACATAATCTATAGGCAGAGATAATGGTTGTCCGTGGAAATTTCCACCACTATAAGTTTCATTTTCTTCAAATACAATAGGATTATCTGTCACAGAATTTATTTCACATTTTAGCTTTTTTCTTAAATGGGATAAAGCATCTCTTGAAGCACCATGAACTTGTGGAATGCATCGAAGAGAATAAGGATCTTGAACTCGTCCACAGTCCTTATGGGATTCTACAAATTGCGAGTCCTCTAAAAATTTTCTGAATCTTTTAGCTACAATGATTGCTCCCTCATGAGGTCTTAAATTAATAAGTTTTTCAGCAAATGGTTGAGGAGATCCTAAATAGCTTTCAAGCGATAAGGCACCGATGAGATCGGCATGATCAAGGCAATTTGATAATTTCTCAACAATTTCTATAGCAATAGCAGAAATAAATTGAGTTCCATTAATTAACGCTACTCCTTCTTTTGCCTGCAATTTTAATGGTTTGAGATTTTGTTCTTCTAAAATTCTTTTTGTTGGAATAAAATTTATACCATTTTTTGTTAAGTATCCTAATCCAATCAATGGTAGAAATAAATGGGCCAAAGGTGCTAAATCTCCAGAAGCTCCAACTGAACCTTGTTCAGGAACTAATGGAATATACTCATTATCTATATGCCAGCATATTCGTTCTATAATTTCCAATGATACTCCTGAATAACCCATTGATAATGCGTGTACCTTTAAGATCAACATTAATTTAGAAATTTCAAAATCTATTGGTGATCCTACTCCAACACTATGGCTTTTAAGAAGATTCTCTTGCAATTTTCCAGTTTCTTCTTTTGAAATCCTAGTAGTGCAGAGTGATGCAAATCCTGTATTTATACTATATACCAATTTTTCTCCTTTGGCTACAGATTGTACTGTATTATAGTTTTTAATAATTTTTTCTTTTACGTCATCGGTTAAAATTCCTTTTATTAATCCTCTTGAAATTTTTAATGCCTTTTTTATATTTAATTTATCCATTCCATATCTGAAGATATTATCCAAAATGATTCACTTTCTAAATCTAATTGTAACATCAATCTAAAAGTTAGACATTTTTCAATTTAAAAAATTTTTGAACAATTTAAATCGATTTTTTTTTCATTTGAGTTTTTTTAAATAATTATCAACAATATTATCTAAAAGTTTATCTTCTGCTATAAATGGTAATGTTAAATGTCCTCTATTTTCATTTTCTATATTCCAATTATATGCAGTCTCAAAAGCATTAGGGTTTCTAGCCCAACTTCTTCTTGCAATGCCGCCCATCACATCCCATTCAATAGAATTTTTAATAATTTTATCAACTTTATTAGAACCATCTAAAACCAAACCAAATCCCCCATTAAAACATTTTCCAATCCCCACTCCGCCTCCATTTGATAGAACCACATATGTCATACCTCTCAAAGCATTTCCAACAAAACAATGAATAGCCATTTCTGCCATTACATTACTTCCATCTCTAATGTTTGAAGTTTCTCTAAAAGGTGAGTCGGTTCCAGAAACATCATGATGATCTCTACCAAGCATTATCGGTTCAATTTCACCCCTCCTAACTAAACCATTAAATTTTAAGGCAATATTTATTCGTTCTTTAGCATCGGCGTATAAAATTCTTGCTTTTGTTCCAACAACCAGTTTATTCTTTTTAGCATCTCGAATCCAATGGTAATTATCTCTATCTTGTGCCCTTCTCTCTGGATTAATAGAATTCATTGCTGCTAGATCTGTTTTATCTAAATCTTCTTCTTTCCCTGAAAGACAAACCCACCTAAATGGTCCATAACCATAGTCAAAACAAATTGGACCCATTATATCTTCGACATAAGATGGAAAAATAAAACCTTCTGATGGATCCATTCCATTTTTTGCAATATTTTTAGCCCCAGCATCGAATACAGCTTTCATAAAGGAATTGCCATAATCCCAGAAAAATGTACCTCTTTCTTTCATTATACTAATAAGGTTGAACTGCTCCTTTAATGATTCATCAATGAGTTTTTTAAATCTCTCAATATTAAACTTAATTAATTCTCTACCCTCTTTAAAGCTTATTTGATAAGGAGTATAGCCACCTTCATAAACAGCATGGCAAGATGTTTGATCTGAGGCAAGTTCTACTTTAATATTTTTCTCAACAACATATTTCCATAAATTAACAACATTTCCTTGATATGCAATTGATATTGATCTTCTTGTTTTTCTCGCATCGTCAACCCATTCAAATATTTCATCTAAATCATCAGATATTCGTGAAACCCATCCTTGCTCATGTCTAGTTTTAATTCTTGATTCATCAACTTCAGCTATTACACCTATTCCTCCTGCAATTTCTATAGCTTTAGCCTGTGCTCCACTCATGCCACCTAGTCCAGAAGATAAATATAACACACCACTTAAATCTTTATCTTGAGGGATATTTAAATATAATCTACCTGCGTTTAATAAAGTAATATAAGTCCCATGGACAATACCTTGAGGTCCAATGTACATCCAACCTCCAGCTGTCATTTGACCATAATTAGCCACACCTAGAGCTGCCGCTATTGAAAAATCATCTGGATTATCGAACATTCCAACCATTAACCCATTTGTTGAGATAACTCTTGGAGCATTTTGCGATGTTGGGAAAAGACCAACAGGGTGTCCTGATGCGATTACAAGGGTTTGAGTTCCACTAATTAACTGAAGATATATTTTAACCAATTGATATTGCATCCAATTTTGAAAAACTTGTCCACTTTCTCCATATGTTACCAATTCATAAGGATACAATGCTACATCGAAATCTAGATTATTGTCAATCATTACTTGCAGTGCTTTTCCTTCCAATGTATTTCCTTTGTATTCATTTATAGCTTTTGCCTTTATTAAGCCTTCAGGTCTATATCTATAACCATAAATTCTACCCTTCGATACTAATTCCTCCATGAATTCAGGAGCCATTTGTTCATGTAAGGAAGGAGGTATATATCTTAATGCATTTTTTAGAGCTAATTTTGTTTGAGTTGGAGTTAATTTGTAGCCTCTAGATGGTGCTCTTCTTATACCTTCAATGAATTTAGGATAATGCGGTAGCTCCTCTGATAATTTAATTTTCATAGCTTTTGAAATATCCATAGTTTTATCTAACTTCATTTAATATATAAATCATATTGTTTTAGATTTACTACTAATTAAAACTAACTTCATAACTCAATTTATTATTGTTTAAGAATGTGGTATGATAAATTAAAAGAAAGAATTTTTAGAAAAAAAATTATTTGAGGATTTTTATCCCTCTAAGTTCTAATTTATGTAAAAAATCTAAGTATCCTTTAAGATTATTTTTCTCAATATTTAAATATTGAAGCGACGGTAAGGCTTCTAATGATTCTGGAAGATCAGTTAAATAGTTTGATCTTAAAAACAGATATTTTAATTTTTTGAGTCTACCTAATGAAATAGGAAGATTTGATAACTTATTGTTGCCTAAATATAAGTATTTTAAAGATTGTAATGAACCAATTGTTTCAGGTATATCTTCTAATTCATTGTAATATAGATATAAATGTTTAAGTGAAGTAAGAGAACCTATAGTTTCTGGAACTGCTATTAAATAATTTTTTCCTAAGTCTAATACTTCGAGAGTCGTAAGAAATCCTAATGATTTAGGAATAGATATTAGTTTATTAAATCCAAGGATTAAATTCCTTATCACAGGAAGAGCACCAATTGATGGTGGAATATTTTCTAATTTATTTGTGGATAAATCTAGCTCCAAGAGAGATATTAATGAACCTATTGATTCTGGGAGCTTACTTAATTGATTCTTGCTTAGATCTAATATTTCTAAAGATGAGAGTGAGCCAATAGATTGTGGTAAATATTTTATTTGATTATCATATAAATTCAACTCACGTAGAGATTTTAAGTGCCCTATTGATTCAGGTAATTCAACTATTTTATTAATATCTAGTTTTAATGTCTCAAGCGTATTAATTTTACCAATGGACTCTGGTAGTTTAGTCAAATTATTACGATCACATCTTAACACTCTAAGTGATGAGGCCTCTCCAATTGAATCTGGTATTGTATCTAGCTTATTATCTGAAATTTCAAGTCTTAATAATGATTGAAGAGATCCTATTGAATCCGGAAGCTTAATTAAATTATTTGAGGAAGCACTTAGATTTTCCAATGAAGTAAGTGAGCCTATACTCTCAGGAAGGGAAGTTAGTTTGTTTGAAGCTAGACCTAAATAAATTAGATCTTTTAATTGACCGATAGATTCTGGTAATTTATTAATGTTATTCCCTTTTAAAAAAAGAGATGTTAGCGATGATAAATTACCTATTGCTTCGGGTAATGTAATTATATTATTATTCCTTAGATTCAATCTTTTCAATGAAGATAATTGACAGATAGAATCAGGAAGTAGAACTAATTTATTATTTCCTAAAAAGAAAATTTCTAATGATTTTAATTCACCAATTGAATCAGGTAACCTTTCAATTTTGTTACTACTCAAATCCAATGTTTTTAATTTTTGTATTCTGCCTATTGTATTCGGAACACTTCTAATTTTATTCTCACTTATATCTAAAATTTCCAGAGAAGATAAAGATCCAATTGTTTCTGGTAAGCAATTTAATTGATTTGATTCTAAATGAAGTTCTTTAAGGGAAGAAAGTAAATTTATAGACTTAGGTAACTCTGTTAATTGATTTTCGCTTAAATCCAAGATTTCTAGACTTGGAAGAGAAAATAATTCCTCAGTAATTGTATTTAAATTGTTTCCTCTTACGAAAATTTTCTTTAGTGACGTAAATATTTCGATTTCTTTAGGAATTGTTTGTAAACCACATGAAAAAAGACTTAGGCCTGTGACATGTTCTTCTTCTACAGAGTAACCAAGAGAGTATCGTTCTAACTGAGGAAATTCTAATATCGATTCTCCAATGGTTTTTTTGAATATCTCTAATGCTTCTAATTCATTTTCTGAAATAGTCATATTTTTCTTTTTTACTCAAAAGTTATACTATAATTATTATCGAAAATTCTTAAAAAAATAATATAATTTGATGATATATATGTTTATATTTTAGAAACTTGCATAAATTTAGAATTTATTTTAAATTTAAAAAAAAAAGAATAAAAAAAAACCATTTAAAATTTTAAATCAAAAATCTATATCCTTTCCATCATACGCATATTG
>JBHLPN010000208.1:0-5866 GCA_048939445.1 Promethearchaeota archaeon | reverse complement strand
GACATAATTCTGATTTTGATATTACTTCTTTTTAAAATTTGTAAAGAAACAACATCAAATATCCGATATTCTCCTGCTGCTGCTTGTCTATCTCCTGATGAATCAATAATTATTTCTTGTAATTCATCATAAGTTAACCTTTTTAGCAATTTAGCATCATCAAATCTCTTGGGATCTTTATCATAAATACCTTTAACGTCCGTTAGAATCACTAATTCTTCAGCTTTTACAAACTCCGCTACTTCAAGAGCAACAGATGTTGTAGATTGTCCTGGTTGTAACCCTCCCATAACTACGATCTTTCCAAAGAGTAATGCTTTAGAGAGTTCTTCTATTGATTTTGGAACTAATGGATATGCAAAATCTTGAAAAGCAGATATTAATAATTTTGAATTTATTCGAGACAGATAAATCCCAAATATATCACATAATGCTTCACTTCCATTAAAAGACCTTACCGCCTTTATATATTCTCTTGCAATTATTCCACCACCACATACAATAACATGAGTTCCAGAATATTTCATTTTTTTAAAGATTTGACAGAATTTTTGAACCTTTTCTTTGTCAAGTTCCTTATTCTCAGTAAATAATAATGATCCACCAATTTTTATTACACTCTTACCTTTCATAATATTTTCATTGAAATTTTCTTTGTATTAATATAAAGTAGACTAGATAAATTAAGTTATTTTAGGTTAATGTCTAAAAGAAGGAAAAAGGTAATATTTGAAGTACCCCATAGAATATCCGGATTTTTTGAGATTGTTGATCAAATTAATGGGGTTAAAATTACTGATCCAGTTAGAATAGGTTCGCGAGGAGCAGGATTTTGTGTTAACGCTAAAGGCAAAACAGAAATTGTTACTGAAATTCTCGATAGGAATAATGATTTTAAAGTAGAAATTTGTATCAATGGCAATACAATGAATCAGAAGGCTGAAACTACATCCTATATTGTTGATTATATTAAAAAAATTGTAAAAGAACCTTATAAAATAAGAATTAATCATTTTTTTGATCTACCAGTTGGATGTGGGTATGGTGCTAGTGGTTCTGGCGCATTAGGAACAATATTTGGTTTAAGTTATTTATTCAATTTAGGATTATCCCACCAAGAAAAAGGGAAAATTGCTCATATTGCAGAAGTTGTGAATCATACAGGTTTAGGAACTGTTTGTGGCCAATTAAGTGGGGGTATAGGAATAGTGAAAGAACCAGGATATCCATGTGTGTATGAGCGAATTAACACAGCACCAAATTTAATAATTATATGTGCTTCTTTTGGCATGATTCATACAAAATCTATTTTAACAGATCCAGTTTTGAATTTCAAAATAAAAGAAGCGGGGAGAAAAGCACTAATAAAATTGATTAATAATCCTAATATAAAAACATTCATTGATGCATCACTTGAATTTGTAAAAAATACAGAAATTCTTGATATGTTAAAATTACAAAAATTAAAAGAATTAATAGAGGATTTAAACAAATTAGATATTATTGGTGCCAGTATGAATCAATTAGGACGTTCAGTTTATACAATATGCAGAAAAGAACATGAAAACGAGGTTTTAAGTATAATAGAATCCTATAAACCTGAAGTAAAGACTTTTATTACATCTATACACAAAGGTAAGTCTATTATCTTAAAAAAGAAATGAATTATGGTTAGGAATTTATTGTTTTTGTACTTATCGAGTATTTTAAAAGAATATTTTTCTTTTATTTAAGGTTTCTTTATAGGTTCTGCATAATTTTTATAGAATTCTGTTTTTAACTCCTCAATAAGCTCTGTTTTAATAGAACCATTAATTCTATCGTAACCTTCGCATACTACCGATCTTACTCCTACAATATCTGGAGAAATATTCATTATTCGGGGGATATCTTTTTTCCTTAAATTTCCAGCTAAGGCCACCTCAAGATCAAAATCTTTCGCTTTATTTTTAAATTGAATTAGTTGATCCACTGATAAAAAATCAAACAGCCCTAAATTGTCTTTAATATAAGTATCAAGCATAGCAATATCGGAACCAGATTCTAATGCAATTGTTGGGATACTCATAAATTCTGGGGATGAATTCATCCTAGTTCGATCAGCATATCCCGCTGTAACGATTTTAATTTTATCATTATAATCTTTTACTGTCTTTACCACCTTTTTCATTAATTCTATTCCCATTTTTTCATTTTTAGGGCCCTTTAAGCCAACTTTTATTATATCGGCGCCAGATACTGCTGCTCCTAAGGCTGCTAATGATGCTGAACCCGGCAAATTTGGAAAATCCCCAATTGTTGCGCTTAAAAGCTGAGGACTATCAGGTGGAATTAAACTCTTCATTTCCGAAATAATCCAGGGAAAATTTGCTCCTAAAGACCCCTCATTAGGATTTTTACAATCAATATAATCTACTTGATTAGCCACAATAATTTTAGCTTCTTCAATTGTTTTAGGACTGATTAAAAGTCTGATTTTATGGGACATTGTGTATCATATATAATGTAAAAACATTAAAAAATTTATTTAGGATTTATAGTAAGAAAGTTGATTTAATTTGATTAATTAATAAGGTACACAGCACGGTTCATGGTAAATTTAAATTTACTGAATAAATGGAACTGAGGTTAAAATTTTAATTTTCAAAATGGGACCTAAGAATTCCAAAACATTTATTTTTGTAGATTTTTATATAAAAATTTAAATTAGATCACTTTTATTAAGTATAAAATAGATCAAAAATTTATTATGTCTCCTAAAGAAATTACAAAACTGGATATTAGTAATGAAGTATTTAAAGAACCAATAGAAGTAGTTAAACAATTATCTTCACACTTAAATTTAAAATACACTAAAGTTATACAGACTTATGTTATGGAAGACAGAAGATTAGATTTAACACTAGAAGATCAGGGATCAAATTATTTCAAAGGTAAAGTGGTCTGGATAGGAAATAAGAAAGATGATACAGAAGGAACTATATTCTGTGTAGATACAAGAGATGAACTAAAGCAAATTAATCCAAATGCCGAGAATACGGAAAAAGTAACATTGGATATTAAAAAAGAAGCAATAAGGATATCAACTGCCTCAAAAACCAAATGCTCTGTATGTGGAAAAAATATAGAAATTTTTGATGAAGTTACTGGGTGTCCTATATGTGAAGCAAAAGCTCATAGAGAACATTTAACGGATTGGGTTAGAATGAAGCATACATGTCCAGTATGTAAGAAGTCTCTAAATGTCTCAAGTACTGGTGTAATATTTATAAATTAATCTTTCTAATTTATTAGAAACTTCTTAATTTTTTTATGTCTATCGTTCCATCATATAAGGCAGTTGCAATTAGTACTCCAGAAAAGTTTTGCTTTTTATAATCTAGGATATCTTTATAATTTTTTATCCCACCACCGACAAAAATATCTCCATTAAAATTTTGTAAAATATCCAGATAAAGCCGTGGAATTCCTCCGATTTTCTGACCTACTCTATACAAATCTAAAAGGATTATGTTTTCAATGCCCAAAGATTCAATCTTTTTTATGATATCGTGTGGATCTTGATTTTTTAAATCCTTTGCATGTGATAAAATCTCTCCTTTATACAGATCAACACTAATAATTATATTATCTTGATTTAAGATTTTTAAACATTGACTTATGACTTTAAAACTACTAATGGTTTCTAATCCTAATATTAGACTTTTAATTTTAAATCGAACAAAATGATAAATTTCTTTAAAATCAACAATTCCAGGATCTAAAATTACTTCTACATTGGATATATCTAGTATTTGTTTTAATATTTGAAAATTCGGAGTTTTATTAATAATAGAATCTAAATCTGCGATATAGAATTCATAAAAACCATAATTATCTTTAATTGATCTAATAATGTCCACAGGATTGGAAGATTGAAATAAATAGGATTTTAATGGTCTATATTTAGTTCTTTCTCCTTTTATGGCATGTACAGCTTTAGAATTCAAAATATCGATTACAGGGATGATTTTAAAGTTTTTCATTTGCTATTATAATAGTAATTAGTTAAATTTTTCAATTGGTTTTAAGAGCTCTTTCGCTAGTTTGATGAATTCAATTTTGTTCTATTTAAAAATTACCTTTATTTAATACTCTTTAATTTTAAAAGAATTACTTTTTTTAATTACAATTAAATAAATTTTTTTTTAAATAATCCCAGTTAAAATATTTTTAGAACTCAAGTATTTTTGTAAAAATTTGTGATTAATATGAAAACTGAAATTTATGTCAATAAAATTATTGAAGATACCGGTTTAACAAGAAAAGAAATCCAAAATTTAGTTGAAGATAAGAAAAATGAATTGAAAGGCTTAATTTCTGAGGAAGGTGCTTTATTTATTATCGCTAAAGAGTTAGGAGTTGATATCAAAGGAGAAAACAAAGAACTGTTAAAGGAAATTGAAATATTCATTTCAGATATTACTCAAAATATGAAAAACATTACTCTATATGGGAGGATAAAAGAAATCTATAAGATTAATAGTTTTGAAAAAAGCGATGGGAATAAGGGATATGTAGGTTCTTTTTTATTGAATGATAACACGGGAGATGCACGAATTGTGCTTTGGGATAATCAAGTAAATATTTTTACTGAACCTAATTTTGAAAAAAATGAATTAATTAAAATTATTAACGGCAGTGCAAAAAAGGGTAAGTATGGAGGGATAGAAATTCATGTGGGAAGTTATGGAAAAGTTATCTTATCCCCTGAAGATGTGGACTATAAAAAATATCCTAAAATTACCTATAAATCAATTAATATAACTGATATTAACTTAAATCTTAATTCTGTAGCGATTGAAGGAAAAATCATTCAATTATTTCCAAAAAAAGAATTTACTAGAAAAGATGGTGAAGTAGGAAAGGTACAATCTTTAACATTATTAGATGCTTCAGGGTCAATAAGGATTACGTTTTGGAATGAAGAAACTGAAAAACTAAATGAATTAAAAATTAATGACGTGATTTCAGTTACCAATTTAAATCCTCGATTGAGTACTTTAGATTCTAAAACGATAGAACTAATGGCAAATAGGAACACAAATATTACAATAAAAAAAGGAGATTTAGATATTAAGGGAGAAACTATAAAAAATATAAAAGAACTTCAGAATAGGAGAGGAATCGTTTCATTTGAGGGTATTATAACTTCAGTTGATAATATAAAAACAATATCGTTAAAATCTGGAGATGATGTTTCTTTATTAGGATTTATTGTAAGTGATAATACTGATGGCATTCGAGTCACTTTATGGCGTGAGAACGCAGAGGAATATTCAAAACTATTAAATGTTGGACAAGGATTATCGCTAAAAAATGTATTAGTTAAATTTAGTTCTTTTTCAAATAGAAATGAAATCTCTTTAATTAATGATTCGACATTAGAGTTAAAAGATCTAGATATAAAGAACCTAAAAAGTATTGAATTAGTTGGAACAGAAAGACAAGCTAATTTTTCTGGTAATTATACTAAAATAAATACAATTAATACCCCCGGGATCATTGAAATTAAAGGTTTTATTGCTAAGGATCTTAATAATATATCAGTTTATGAAGCGTGCACAAACTGCTTTAAAAAATTGGAAAATTGTAGCTGTGATCAAGGAGAAAATACTGAATTACGAATGATAATAAGTCTTATTATTGATGATGGAACTGGAACTATAAGGACTACTTTTATGGGAGAGAAAGCAGAGAAAATAATAGGTGTAAAAACTACCAATATCGCACAGATTAAAGAAACCCCCGAATTTGAGAAATTTCTTGAAAAGAAATCATCTGAATTTCTAGGGAAAGATATTATTATAAAAGGTAGAGCTAAATT